>DATNDQ010000116.1:0-30953 GCA_035553475.1 Gemmatimonadales bacterium
GTTCGAGATCGCTCTGGGCGGGGCGGCCTCCCAGGCTCCGGCGGCGTCGCCGGGCGCGGCACCGGAACCTGAAGCACCCACCGAACGCCGCAGCTCATTCGTCGGCGATGCGTTCGGCCTGTTGAAGCAGGCACTGGGACAATCCCGTGACGAAGAGCCGGTGGATACGCCCGCTCCCGAGGAGGCGGCCCCGAAAGCCCAGACGGCGAAGGCCCATGCGGCCCCGCCTTCTGACGAAACGTCCTCGCAGGCGCCAGCTACCGGGCCGCGGTCCTATCACGAGGAAGAAGACGAGCCCCCCATGCCCCAGAGCTCGGCGCCGCCTCCGCCGTACTCCACGCCGGCGGGCCACGTTCCGGCTCGGAGCGCCCGGTTCCGTCGCGGCTCCAAGGGCGGCCCACGCCCCATCAACACGCCGGTGACGGGCTCGCCACGTGTTGGACCCGTTGAGACTCCGGCGGCTTCCGGCAACAGTGACTCGAACGCGGGGAGTGAGCGCCGCGAACGCCCGGAGCGGGGAGATCGTCCCCGGGGTGGCCGTGGCCGTGGTGCACGAGGTGGCTCTCGCAGCGAACACGCCGAAGGCTCAGCTGAGCGTCCGGAACGCGGTGAACGCGGTGAGCGTGGTGGCCGGAGCCGTCGCGGCGGCCGGGGACGTGGTCGTGGCGGGAATAGCGGCGGCGGCGAAGGGCATCGCGAGCGGTCCCCCGCGGAGTCTCCTCGTGCCGAGGTGTCTCCGGCGGCCCCGTCTGCTCCTACCCCGCATGCTCCCCCCCCGGCTCCGAAAAAGGCGCCGGAGGCTGATGCGTCCGGCGAGTCCTTCTGGACGCGGGTGAAGCGGGGCCTGACGGGCGGAGGGAACGCCTGACCGGGCGCCCCTTTCCCGACGACTTCTACGCGCGGCCGACTCCGTTGGTCGCGCGTAGGCTTTTGGGGCACTTTCTCGTTTCGACCATCGGCGGCCGCCGCACGGTGGGTCGCATCGTCGAGACCGAGGCGTACGTCGGCCCGGACGACCCCGCCTGTCACGCGTGGAAGGGCCGCCGCTCTCCCATGGTCGAATCGCTCTACGGGCCTCCCGGGAGGGCGTACGTCTACTTCACCTACGGCATGCACTGGTGCATGAACGCCGTCACGAGGCGTGAGGGGTTCCCCGCGGCGGTGTTGCTTCGGGCGCTCGAGCCCCTCGAAGGCCTCGAGAACATGCGGAAACGGCGGGGGCGGGGGATTCCCGACCGTCGGCTCTGTGCGGGACCCGCCATGCTTTGCCAGGCCCTGGGTGTCACGGGGCGACAGGATGGGCAGTCCCTGGCTGCGGGGTCCCTTCGGCTGCTCCGCGATCCGCACCTGCCCCGGATCAAGGTGGCGGTGGGTCCCCGCATCGGGATTACCCGGGCCGTGGACTGGCCACTGCGCTTCTGGATCGCTGACTCCCGGTGGACCTCCCGCTAATCAAAAGGGGCCGACGGACTGTCGGCCCCTTTTTCTCACTCTCAGGGAGTTCCGGGTCAGTTCTGGTCGGTGATGTCTTCCTTCGAAGAACCGAGCGAATACCGGATGCCGCCGACCACGCTGTAGGTCGGGCCATCGAGCATGAACTGTTGTGCGGAGGAGGTCACGCTGGCCAAGCCGTAGAGTCCCAACCGGCCGAAGTTGATCTGGAGGCCGAACGCGCCCCAGGCAAAGGCCTTGCTGGCCTGGTCGCTGGCGGCCTGGGCGGCCAGGCTCGAGTCGGAGAAGCTGGCGCAGGTGGTGGTGGCGTCGGCACCCGAGCAGTCGATGGCCGGGTTCAGGATCTGCATGATGGAGAACCCACCGCCGATCATGGGCTGAATGTGCCCCTCGATCGGAATGGCCATCACGCCGATGGAGAGACGGCGGACATTCGAGAAGGACACGTTCCGCACGCCCGAGCCGGAGTTCGCATCCTGGATCTGCGCGACCGCTGAGCTGGTGAAGAAGGCCTGCTCGTAGCTCAGGTAGAGCGCGGTCCGCTTCCCGGTGATCAACCAGTGCCCCCCGATGATCGGGTCGAAGTGCAGGGGCTGGAGGTTGGTCTTGTAGATGAACGCGCCGCCGCCGCCGCCCCAGTACCACTGGAAGGAGTGGCTACCACCCGTGGTTTGGGCGCTCAGGAGGCGGGGGCTCACGAGGAGCGCCACCGCGAGGGCACAAAGGGTCAAACGCGACACCGGCTTCATCGGACACCTCCCTAAGAGGCTCCGAAGGTAGGAATCTAGACTGTTGCGCGCAAGTAGGTTAAGCCAGCCGATCGCGAAACTACTTGAGGTCCATCTTCCCAACGTGTCGACTGTAGTGACACTGTCGCTATGGTGCCTTGTCCTAAATCAGCCCCAACCGACCACCCACCTTCTTGAAGGCACCCAGCGCGAAGTCCAGGTCGTCTCGCGAATGCGCCGCGGAGATCTGACACCGCACCCGCGCGTGCCCCTGTGGCACCACCGGATAGCCGAAGCCCGTCACGAACACTCCCTCGGCCAACAACATCTCACTCATCTGAATCGCTTTCGATGTCTCGCCAAGAATCACGGGCACGATCGGGGTCTCACCCGGCAGCGGCTTGAAGCCGAGCTCACCGAGGCGGCCACGGAAGTACTTGGCGTTCTCGTGGAGACGCGTCACCAGCTCCGGGTGCCGCTCCGCGTGTTGCACGGCGGCGAGCGCGCTGGCCGCAACGGTCGGCGGCAGCGCGTTGCTGAAGAGCTGGGGCCGCGAGCGCTGGGTGAGGTAGTCGGTCAAGGAGGCGGGACCGGCGGTGAACCCACCTGCCGCGCCCCCGAGCGCCTTCCCCAGGGTCGACGTGATGATGTCCACCTGTCCCAGCATCCCGAAATGCTCGGCGGTGCCGCGTCCGGTCTTCCCCAGCACACCCGTGGCGTGGGAGTCGTCCATGGCGACCACCGCGTCATACTTCTTGGCCAACGCCACGATCTCCGGGAGACGGGCGATGTCCCCTTCCATCGAGAAAATGCCGTCGGTGAAGATCACCCGCAGCCGCGCTCCCGACGCCGCCTTCAGCCGGTCCTCGAGATCGGCCATGTCGGAGTGCTTGTAGACGGCCGTCTGGCACTTCGTGATGGCCTTCGCCAGCCTGATGGAGTCGATGATCGACGCGTGGTTCAGCTGGTCCGAGATCACGATGTCCTGCTCGGTGAGCAGGGTGGGGCAAAGGCCTTCGTTCGCGTTCCAGCAGCTCACATATGAGAGGGATGATTCACACCCGACGAACCGGGCCAGCGCCTGCTCGAGCTCCCGGTGTACCGTGAAGGTTCCGCAGATGAAGCGCACCGACCCCGTGCCCGCGCCGTACCGGTCCAGGGCATCCCGGCCTGCCTTGACCACCTCAGGGACGTTGCAGAGGCCCAGGTAATTGTTCGACGACAGGATCACGACGTCCCCGCGCCCTTCCATCTTCACGCGGGCACCCTGCGGCGAGTCGATGTAGTTCAGGCGCTTGTAGACGCCGTCTTTCTGAAACTGCTGGAGTTCGGCTGCGAGGCGGGAGGCGAGGCTCATGAGATCTCCAGGATCACCTTGCCGGCGTCCCCGGAGCGGATGGCAGCGAGGGCGTCGTCGATTTTGGCGAGCGGGAAGCGGTGCGTAATGACGGGGCGGGGGTCGAACAGTCCGGCCGACAGGAAGCGGCGCATCTGGTGCCAGGTTTCGTACATCTTGCGCCCCACGACGCCGTAGACGGTGATCCCCTTGAAAATGATTTCGTTCGCGAAATCGATCGGTACCTGGTCTTTGGGTATGCCGAGGAGCTGCACGCGACCGCCCATGCGCACGGTGGCGAACGCCTGGTGCAGAGCGCTCGGGATGCCGCTCATCTCGCAGACGACGTCGACTCCTTCGCCACCGGTGGCTGCGAGCACCGCCTTGGTCACGTCTTCCTTCTTGGCATCGATGGTGACGTGCGCTCCCATCTTGGCGGCGAGGGCGAGCCGCTTCGGATTGACGTCGGAGGCGATCACCTTGGCCGCGCCGGCCGCACGCGCGATGCCGACCGCGAAGCATCCGATGGGACCGCAGCCGACCACAAATACGGTGCTCCCCGGGATGTCGGCGGTCAGGACCGTGTGAAACGCATTTCCCATCGGATCCATGATCGCGCCGATTTCGGTCGGGATGCCGTCGAGCGTCAGGACGTTGCTCGCGGGCATCACGATGTAGTGGGCAAAGGCCCCATCCCGATCCACCCCGATGATCCGTGTGTTCTTGCAGATGTGGCCGTTACCGGTCCGGCACTGCAAGCAGTGGCCGCAGATGATATGGCCTTCGGCGGTGACCAGCTGCCCAGCTGAGAGCTCGGTGACGCCCGGCCCGACCTTCACGATTTCACCGGCGAATTCGTGTCCGATTATTGTGGGGGGATGCATGCGTCCGGAGGCCCAGGCATCCCAATCCGCGATATGGAGATCGGTGCCGCAGACCCCGGCGTGCCTGACGGCGATCAGGACTTCGCCGGCCGCGGGGGGCGCGGGATCGGGAACGGTCTTGACGGTCAGCCCGGGTGCGCGGGTCTCTTTGACGATGGCTTGCATGGGGGCCAAGTTAAGGGGTACCCGAAGGCCGGGAAGGGGTGGTCCCATGAGGCGCATTCGGTGTGCAGTTGCCATTGCTGCGGCAGTGATGGCCGGTCCGCTCTCCGCGACGGCTCAAGTCCCCGATACCACGGTCTCGTTTCGCGGCATTGTCATGCGCGACACGGGGTCGACCTGGGGACTGTTCTTGCCGGTGCCCGCGCAAGTCGCTCGCGTCCGTTTCAACTTTCTGCATCTCGCCGGAAGCCTGGGCCGGATCGACCGTGACGAAAACCGGTACGCCGAGCTCCGGGGCAAGCTGCAGGCGGATGACGCCGGACATCCGGTACTCGCCGTGGGAAACGTGAAATTGATGAACGTTCCGGGTGAAGGGGACCGCAGTGTGCAGCGGACCTTCATGGAGCACGCCGAGGTGTCGGTGGGCATCCTGCCGAACAAGATCGTCTACGCGGATTCCGCATCCTCGGGAAGGACACGGCCGGTGATTACGTACGCCATCACCAATCACTCGGACGCGCCGATCGATTTCTCGTTCCACAACAACAAGGTGATTTGCGCTTCGGTGCTTCCCAGTGACCGGAGTGTCGAGCCGATCTGGACGGGGGCGTGGACGGTGGGCCCCTATCTCACCAGCCTGCAAATCAACCTGAGCGCGACTGTGCGGGAAGCCGTGGCAATTCCCGACTCGGTGACGTTCGCTCCGGGGCACTACAAGCTTCGGGTCTGGCTGTGCGAGGTGACGGATTACTCGGCGGAGACGACGTTCGAGGTGGCGACGCAGTAGGAAAAACGAAGGGCCGGCGGTGAGCCGGCCCTCGGATTTTCAGCGTTGGCGATCGAGTGGCAAGTGTTGGTGCGGGTGATCCTCGCCGGCTTCCCCGTCCGCGCACCATACGTAGGCCCAGATCTTCGCCGGCTTGAGCGCTTCGCGCCCCATCCGGAGAATGATTCCAATCGGCTCGTCTTCCAGGTACAGAGGGAGGCTGGTCATGCCGCCTCCCAAAGCAAGACACCTGCCAGTCGGAGCGCTTTTTAAGTTGTTGTATTATCTGTAGTTACTAAACATCGTAGGAGCGCGATTCGTCAATCTGACACGCGTAGCTATGTGTCGCTTTGACGCATCGGCTTGGTAGCGACAAACCCTTCTCCCCGGCCGCGTCGCTTCCGGCGCTCCACCTGCCACTCGCCGTACAGGCTCTGGACCGCATCGGGCGCGAGGGGCAGCACCCCCGGTCCATCGGGATCGACGCTCAGGATGACGTGAACGCCTCCCGAGCGGGTGCAGGCCTGAAGGCGGCGGACCAGGTTCTCGCGGTCCCCGGCATCCGCGGTCGCCAGGGCGTTCGGTTCGATGACGGTCAGTGCCGGACGCAAGTCGGGGAGCCATCCGCCGAAGTTCACGACGAGCGCCTGAAAGCGACCGGCGAGCTGTTCGGACACGGCGCGTCCTTCCGCCGATTCCACCGCTCCAAGCTCCTGGTCGAGGAGAAAGACTTCCGCGTCGTGCGCGGCGACGAAGAGCGCGTGTGGCAACGCCGCGGCGCCCACCACCAGCACCAGGTCTCCCGCCTCCAGCCGCTTCACGCCCTGCGCGACGGGATCGCTCGCCTCGAGCCCCCAGTGGGTCGGCTCGCGTTGCGCCGTGCGCAGGGCGCGGTGGTTCTGCGCCCAGCGCCGGAACGACGGCAACTTGAGCCGGCGTGAAATGATCCGGTCGACGTGTTCGAGGAGGAGCACCTCGGTGAGGAGGTACTGACCTTCTCCCGACTCGAGCTCTCGCACCGCCTCATCGCCGATGCGCAGCAGTTCCTCACGCGGGACGGTGTTCTTGTACTCCTCGATGCGCTGGAGCAGGAATTCCTGATACTCCTGCTTTTGTGATCGCGGCGGGCGCCGGGTGGGCCCGGTGGCGTGCGGAGAACCTTGCGCGACGGTGTTCAGCATGGCTCGACGTGCACCGTGACGCCGTGAAAGTCGAGCTGTTCCTTCAACCGGGCTTCGACCTGGTCCGCAATCTGGTGGGCTTGGGCGACCGTGGCGCCGCCGTCTACGGAAATCGTCAGTTCCGCGTAGCGCCCATTGGCGCTGCCACGCGACCGGATGTCATACGTGTCACAGACTCCCGGGACGCCCCGGGCACATTCCGCGATGCGCTCCGGCGGGTGGACGCGCTCGTCCACCAGCACCGGCACCGTCCGTACCAGCACCCGGTAGGCCACCGACAGGATGGCGCCGACCACCAGGATCGCGATGATCGGGTCAGCCCACCACCAGCCACGCCGCGCCAGGAGCAGCGCGACGACGACGCCCGCGGTGATGAGGACGTCGGCACTGGTATGCGCGGAGTCGGCCAGCAGGATCTCGCTCTGCAGCTCAGTCGCGCGCCGTCGCTCGTACCGGGCCACCCCCGCGTTCACCACCAGTGTCGCCGCGAGGACGCCGACCTGGGTGTTGGTCACGGGCAGGGGGTGGCCGCCGGAGGTCAGGTGGTTCACTGCACCCCGCAGCAGCTCGAACGAGGAGACGCAGAGAAATCCCACCAGGGCCAGAGCGCCCAGCGTTTCGAATTTCCCATGCCCGTAGGGATGCTCCTCATCGGGGGCTTTCGCTGCGACCGCGGTCACGATCAAAGCGAGAACGTTGTTGGCCGAATCGATGGCCGAATCTAGAGCGCTCCCCAAGACCCCCAGGGATCCGGACGCCAGACCCACGCCGACTTTCACCAGGACCACGGCCAGGTTGGCGACCAGGATGCCGGTCAGCACCCGGCGAACGGCAGTGGAATTCGGCACCTGAGCAACCTTGTAAGCGGGGCGCGCCAATTCAAGCTTGACAATGCTTAGACGTTTACCTAAATATCTCATCAATGCGCGATCACCTGTTCAAGGCCCTGGCCGACCCCACGCGACGGAAGATCCTCGAGCTCCTGGCCGCGAGGGACCGCACGGCCGGCGAGCTGGCGGAGGAGTTTCCGATCGCGTTTGCCTCGGTGTCGCACCACCTCGGCGTCCTCAAAAACGCCGGGCTCGTCGCGGTGGAGCGGGAGGGGCAGCACATGCGGTACCGGCTGAACACGACGGTTTTCCAGGAAATCGCCCGGTATCTCGTGAAAACGTTCTCGGGAGGAGCTGATGCGTAGCCGATGGTTCGGCCTGGTAATCGCCGCGCTGGCTCTGGTGGCCACGTGGCTCGCGTGGGACAAACTCCCCCCGCACATGGCGACGCACTGGGACGCCAGTGGCCACATCAACGGCTACTCGTCCCGGGCCTTCGGCGCGTTGCTGGCGCCGGGGATGATGATCGGCTTGACCCTGCTGTTCCAGGTCCTGCCGGCGCTCGATCCTCGCCGCGCCAACTACGCCAAGTTCGCCGACACGTACTGGGTGATCGCGAACGCCGTCATCCTGTTTCTGGGCATCGTCCATCTCATGGTGCTCGCGTACGGCGTCGGCTACGGCGTGTCGATGACGCGCGTGCTCCCCCTTGGCCTCGGCGTCCTCTTCATCGCCTTGGGAAACGTCCTGCCCCGCGTGGAACCGAACTGGTTCGTGGGCATCCGGACCCCCTGGACCCTGTCGTCGGACACCGTGTGGCGGAAGACGCACCGGACCGGCGGGTTCGTATTCCTGCTCGGTGGATGCGCGCTCCTGATCGAAGGCATCACCCCACTCGGCAACGTCCTGCCGGTCATGATCGGGACCATCGTCGTGACGGCCCTGACGCCGGTGGTGCAGTCCTACCTGTTGTGGAAGGGAGAGCACGGTGATCGCGCTTAGTCTCGCACTACTCCAGGCGCCGCAGCAGAAGGCCGATACCGTGGCCCCGGGGGCCGCGGTCGAGAGCCCGTTCGTCGCGACCTCGTCGGGATGGACGCTGTACGGCACCTTGACGGTTCCCCAGGGCGCCACCGGCCCCGTGCCGGTGGTCCTCATCGTGGCGGGCTCCGGTCCGACCGACCGGAATGCCAACTCTCCGGCCGGAATCCGCAGCAACACCTACGCCCAGCTCGCGTGGCGCCTGGCGGAGCGGGGCATCGCTTCTTTGCGGTACGACAAGCGGGGCATCGCCGCCTCCCGGGGCGCCATGGATTCCGCGGTCGTGGCCCGGACCACCATGCAGGACTACGCCAACGATGTCCGGAACCTGGCCGACTCTCTGCACGCGGATCACCGCTTCTCGAGGGTGATCCTGGTGGGCCACAGCGAAGGGAGCGCGCTCTCCATCATGGCCGCGCACGATGGCGCGCCGGTGGCGGGAGTGGTCTCGATGGCAGGAATGGGACGCCCGTTCGCGACGGTCCTGCGGGAGCAGCTGGCGGCTCAGCTCGACTCGAACACCCTGAAGATGTACGACACGTCGATGACGGCCTATCTCGCCGGACGCGACCCGCCGGTGCCCAGCTACCTCGCGTCACTCTTCGTCCCCGCGCTGCGGAACTACCTTCGATCGATGATGGCCTTCGATGCGAAGGAAGTCGGACAGTTGCATTGCCCCGTACTGGTCCTGCAGGGTGACTACGACCTACAGGTCACGGTGGCGGATGCCGAGGTGCTCCACGCGGCAGATCCGAAATCGACTCTCGTGATCTTCGCGGGGGATACCCACATGTTCAAAGTCGCGGCGAGCAAGGATCGGATGGCGGAAGCGCCGACCTACGTGGATCCGACCGTGCCCGTCGATCCGAAGGTGGTCACGACGATTTCGGAGTGGATCGGAAACATTCGGTAGGCGTCACCCCCAGCGCCTTGCGGAACATCGAGATGAAGGCGCTGGGGGTGGCGTAGCCGGCCTCCAGCGCGGCGTGACTCACCTTGGCACCTTCCGCCAGAAGCCGCATCCCGTGCATCAGCCGCGCCTGCTGCCGCCAGCGGCCCAATCCCATCCCGACTTCCGACACGAACAGGCGCTCAATGGTGCGCCGGCTGGCGCCGGCGTAGTCGCAGAGGTCCTCCAAGGCCCCGGGCTCGGGATAGGCAAGGATCGCGTGGGCCACCTTCTGGGCTCTGGGATCCTGCGGATAAGGGAGTTGCAGGGGAACCATCTGAATGGCACGCAGCTGGTCGACGATCAAGTCGATCAGGTGCCGGTCGCGCTTGATCCGTCGGTGTAGTTCTCCCGCTCGACACGCCTCCAGAATCAGCTCTTCCAGAAGTGGTGTGACGCTGACGACGCCCAACTCCATTTTCGGGACGGTCCGGGAGCGCAGGTAGAGAGTGCGCATCTCGACGACCCCCGACGTCGTGATTTGATGTGACACCCCGGCGGGCACCCAGACGGCGCGGCGCGGGGGGACCACCCAGGTCGCCGCTCCTGTGCCGACCGTCATCACGCCACGGCTCGCGTGGACGAGTTGATCCCGGTCGTGATAGTGCGCCGGGATGAGGTACTGTGCCGGATAGTCTCGAGTCCACGTCCGGACGTCGGCACCTGTGGTGCCCAGCGGTTCAGGGGCCGCGTGTCGTAATTCCGACATTACTTGGCAAAGTATCGAAAGCGCGAAAACCACACAACGGCGTACGTACCCACACACCAGACGCCGAGGATGTCCCATGCATGGTTGGCTTCAACTCATCGCGTTGTTCGTGTCGTGCAACTCCAACCCCGAAGTCAGAAAGCTGGACTTCTGGATCGGGAACTGGGCGGACTCGACGGGAACCAGCCAGGTGTCCGTCTCCATGGACCGATGCGTGTTCACGGAAACATGGATCGCCGGGAATCACCAGGGTGAAAACGTTTTTGCGTACAGTGCCGACAGCAAGACCTGGAAGGCGTTTTTCGCGGACAACGAGGGGCGGGCACACGTATTTGACCGAGGTATGGTGAGGGGCGATACGGCGGAATTTCTGGCCGAGGGGAACCGGATGCTGGTGATCCGCCGGGGGCCGTCGCAGGTTCAGCAGATCTGGGAGAAGGACAACCAGGTCGTTTTCGAAACGACCTATACCCGCCGCAAGAGGGCGCCCTTGAGATAGCCGGTTTCGGGGATGGTGAGGATCTCGGGGTGGTCCGAGGACTGACCCGTGAAGCGCAGGACTTCGAGCCTCCGGCCGGAGTCCTGCGCTGCTTCCAGGAGCATGGCCTCGAAGTCGCGACGGTGCACGTGATACGAGCAAGAGCACGTAAACAGGACACCGCCAGGTGCGAGGCACCGCATTGCGCGGAGGTTGATCTCCTTGTAACCCGCGAGGGCGCGGTCGACGCTGGCCTTGGTCTTCGCGAACGCCGGCGGGTCCAGAGCTATCGTGTCAAAGGCCTCACCTCGCCCCTCCAGTTCCCGCAGGAGATCAAAGACGTTGGTTTCCTTCCACGTCACATTGCCAAACCCATTCAGCGCGACGTTCTTCGCGCCCCGCGCCAGCGCCTCGGCACTCGAGTCCACCGCCAGCACCGATCCCGCCACCTTCGCCAGGTGAATCGTGAAGGAGCCGTGATAGGCGAAAAAGTCGGCGGCGCGGCCACCCGGCTTCGTGTGCGCCGCCAGCATCACGCGGTTCTCACGCTGATCGAGAAACCCGCCCGTTTTCTGACCCTGCCACGGTGCCGCCAGATACTTCACGCCCGCCTCGATGACCTCGACGGATTCCGGTACCGCGCCGGAAAGCAGCGACACTTCGAGGGGAAGGCCCTCGTGTCGCCGTACAGCGGCGTCATTTCGGAGCAGGATCCCCTCCGGATGGAGCACATCCTGAATGGCGGCGCCGATCTCCTCGCGAGCCGCTTCGACGCCCGCCGACAGGAGCTGCGCGACGGCATACGGGCCGTACCGGTCGATGACGAGTGACGGCAATCCATCGCCCTCGCCATGCACCACCCGCCACGCCGTGGCGTCGATGCCGGTGCGCTTGGCCGCCGCGGCCGAAATTCGTGACCGCCACCACTCCCGGTCGATCTCGACGTCCTCCGTGGTCAGGAGGCGCAGCCTGATCTCCGATTTCGGTGAGTAGAGCGCGCGGGCGAGGTACTTGCCCTTCCGGTCGGTGACCCGGACGATCCCAGCCTGGTCGCCCGGCTCCTCGGCGACATCGGACCGGTAGACCCAGGGATGACCGGCACGCCACCGCGCGGCGCCCTTCGCGGTGATCGCGACGTTCATGTCGACCGATCAGGGCGCAAAGCGGCCGCCCCCCGGAGATAGATATGTTTGAGCGCGCCCGGCTTCCGCGTCGTGTAGAAATGAAGGAGGACACGGATGCAGAGAGGCACGCCCCCGGGCACCGGCACTTCCTGCGCCCCGAGGAGCGGGGCGCCGGTCCAGCCCAGATTCCGGGCCGCGCGCGCCGGGTATTCGGCGGTCAGGTCGGCGGTCGACGTGAAAATGGCGCTCTCGATGTCCTCAGGGGCGAAGGCATTCGCCTCCTGCAGTGCGGCGAGGAGCTCGGCCGTCGCAGTGAGAATGGCGTCGGAGGTGTTGGCGGTCGCCGTCGTGGCGCCGCGCAGCCCCCGCAGAATCCGGGTGGTCAATCGATGCTCGTTGATCGGGTGCGCTTGATGGTGCTCACGGACGCCTCGCTTCTCAAGGGGCGGGATGTGGTGGAGGTGTGTCGCCGGGCCGTGGCCGGCGGCGCGACGTCCATCCAGGTCCGCTGGAAGCCCGCCCCGGCGCGCGAAGTGGCGACTGTCGCGCGGGCCCTCGTAGGCGCCCTCTCCGTCCCGGTGCTGGTCAACGACCGCCTCGACGTCGCGCTGGCGGTTGGTGCCGCGGGCGTGCACCTGGGTCAGGACGACCTGCCCGCCACGGCCCTCGCTGCACACCTGCCGCCCGGTTTCATCGTGGGCATTTCCGTGGGCTCGCCGGCGGAAGCCGAGGCCGCCGATCCTCGCGCCGACTACTGGAGTATCGGTCCCTGTTACGCCACGGCGAGCAAAACGGACGCCGGGGCCCCCCTGGGCCCGGAGGGCTTCGGGAGGCTGGCCCGCCTCGCGTCGGCAGGCCTGCCCGTGCTCGGCATCGGGGGCATCACCAAGGACAACGCCGCCGCGATCAGGCGAGCAGGCGCGGCAGGCGTCGCGGTTATCGCGTCGGTGCTGGCGTCTGATGACCCGGAGCGCGCTTCGCGCGAGCTGCGGCTTTCAGTCGCTTGACCTTCTGGATGGCGGCGAGGTGCTCCGCGTAGGTCACCGAGAAGATGTGCTTCCCGTCGGGCTGCGCAACGAAATAGAGATAGGGCACGTCGGCCGGATGAATGGTCGCGTCCAGACTCGCATGCCCGGGCTGCGCGATGGGTCCGGGGGGAAGTCCCGCGTGCAGGTAGGTGTTGTACGGTGACCGGATCAGGAGATTCTTTTCGAAGACCCGCTTGAGCCGGTGTCCATACGCATAGATCACCGTCGGATCCGCTTCGAGCTTCATCCCCCGTCGCAGTCGATTCAGGTACACCGCCGCCACATAGGGCCGATCCGGGTCGTACCGCACCTCGGCTTCGACGATCGACGCCACGGTGACGATCGCCTGTCGTGACAGGTGCTGCGAGTCGAGCGTCGCCGTCCAGACGGAGTCCCACTGTCCCAGAAACTCGCGCACCATGGCGCGCGCCAGGTCGTGCGCGCCGATCTTCGCAGGCACGAGATACGTGGTGGGGTAGAGGTACCCCTCCACCGTCGGTGCGCTGGACGGCAGGCCGAGCTCGGACTTGAGATCCGGGTCCGCAATGGCCAGGAGGAAGGAATCACGGGGGATGCCGAGCCGGCTCTGGGCCAGGTCGGCGACTTCCGTGGCCATCAGTCCTTCCGGCGTGGTGAAGTGCACCAGCGCGCCGCGCCCCGTCGACAGCGCTTCGGTGATCACTCGCCACGTCTCATCTTCGTGGAAGGCGTACGTCCCGCTCTTGAGATTCGACCGGAGACCGACGAGGCGTGCGTAGATCCGGAACCAGAACGGATGGGCGATCACGCCACGCGCCGACAGGGAGTCCATCGCGACGTCGAGCGTCGCACCGTGGGGAACGGTCACGTCGATCTGGGGGCCACGGGCGGGGGTGGTAGAGCACCCGGCAAGCAGAACAGCCAGGACGAGGGCGATGAGCTTCTTCACACGGCACTCCCGCGCATGGCGTCGAGGTAGTGCTGCAGGAGCAGGGTCGCCGCGAGCGCGTCGACATCGCCCTTTCGCCCCCGGGTCTTCCCGCCCATCTCCCGGACCGCGCCCAGCACCCGGGCCGTTGTGAAGCGCTCATCCCAGAGGGCGACGGGGAGGCCGGTGCGCCGGGCGATGTCGTCAGCCAGCTGCCGGGCGGCCGTCGCGGCTTCGCCTTCGGCCCCCGCGGCGTCGAGGGGAAGTCCGACCACGATGCCGGTCACTGCGTGGGTGGCGAGGTGCGCCTGCAGCGCCGCCATGGGGAAGCGCTTGCCGGGCCGGCGAGTGAGGGTGTCGAGGGGCTGGGCCAGCGTCCGGGATTCGTCGGAGAGGGCGAGGCCGATCCGCTTTTCGCCCCAGTCGACGCCCAAGAGCCGGCCCATCCCCTCGCTCACCCTTGGGCCATCGTCGCGAAGAACTCGGTGTTGGTCTTGGTGCGCTTCATCCGCTCGAGCAGGAACTCGATCGCTTCCACGGGCGGCATGTCCGCCAGGAAGTTGCGGAGGAGGTAGACCTTGTTGAGCTCGTCCTTGGCCAGGAGGAGCTCTTCCTTCCGGGTGGAGGTCCGCTGGACGTCGATGGCGGGATACACCCGGCGGTCGGCGATCCGGCGGTCGAGAATCACTTCCATGTTGCCGGTGCCCTTGAACTCTTCGAAGATGACTTCGTCCATCCTGGAGCCCGTATCGATCAGGGCGGTGGCCAGAATCGTGAGCGACCCGCCTCCTTCGATGTTGCGCGCGGCGCCGAAGAACCGCTTGGGCTTCTGGAGTGCGTTGGCGTCCACGCCGCCCGAAAGAATCTTGCCCGAGTGCGGGACCACCACGTTGTGGGCTCGGCCCAGACGGGTGATGGAGTCGAGCAGGATCACGACGTCCTTGCCGTGCTCGACCATGCGCTTCGCCTTCTCGATCACCATGTCCGCTACCTGCACGTGGCGGTCGGCGGGCTCGTCGAAGGTCGAGGAGATGACCTCCGCGCCCTTCACGTTCTCTTCCATGTCGGTCACTTCTTCGGGCCGCTCGTCGATGAGCAGCACGATGAGGTAGACCTCGGGATGATTCTCGATGATGGAGTTGGCGAGCTTCTGCATCAGGATGGTCTTGCCGGCCTTGGGCGGCGACACAATCAACCCGCGCTGGCCCTTCCCGATGGGGCAGAGAATGTCCATCACCCGCATCGAGAGGTCGCCGTCCTTCCGCTCGAGGCGAATCCGCTCTTCGGGATACCGGGGTCTCAGGTTGTCGAACGCGACCCGGTGCTTGGCCTTCTCGGGCTCCTCGCCGTTGACGTTCTCGACTTTGAGCAGTGCGAGGTACCGTTCACCTTCTTTCGGTGGACGAACCTGGCCCAGGATGGTGTCGCCGGTGCGGAGGTCGAAACGCTTGATCTGCGAGGGAGAGACGTAGATGTCGTCGGGGCCGTACAGGTAGTTCCAGTCGGGGCTGCGAAGGAAGCCGTATCCTTCCGGCAGAATCTCCAACACCCCTTCGCCGCGCAGCACCGTATCGGTGTCGAGCAGTGATTGCTCGATGCGGAAGATCAGGTCTTGCTTTCGCATCCCCGAGTAGTTTTGAATGTTCAGACTCTCGGCCATCGCGTGCAGCTCGGCGACGGATTTTCTCTTGAGTTCAGCGATGTCCACGTGTGCTTCGGCTCCGGTAAGCGATGTACGGCGGGGGGAACCCCCTGCAATCGGGGGAGTGAACGCGGTTTGTGTGTTGTAAAAGAGGGTGCTTGGGTATCTGTAGGCGTGCCAGTGACTTATAGTAGAGGCCCCGACCCGAGGCGTCAAGGGTGCCCATGAGCCTGATGTCGTTCGTCGAGCGGGCCGTGTCCACGTCACTGCCCGATCGTGAAGTCGTTGATGCGCTTGTACATCCGGCGCATGCAGCGCCGTCCCCGCAGCTGCGGGACGCGCTCGAGACGTGGCGCGGCCCCTACTACTGGTCCGACGAATCCGACGGACGCCACCTCATTCTCACCTTGGTCAGACCGCGTCGCGGCGAGCGCTGGTGGCTGCACACCGCGCTGTTTGTGCTGACGTTTGCGAGTGTCACGCTTTCCGGTGCCGTGCTCGAAGGCCGCCTTCCTTATTACGGTGTGCTCGGGCTGCTCACCTCGCTTGCGCACCCCAGCGCCCGCTTCTGGCGTACCTGGGCCTCCGGGCTCCCGTTCTCGATCCCTCTCCTGAGCATTCTGCTCGCCCACGAGCTCGGCCATTACTTTGCGTCCCGGCGGCACGGTGTGAACGCGTCGCCGCCGTTCTTCATCCCCGCGCCTCTCATCTCGATCATCGGCACCCTCGGTGCGTTCATCCGCATACGCACCATTCTGAGTGACCGGCGTCAACTGTTGGACATCGGAGTCGCGGGTCCGTTCGCCGGCTTCGTGGTCGCCCTGCCGGTGCTGATCGCCGGGATGCGGTTGTCCACTCCGTTGCCGAACCTCGCGCCCGGTTCGAACCTGCTGCTCAACGTCGGCAGCGACACCATGCCCATCGGTTCGTCGCTCCTCGTCAGCGGGGTGCGGGCGCTTGTCCTCGGTGGCTCCGGCGGCGTGGTGCTCTCACCCCTCGCGTTCGCCGGATGGATCGGGATGTTCGTCACGATGCTGAACCTCCTCCCGCTCGCGCAGCTGGACGGCGGCCACGCGCTGTACGCGGCGGCGCCGAGGCTCCACGGGAGGCTGGCACTCCTGTTCTGGGGCGCGCTGGCCGTGTTGGGGTGGTTCACCTGGCAGGGGTGGATCGTCTGGGCCGTCCTGATCGTGCTGATGTCGCGTGGGCGACTCGCTCACCCGGCGGTGCTCGATGGCGAGCGGCCGCTCCCGCGGGCGCGGATGGCGATGGCCATCCTGTCCCTGATCCTTTTCGTCGTCACGTTCGTTCCCCGACCCTTCTAATCTCTTGCGCCGCCAGCACTTTCTTTTATCTTGGGCCAAACCAGCGCACGGGTACGATGCCCGCCTTACCGGCACGATACAGTTCTCCCGACGAGCGCCCAGCCGTCGTTCATGATCTCCCCCCCATAAAATTCGAAGGGCAAGGTGTCACCGTCCGTCTCGCGGTCCGTCGGAGCGAAGATGGCACGTGGCGGGGGCGCATTCATTTCGGGGCGCCGGATACCGAACACGAGCGCGCGACGGCGGAAATCTTCTGCGCCGCCAACGAACCTGATCTCTGGCAATCGGTGCGGGACCTGCGGGATCATCACCTGCGGGACCTCTACCGGTCTTTGCTCTAGGCCGCGACTTGGCCGACGACCCGATCGCGAAGCTCCGCCACGACCTGGCCAACCCGCTTTCGGCCATCCTGGCCGAGACACAGCTGCTGCTGTTGAACGAAGCCCAGCTGGACGCCGAGCTCGTCGAATCGCTCAAGCACATCGAGGGACTCGCGCGCCGGATGCGCGACATCCTCCAGGACAGGCGCGGCTGAGCCGAAGACATGGCCCGCGGTTCGGGCTTCGCGCCCGCCGGCGATTGGGGCGCGGGAGGGGGATCCGCCGCTACGCGATGGCGGAGCGCCCGGGCTGGCTCCGCTGGCCCGCCTCGACGCGGTGCCGCCACCCGTTCGCCAGATAGAGCCCCAGGAAGACCGCAGAAGTCCCGCTCACCAGGAACTTGAAGACCGCCGGCGCGTCACTGGCCGAGAGCAGCCCCTCGATGGTCCCCGCGATGCAGAGCAGCACGATCACCATCCCGATCATCTTCGCCGCGATGAGCCCGTCCACGACGAGCGCGTCCCGCCTCGTGCGGTCACCGGGCGCGATCAGGGCATGACCCAATCGCAGCCCCGCGCCACCCGAGATGAAGATGGCGGTCAGCTCGAGTACGCCGTGCCCCGCGATGAACGTCCCCAGGTATCCGGCCGCGTGGTAGTTCGCGAATACGCCGAATCCCATGCCGAGCTCGAAGCCGTTGAACGTCAGCGAGACGATGGTCCAGAGACCGAGGGCCAGGCCGCCGGCGAAGGCCATGAAGCAGACGTTGATGTTGTTGGTGATGATGGCGGCCGCGATGACCGGGAGCTCCTGATCGGGCGACTGCGCGTACCCGATACCGCGGGCTTCCCGGTCCGCCGCCTCCTGCGCCCGGTTGACGAGCACCGGGTTCGCCAGGTCGTCCGCGAGATCGGGGCGGGCGCGGAGCAGGGCATACCCGGATACCGCAGGCACCATGAACAAGAGGAATGACACCAGGACGTAGCGCCACGACTGCAGCACGGCCGCGGGGAAGTCGCGGCTGAGGTAACGCCACCAGGGCGTCCGGTCCTTCCCGCGCCAGCGATACAGGGCGTTGTGCCCGGCGGACACCAGGCGTTCGAGATACTCGATGACCTGGGGGTCGACGCCGTAGGTGCGCGCGCGGGCCAGGTCCGCGGCGACCTCTCGGTATCGGGCCGCGAATCCCGGGATCTCGTCCGCCGGCAGACCGCGCACTCCTTGTTGCTCGATGCGCAGCGCCACGCTCCGGAACGCTTCCCACCGGTCCCGGCGCCGTTCCACGAACCGCTCCCCGGTCACCGCGACGCGCCCCACCATCCCCGCCCGCGCCCGCGTGCTGAACTTCCCGCGTCGCCGGGAGCGCTCCAGCTCGAGCAACATCGTCAGACCCGTCATCCCGTCCGGCGACCGCGGGATCCACTGCTGGAACCGCTCGAGCAGGTCCCCGGTCATCTTCGAGAGTGCCGCTGGTGCGAGATCCTGGGCTCGCGCGATGAACCGGTCCAGCAGGCGGAACTCCTCCTCCGACAGCTCGGGCGGACCGATCTCGAGCTCCGCCGGCTCCTCCGGCTTCCGGGAGATGGCCAGCGGTGTCCAGTCGGTGGGGCGGTCCCGCACGACGATGGTCCCGGCCGCCAAGTCGCCCAGCCGCTTCCGGCTCTTCGAGAGAAAGACGAAGAGCATGCCGGGGAGAATCGGGGCGAACGGGAAGAAGAAGTCGACGATGCGAAGGATGTTGCGCAGCGCGGCGGCACCGAACGTGACCCGGCGCCCCGTGTCCATCAGCACCCGGATGCCGAGTGCTCGCTTGCCCGGTGTGCGTCCGCCCCCCAGCCCCTCGAAGAGGGTGAAGTAGAGGAGCATCGCGAAGCTATAGAGGATGTAGAGGAATGCCGCGACCCACGTTCCCGGGACGTCACTGGACTTGCTCTTGCCTGTGTCCGATGAAAACAGGGCAAGGACGATCACCAGCACCACAGATCCGACGAACAGGACGAGCAGGTCGATGGTGAGCGCGGCCACGCGCGACCCGAGACCGGCCAGCTCGAAGCGGACCTCCACCTGTTCGGGGGTCTCGACGTCGAGCTGAGTCCGAAGGTCTCCGGTACCGGGATGGCTGGGGTCTCGCGTTGCAGCGGTCACGGTCTCATCTTATCGCCATCCCGAACGCTGGGCGAGGGCACATGGTAGAACTGAAGCCGATGGACATCGGAGAAATTCTGGACGGCGGGATGACGATCTATCGGCGTCATTTCGGACTCTTGCTCCGCTTTGCCGTCATCGCGCTCTGGCTCCCGCTGAGTCTCAACATCTACGTCGAGATCTCCGGGGGCCCGCAGCAGCACATCGGCATGTACCTCCTGTTCTATCTCACGCAGTACTTCGGTGCCCTGTTCCTGACCGCCGGGGCCGTGGCGATCATCTCCGATTCCTACCTCGGCACGCGCCCCACGCTGGGCCACGCGATGAGCGTCGGCGCGGGAAAGATTCTGCCTCTCTGGGGCGTTGGCCTCGGCAAGGGGCTCCTCGTCGGTCTCATCGTGGGCGTCGCGACGGTCATCGCGTCCGCACTGCTCCCGCTCTTCATCCGGGGTGGCGGGGTGGTCGGGGTTGTGTTTGGATTGGCCGCGCTCCTGGGCGTCTTCGGCCTCGCGGCGTTCGTCCTGTGCGGGTACGCCGTCACGACGCAAGTCGTGGTGCTCGAGCCCCTCGATGGGGCGTTCGATTCGTTCGGCCGGTCCTGGGAGCTGACGAAAGGGTTCAAGTGGAAGGTGTTCTTCATCGGCTTGATCGTCTTCATCATTTTGTACGCACCCATCTTCGCCCTCGGTTTTGCCGTTGGCCTCATGCGCGTGTCGGATCCGCAGACGAGCGCCACCCTCGCGGTGATCAGTGCCCTGATTCCTATTGTGCTCACGCCCCTGCTCGCCTGCGTCTTCACCCTGATGTATTACGATCTGCGGATCAGGCGTGAAGGGTTCGACTTGCAGGTCCTGAGCCAACAGCTGGTGTCCTCCTGACCTTCGCGAGGCACCTGCCCCGGGCACCCGCCGACTCGGTGCACCGGGCGCTGGAGAAGGTGTTTTCGGCGGGCCGGTACCACTGGGTCGAACGGCGGCATCCGCTGCAGTGGCTGGCGAACCTGTGGGAACATTTCCAGGAGTGGATCGACCGGCTGAACGCTGGGCACCCCAATCTCTCCTGGGCGATCGTGGTCGTGGCCACGGTGCTCCTCGTCATGCTCCTGACCCATATCGGGTACACCTTGTGGAAGGTGTATACCGTCACCGCCCGTCCCGCCGATCAGCCGGCACGCGGTGCGGCCGGCGTGGTGCTGCTCGATGCGCACGCACACCGGATCACGGCCGAGGCGCTCGCGCGAGAGGGACGGTATGCGGAAGCACTGGCGCATCGTTTCGCGGCGCTGATCTGTGATCTCGACGAAGGCAAGGCCGTGACGATCCACCCGTCCAAGACCCCGGCCGAATACGCGCGCGAAGCGCGGCTCGACTCGGTCGGCCGGGCGACCATCGTCGACCTCGTGTCCCGGCTGTACGCCATTCTGTTCGGCGCGGCGCCCGTCGACGAGCAGGCCTACCGGGAGTTCGCCGACAATGCCCAATTCGTGATGCTGCATGTCAGTACGCGCTGAAATCGGCCTCGCGCTGCTGCTCGCGCTCGGCATCACCGTTGCCATCGTGGCGGGGAAGAGAAGCGGGGCGCCCGCCCCCGAATACGAGCCGGCGTCCACGTTTGCGTCGGGACCGTCGGGTTCACGGGGGCCGTATGAAGTGCTGCAGGAGCTCGGGGTCAAGGTCGAGCGGCGACGTATTCCGTTGTTTGATCTCAACAGTGAGAAGGACCACCACCCTCAGATCCTGGTGATTCTGGACCTCGAGCAGGGAGAGGGGCCGCTCCAGTCGTCGGAAATCAGGCAGGTCGCTCAATTCGTCCGGTCGGGGGGCATGCTGGTCCTGGCCGGATACACGGGCGGCATCGCGCGATGCCTCCCGTGGGCGATCCGTTCGCTGACGACGTACCGCCCGGACAGCCTCCCCGTGGCGCCCGTCGCCGGCCGTGATCTCCCGGACGTCACGACGTTCTTTCAGCCGCGCCAGGATTCAGTCGCGCCGGGTGAGGGCACGCATTGCCCCGTCTTCGGCGTCGCGACCACGGACACCGTGGTGCGGACGCGTTCCGGGCGGCCGGTCGTGCTCGACCTGAAGTACCGCGACGGCGGGCGCATCGTCTTTCTTGCCGACGACGGCTGGTTCCGGAACACCGCCTGGAAGACGACGAACGTTCCCTACCTGCTGGCGCCGATGATCAAGTCGGCGGCGCGTGACGGTCTCGTGGCCTTCGACGAGTATCATCACGGCTTCGCTTCGTCGAGCGCCCCCGCCCTGACCATCGCCTGGTTGATGGGCACTCCGGTGGGGTGGTTCCTGCTGCAGATTCTCGTGGTAGGGCTCGTGTGGCTGGTGGTGTCTGCCTTCCGGTTCGGCCCGGCCCGGTCCGTGATCGATCGCCGCCGCCGCTCGCCGCTCGAACACCTGGATGCGCTCGCGGCAGGCCTCGAGAGTTCCGAAGGATCGCAAACCGCCCTCGGACTCATCGTCGGGGGCCTCCGCCGGCGCCTGTCGCGGACGGGAGAAGGACCGGCCGCCAACGCGAATGAGCAGTGGATCGCCGCTTTGATGCTGGCCATGCCCACGGCGCAGGGGCGCGGGGCGGTCAGGCGGTTACGGGAAGCATTCACCATACCCGGCGGGGGTGAGCGCGTGCTCGCCGCCGCCAACTCCGTGGAGGACGTGTGGGAGGAACTACGTCCGCGCACGACGCGCGACGCATTCTCGAAGCCCTGAGGGGCGTGGTCCTGGGACAGGACCAGCCGCTCCGGGACGTGATGGTCTGTCTGCTCGCGCGCGGCCACGTGCTGCTCGAGGGAGTACCGGGCACCGCCAAGACGCTCCTGGTACGCGCCCTTGCCCTCGCGCTGGATGTGCGCTACGCACGCATCCAGTTCACTCCCGACCTGATGCCCGCGGACATCACAGGCATCTCGATGCTCACGGGCACCCACGAGTTCACGTTTCGTCCGGGCCCAATCTTCGCCGATCTGGTGCTCGCCGATGAGATCAACCGCGCGCCCGCCAAGACGCAGGCGGCGCTGCTCGAAGCGATGCAGGAGCGTACCGTGACGGTGGACGGGACGACGCACCCTCTCCCCGGCGTCTTCACGGTGTTCGCCACCCAGAATCCGGTGGAGTTCGAGGGCACCTACCCGCTGCCCGAGGCCGAGCTGGACCGGTTCATGGCGAAGGTGCTGGTGGGATATCCGGACGCCGCGGTGGAGCAGGGGATTCTCACACGCTACGTCGAGGGGTTCGAAGCGGACCGGCCCGCGACCTACGGCATCACGCCCATCACCAACGGCGCCGGTCTCGAGGCGCTGCGCGCCGCCACCGAGCAAATTCGCGTCGAGCCGCGGATCACGGCGTACATCACGGCCATCATTCGCGCGACCCGCGGCGCCGCGTCTCTCACGCTCGGTGCCAGCCCGCGCGCGGGCGTCTCGCTCCTCAAGGCCTCCCGCGCCCTCGCGTTGCTCGAGGAACGGGACTACGTGATTCCCGACGACGTGAAGGGTCTGGCCCCCGCGGTACTGCGGCACCGGATCACCGTCGCGCCCGAGCTCGAGCTCGAGGGCGTCACGCCCGACGCCGCGCTGAGGGCGATTCTCGAAAAGGTCGAGGTCCCGACCGCGTGATCCTGTACACTCGGCGCGCGCTGATCGCGCTCGCCGCGGTCGCCGGCGTCGCCCTCCTGGGGTTCTGGGTCCCGTGGGCGATTTCGGCGATGGTCCTGATCGACTCAGGCCTGGTGGTCCTGTCGCTCCTGGATGCGGTGTTCAGTGTGCCGCTGGCAGGCACCCTCGAGAAGCGGGGCGTGTCGGTGCGGCGCGACCCGCCGCCGGCGATTACCGTGGGCCACCCCACCGAGGTCAGCTACATCTGGACGAACACCAGCCGCCGGAAAGCGCGCCTCCGCATCCGTGAGACCCGCCCCGATCTCCTGGGCGGAACGCTCCCGCCCCGTTCCCTCGTCATTCCGGCGCGGGGTGAGGTGGTGGAACGGCTGAGTGTGATCGGACTCCACCGGGGTCATGAAGAAGCAGGCCAGATGTACATCGACTCGATGGGGCCCCTCGGCCTGGGCCGGGCGCGGCACCGGATCCCGCTCCCCTGGGCGGTCACCGTTTTTCCGCCGCTCGTCTCACTCCGACTCCGCGCATCGGTCGCGCAGGCGCTCAGGAAACGCGATGCCGGCATGAAACCGATCCGCCGGTTGGGTGAGGGGCGCTTCTTCGAAAGCCTGCGTGAGTGGGTGCCGGGGGATGACCTGCGGCACATCGACTGGAAGGCGACCGCGCGCAGGCGCAAGGTCATCACGCGTCAGTACGAGGAAGAGCGCCGCCAGCAGCTCCTGCTGGTGATGGACACGGGCCGCCTGATGACCGCCGACGTCGCGGGTGTCGCCCGGCTCGACTATGCGGTGCAGGCGGCGCTCGAGCTGGCGTACGCCGCGGTGCAGCACGACGACAACGTGGGCGTGATGAGCTTCGCCGACGGCGTGACGCACTTCGTCGCCCCGGGGCGGGGGAGGGCGGGGCTGAAGCGCGTCCTCGACGTACTGACCGTGATTGCGCCGACGCTGGTCGAACCCGACTACCCGGGCGCTTTCCGGTACCTCGCCGCTCGCAACCGCAAACGCGCGCTGACCGTGGTGTTCACCGACTTGATCGACCGCACGGCGTCTGAGGCCCTCGTCGCCAACCTCGCCACCCTCCGGCCCCGGCATCTCCCCCTCGCCGTGACCCTCAGGAATCCTGAGCTCGACCTCGTGGCTACCGCGCGTCCCGGTGATGTGCGGGACGCCTACCGGCGGGCGGCCGCCGAAGAATTGCTCCGGGCCCGCGAAGAGGCCCTCGGCCATCTGCGCCGGGCCGGAGTGCTCGTCCTGGACGTCCCGCCCGCTCGAGCCGCCCAAGCGGTGGTGCGAGAGTACCTTGAATTGAAGCGGCGAGGACGCCTGTAGCCTGTTCGCGTCGGGTGTCTGGTGGGGGCCACTCCAAAGTCGTAAGTTGGTACCTCACTCGAAGATGGGCCCTGCCATGCGCCGTGTGTCCCGGGTCTCTTTCGCTGCCCTCGCCGCCGCCCTCCTGGCGGGGGTGACCTGCTCTTTCCCCACCGACCAGAGCGATCAGGTCTTCGTGACCGTGACCCTGTCGGCTCCCCTGGTCGTACAGGGAGCGACGATCACGGCGCACGGACACGCGTTCCGGAAGACCGGCTCGGGGAACGTTCCGGTCAACGACGTGGATTTCCAGTGGAGCGTGTCCGACTCGAGCGTCGCCCGCATCGTCAACGACGGCCGCGGGACGGCGACCATCACGGGCGTCAACGCCGGCCTGGTGCATGTCGTGGCTCGAACCGCCGTCTACTCCAAGGCCGCGGACATGGACAGTACGATCCGGGTGGCGCGCGCGCTCGAGATTGACAGCATCAAGCCAAATACGATCCGGTATGGCGGGCGGATCACGGTCTACGGCGTGGGGATCAACAGCATTTTCCTGGCGGAGCTGGGACCCGCCGCCCTGGTGGCGGATACGTTTTCATTCGTCGGGAATCCCAATGGCCTGGGTCATATGCAATTCTGGGTGCCCTTCCCGGCGCACTCCGACCAGATGGTCGCCTTCGGGAACGGGGTCTTCGGCACGGCGCCCGAGACGACGTTCGTCAACCCGGTCGACATCTTTGAGCCGAACGACACCAATCCCGCGCTCATCGATCTGGATGCGGGCGGGCCGATCGCCCAGCTTCCCACACTGCGGTTTTTCAACCCCGCGCTGTTCTTCGAGCCCTTCGACCGCAACACCAGCCTGGGGCTCGACTGGTACCGCTTCGGTCAGGCCGATACTACGCAGCCGGTAACGTTCGTGCTGAACGCGGGGGGCGCCGGCAGCGACACCAGCCATCTCAACATCATCACTGATTCGATCGAATACTCCGGCGGCTCATACTTTCTGGGGCCCAACGCGTGGATCCTCGCCCCGCAGGCGGGCATCTTCGGGTGCCACGGCAACAGCTTCTTCGTTCCGGTCTCCACTGAGGACTCCACAGTGCTCGAGCTGGGGAGTCTGACGTCCAACAAGTTCCACGTGTTCGAGGAGTACAGCTCGCCGGGCCGTTACGGCATGCGCGTGGTGCGGGCGCTCGTCCGCGCCGACCCGAGTGTCGGCCCCGACCGTTTCGCTCCGAACGAGTTGTGCGACCAGGCGGACGCGAATTTCGCGGCTCCCGCAACCACGATCGCGGTCCACCTCGGCTCGGTGCCCTTCGTGGATACGACGCTGACCATCGATTTCCCGCACGCGACCGACTGGTACCGGTTCCGGCTGGACACCGTGAACGCGGCGGACGTGTCCGAGAACGTCACGTTCGCGACGGTGAGCCGCTCCCCGGGTTCCAAGGACACGTCCGACATCGACGTCACAGTGCTGGACATCAACGGCAACTACATGGGGCAGGTGGTGGACAGCGGGTCGACCGAAGTCATGACCCTCAGCCTCACGACCAACGCTGACTACTACGTCGTCGTGTCGGACTACGCCGGCGCGCCCGTGCGCTATGGCCTCTGCATCCAGGTCGCCACCAGCTGCCCGTCGCTGCCGGGCCCGGCGGCCGGTGTCGCTCCGGGCATGACGAGCTCCATTCCCAGACGCGCGCTGCGCCAGCGCATGAGTCCCGCGTTACGCGCCGCGGCCCAGCTGCGAGCGCTCCGCGCCGCTCAAGCAGCGAGGATCCCATTCCGGCTTCCGTAATGGAATGCACCAAGTGCCACACCCCGCTTCCTGACAACTCCCGGTACTGTTTCGCCTGCGGGGCGGATCAGACTGGAGGGGGAGACCCGGCCGCCACCTCCGGGCAGATCTCGAGCCTGATGACCCGCCTCCAGCGGATCGTCGAGGGCAAGTACAAGCTCGAGCGTCTGCTGGGGAAGGGCGGGATGGGCGCGGTGTTCCTCGCCAAGGACCTCACGCTCGATCGCGACGTGGCGATCAAGGTGCTGCCCCCCGACGTCTCGCAGGATGATCACGTGGTCAAGCGCTTCCAGCAGGAGGCGAAGACCGCGGCCAAGCTCGACCACACCAACATCATTCCGATTTTCCGGGTCGAGAGCGAGGGCGGGCTCAACTACTTCGTGATGAAGTACATCTCCGGCACCTCACTCGAGGACCTGCTGGAGCAGAAGAAACCCCTGCCCGTCGAAGAGATTCAGCGCATCCTCTGGCAGGCGGGCGTGGCGCTGGGGCACGCGCACCAACGCGGCATCGTGCACCGCGACGTGAAGCCGGCGAACATCATGTTCGATCACGACGGCAAGGTGATGCTGACGGACTTCGGCATCTCCAAGGCCCTGCAGGCCGCGTCGGGCTTCACGGGTACCGGCATGATCATCGGCACGCCGCACTACATGGCGCCGGAGCAGGCCAAGGGCCAGCCGGTGGACGGCCGGGCCGACCAGTACTCACTGGGTGTGGTGGGATACCGGATGATCACCGGCGCGCTGCCCTTCGCCGGCGACTCGATTCACACGATTCTCTACAAGCACATTTTCGAGGAACCGCCCCCGGTTCGTTCGGTGCGGCCGGATATCCCGGAGTTTCTGTCCACGGCCATTCAACGGGCGATGGCCAAGGAACCGGCGCAGCGGTACGCCACGATGGAGGACTTCGCGACCGCCGTCTTCCCGGAACAGCCGGTCGCGGCGGGCCGCTCGGGTGGCCCGATCACCCCCAAGCCGATCACCCGCGCACCGGTGACCGCCGAGTCGCCGACGGAGGCGTTCATTTCGGCGCCGACGACGCCGATTCCCTCAGGGCTCAGGCCGCCGGCCGGCGCGGGGGCGCCGACGGTCCCGACGCGGCCCGGCGCCAAGCCGGCGCCCGCGCCGCAGAAGTCGGGCTCCAAGGCCTGGATGGGGATCGCCGCCGCGGTTGTGGTGCTCGGTGTGGGCGGCTATCTCGTGTTCGGCCGTGGGCAAAAAGCCGCGAACGACGGCGGTCAGACGGCGTCACAGCAGGCGCCGTCGAATCCGGGTGCGTCCAATCCGGCGGCGACGCCTGCGGACACGCACACCGTCGTCACCCCGCCGGTGACCCCGCCCCAGCAGACGGCCTCGCAGCCTCCGCCGCAGACGACGCACAAGCCTGCGCCGGCGCCGCACCGCAATCCGGCGCCGCAGCCGAAGCCCGCCGCGGCGGCGACCGGATTCATCAGCATCGCGTCCGATCCCATTGCCACGGTCTACATCGACGGGCAGGCGGTCGGGCAGTCGCCGGTGATCAACCACGAGGTTCCGGTGGGCTCGCATACCATCCGGGTGGAACGGGTGGGGTTCGCCTCACAGACTCAGACGGTGCAGGTGTCATCGGGTGAAACGTCCTTCAGGAAGTTCACGCTGCTCCCAGGAGGCTGATGGTGAGGCGACTTCGCGCAGTCCTCTCCTTGGCCGTTTCGGCCGCCGCCGCGCCCCTCGCGGCCCAAGGCACGGCGCCCCAGAACCCGACGCTCCGCCGGGCGGTCCAGGCGTTCGACAACCTGAACCTCCCGCAGGCCATTTCGCTGGCCCAGCAGGCACTGGGACAGCGCCTCGGCCCCGGGGACCAGGAGCAGGCGTACACCCTGCTTGGTTCCGCGTACGCGAACCAGCCCGACGGGTTCGACAAGGCCATGAATTCGTTCAAGCAGGTGCTTCTGATCAATTCGGAGCGCGTGCTCGATCCCAACCGGACGCCGACCAAGACGCTGGTCGCGTTCAACATGGCGCTCTCCACCATGCTCCTCGTCCGCGGACTGCAGGTGGACAGCTCGAGCTTCGTCGTCGGCCAGGGGGCGGTGCCGATTCACTTCACGGTGACCAGCCCCGCACACGTCCGGGTGCGCGCCGTGAGTACCAAGGCATCGGTGACCATCGACTCGACCATCGAAAACGGGACCGTGAACATCCGGTGGCCGGCCACGCTGGCGAACGGCGATCCGCTCCCGGCGGGGGACTACACGGTGGTCGTGGACGTCACGGCCGAGCAGAACAGCTTCTCGTCTTCGCAGCGCGTGCATTTGGCCGCGGGAGCGGTGGACACGCTCCCCCATCTCACCAGCGTGCCCGGATATTCGAAGCTTCCCGACACGGAAGTCCCGCCTCGCAGCTGGCGGCCTCTCGGCGTCGCGTTTCTCTATGCGGGCATCGCGGGCGCCGGGACTCTGGCGCTGGAGAATAGCCAGTTGGGATCGGCCAACCGGCGCGAGCTGTCGCTGGTCGCGGTCGGCGTGCTGGCGACCGGCGTCGTGATGATGCTGAAGAAGCCCTCCCCAGTGCCGGCACAGGGCAACATTCTCTATAACAAGCTGCTCGACGAGCAGCTGATCCGCCGGAATGCCGATATCGCGACGCAGAACGTCGCGCTCCGCCGTCAGGTCAGACTCACGGTCACTCCAATCCCGGCGGGCAAATGAAGCGCGCTCTCCTTGCACTCGCGCTCTGCGCCCTCGCCGCGCCCGCCTCGGCGCAATTCGTGAACGTGGGCGTCCAGGGTGTGTTCGGGGACTACCGGGAGCTCGGGCCCGCGCTGTCGTACAATGGCGGCGGTCTGGGCGGCATCGCCGAAGTGAACTGGCACAAGTTCTCGGGTGATTTCCAGATCGCCAAGATCAATTACAATCCGTCGTCGGGCAGCGCGGCCACGGACAAGTTCACGAGCACGCAGTTCGACGCACACCTTCGCTGGTTCCTGGCGAGCGGGGTCAGCCTCGAAACGGGTTATACCAAGCGGGATATCAGCCCCGATTTCACGACGCAGGACTTCACCGCCATCCGCGCCGGCGTGCGCGCCAACTATGGACTCGGCCCGGGCGTGAATCTCCTGCTGCGGGGCAACTACCTCGCCGCGGCGAAGTTCTCGGGTGGCGGCACGGCCCCATTTGCACTGGAGTTGGGATTGGGTCTGTCCGTCGGCAAGGCCAACAACCGGTACCGCTTCACGGCCGACTACGAGTTCCAGCGGATTGACCGAAAGACGACGATATCGGGGACGGACTACAAAGTGCCGATTCAGCAAGCCATGGCCAGGGTGGGGGCAGCCATAGGGTTGGGCAGGTAGGACAGGCGCGGCTAGGCGGCTAGACGTCTAGCGGTCGTCAGCGACGAGGGGACGGGAAGCTTATCCTGTCCCCTCTTTTCTTTGCCCCACTAGGCGTCTAGCCGTCTAGCCGGCCTTTCCTGCTCACTTCCGTTTGAACAAGAGATCCTGGTAATCGAAACTGAAATCCGCCAGTGGACTGACCGCTGCCATCTTGAAAGAGTCGATGGTGCCATCGGGGTTAAGGCTGAACGTGACGTACGCATCCTCGATCCCTCTTCCTCTCCACCGCGCGACGAACGTGTCGTGCTGCCAGTGCCTGAGATCTCCGGTGAATGCCGGCGAGTGGGCAAACCGGAAAACGAGCCCGCCATTTTCCTCTGTGATCGTGGCGTCCCCGTAGAGATCATCGTGGTAAGTCCCCGCGTAGCCTGCGAGCGGGAGTGAGGGCTTGCTGGCCGAGTCCCGGGAAGCCTGGGCGGCCTTCACGGTCGAGTCACCCTGGGCGCGGGCCTTGGCTTCGCGGTCCGAGAACGCCTTCGCCCAGTCGTGCGACGGGGCGTCGAGGAAGTGGTCGAGCAGCTGCCAGGTGAGGGCCCCGAAGATGCCGCTCTCGCCGTTGGTGAGGATCACGATGCCCAGGCGCTCGTCGGGCACCAGCGTCGTCTGCGACGTCATGCCGGACAGCCCTCCGGTGTGGGAGACGATCTTCCGGCCCCGGTAATCCCGGAGGAACCAGCCGAGTCCGTAGGCGGCGAAGTTCGGCCGGAGCGCGGCGAAGTCGGGCGGGAAATCGCCGATCCCCAGGATCGTTTGTGGGGACCACATTTCGCGGGCTTCGCGGGAGGACCAGAGCCGTCCCCCGGAATACTTCCCGGAATCCAGCTGGACCATCATCCACTTCGACAGATCGGCGACGTTGGCGATGATCCCCCCCGCGGGCAGGGTGTTGTTGATGGTATCCCGCGGCGTGATGCCGACTGATCCATTCGACCACCCGTGCGGCGTGGCGGCATCGGCGCTGGCCTTCGAGAAGGCGCCGATGTCCGACGTGGTTTCGGTCATGCCGAGCGGATTGAGGATGCGTTCCTGGAGGTTCTGGCTCCACGGCTTGCCGGTAACGGCTTCGATCACGAGGCCGGCCGCGATGTAGAGCACGTTGTCATATGCGTACCCCGACCGGAAACTCGTGACCGGCTTTGCGGCGCGGAGGTGCCGCACGACGTCTTCCGCCGAGTAGTCCGAATGCCACCACACGAGGTCGCCGGCACCGAGGCCCAGGCCGGAGCGATGGGTGACGAGGTCGCGGATGGTGAATTCCCGGGTGACCCAGGGATCCGAGAGCGCGAACCAGGGGAGGTACTTCGTGACCGGGTCATCCCAGGAGAGGCGGCCGGAGTCCGCGAGCTGGGCGATCATCGCGTCGGTGAAGGCCTTCGTGTTCGAGGCGATCTGGAAGATCGTATGGGTGTCGACCTTGGTGGAGTCACCCATGCGCCGGACCCCGTACCCCCAGGCATACACCACCTTCCCATTCTTCACGACGGCGAGCGCCAGGCCCGGGACGTGAAATTCCTCCATGGCGTGGGCCACGTAGGCATCCCAGCCCTTCGGCATGATGGGCGGGGCCGGGGGCGGGACGCGCTGGGCCGCGAGGGGAGCCGTCAGCAGGGTCAGCAGCGCGAAGCGGCGGATCACAGCGAGCTCCGTTTGAAGTAGGCCCCGAACATATGGTACTTTGGGCTCATGAGCGACTCGCGGAGTGCGGTAGTCCTCGGCGCCACTGGTGCGGTCGGATCGTCTGTCGTGCGGGCGCTGCTGGCCGACGACGCGTGGCGGCGGGTGACGGTGCTCGTCCGGCGTCCCGATGCGCTGAAGGATCTCAA
>DATNDQ010000117.1:0-7448 GCA_035553475.1 Gemmatimonadales bacterium
CCGGCGCGCTGCAACAAGTCGCCCAACGTTTCGTCGCGGCGGAGGGTGTCGGAGTACTCCCGGTACGCGGCGGTCACCACGACCGGTGGTGCCGCGAGTGGCCTGTGCATCCACGCACGTGCGATCAGCCCCCCGCCGAGGAGGACCACCACGCCGGCACCTGCGAGCGCGCTCCGAACCATCTGCGACCTCGTCATCAGTCCATCTGGCGCCGGATGAAGGTCGGGATCTCCATCTCATTCACTTCCGCCGTGGTCGCCGGCGGCGGCGCACTGGGCCGCTTCGGCTGAACCTCGGTGGGCTTCGCGTATCCCGGCGGAGGAGGCGGCGTCGGACGCGTCGCGGGACGGAACGGCAGCACGCCCGGGCCCGGGCGGCCGGCGGTGGCGGCCTGGGCCGCGGCTTCACCCGCGACGCCGGCCTTGTCGAACCCGGTCGCGATCACGGTGACGCGAACTTCGCCCTGCATGGCGGGATCGTTCACGGCGCCGAAGATGATCTCCGCTTCCTGGCCCGCGGCCTCGTGAATCGCCTCGCTGATGACGGTGACCTCGCCGAGGGTGAGGTCTTCGCCACCCGTGATGTTGATCAGCACCCCGGTGGCACCCGAGATCTGGATGTTGTCGAGCAACGGCGAGCTGATGGCCTGCTGCGCCGCTTCGAGGGCCCGGTTCTCGCCACGCCCCACCCCGGTGCCCATCAGGGCCGAGCCGCCGTTCTGCATCACGGTGCGGACGTCGGCGAAGTCCACGTTCACGATACCGGTCACGCTGATGAGCGAGCTGATGCCCTGGGTCGCGTGCAGGAGCACTTCGTCGGCCTTCTTCAGCGCGTCTTGGAACGGAATGCCCTTCCCGACCACGGCGAGCAGCCGCTCATTGGGCACGACGATCATCGTGTCCACGTGCTTCCGCATCTCCGCGATCCCCATCTCGGCCTGCTTCATCCGCTTCCGGCCTTCGAAGAGGAAGGGCTTGGTCACGATGCCGATGGTGAGGGCGCCGAGGTCCTTGGCGACCTGGGAGATGATGGGCGCCGCGCCGGTGCCGGTACCGCCACCCATGCCGCAGGTGACGAACACGAGGTCCGCACCCTGGAGCGCGTGGAGGATTTCGTCGCGGTTTTCCTCGATGGCCTGGCGACCGATTTCGGGCCGCGCGCCCGCACCCAGTCCGCGGGTCAGCTTCTTCCCGATCTGGACCTTGATGTCCGACTTGTTCTTGAGCAGGGCCTGCGCGTCCGTGTTCACCGAAATGAACTCGACGGCCTGCACGCCCTCGTCCACCATCCGATTGAGGGCGTTGCCGCCGCCGCCGCCCACGCCGACGACTTTCATCCGCGCGTTCTGCGCCACCGTCTCTTCGAGTTCGAAGATCATGGTTGCCCCGGCTCCCTGATCAAAAGAAGTCCTGCAGCCATCGCTTGACGGGTCCCAGGAGTTTGTCCATTCCCGGACCGGTCACGAGTGAGCCTGCCCCCCCACCACCGCCCTGCCCGCCACTCATCGCGCCCTGCACCACGCGCCGGGCGGCATACATCGCGAGCCCGACCGGTACGGCGTAGCGCGGCGCCTGCACACTGTCGATCAATCCGCCGAGCCCCCGCTCGGGAATCCCGGCGCGCACCGGCATCGCGAACACCTCGCGGCCGAGCTCCACGATTCCCGGCAGGTGTGCGGTTCCGCCCGTCAGCACCACGCCGGCCGGCAAGAGCTTCGGATCGTCGTAGCCGGCCTTCGTCAGCTCGCCGCGCACCAGCTGCAGGATTTCGTCCATGCGCTGGTGGATGATGTGCGCCACCATGTCCCGCGACGCTTGCCGCGCGCCCTGTCCGGGGGTCGACGGCAGATCCACCATCTCATCGGGATTCACCAGCGGCTGATACGCGCTGCCGAACCGCTCCTTCACCCGCTCCGCGTCGGCCTGCGTGAGCGACAGTCCCTGCACCAGGTCCGAGGTCACGAATCCGCCCGCGAATTTCAGCGAGGCGAGGTGCCGGATCTTCCCCTTCTGGAAGATCGCGACGCCGGTCGATTGCCCGCCGATCTCGGCGAGCGCGACGCCCAGCTCCCGTTCGTCATCCGTGAGCACCGCGTGCGATGCCGCGAGCGGCTCCAGCACGATGTCCGCCACCTTGAACCCGGCGCGCTCGACACTGCGCCGGAGGTTCTGCGCCGCGGTGGCCTGCACCGTCACCAGGTACATCTCCACTTCCAGCCGCGTCCCGGTCATGCCGACCGGATCGGAGATCTCATTCTGCTGGTCGACCTTGTACTCCTGCGGAATCCCGTGCAGAAGCAGGAGGTCTCGTCCCAGGGCAACCGCGCGCGCCACTTCGTTCGCCCGCTCGACGTCGGCGGTGGAGATCTCATCGCCCCGGACCGCGACCACGCCGGGAGACGTCCGCGCCGACACGTGCTCCCCGGCGATGCCACAGGTCACGTCGGTCACGCTGGCGCCGGCCATCCGCGACGCGTCCCGCATCGCCGCCGTCACCGAACGGGCCGTCTCCTCGATGTCCCGCACCATCCCGCGCCGCACACCCGAATTCTTGGCGACGCCCACACCCAGGATCTTCACCACCGGGACGCGGGGCAGATCTCCCGCGATCTCGGCGATCACCGCGCAGGTTTTGGTGCTGCCGAGGTCCAGTCCCGCGACCAGCCGTCGTTCGTTCTTGCTCACGATGACGCCTTCCGCCGGACCACGATCTGTCCCGCAAATCGCGCATCCAGCTCGGCGTACGAGCGTCCCTTGGCCGCCAGATCCTGCTGCACCAGCACCACCGCCTGAATAACCTCCGGTTGAGGATCGGCTCCGAGGAGCAAGCGCCGGTGCGCGCCCCCTTCATCCAGTGCCACGGCACTCCGGGAAATCCGCCGCGCCGAGGTGATCGACTGGAACAGCACGGGATCCACCGCCCGGACCAGGCCCAACACCGACGCGAGCCCGGAATCCGCGCTGGCCGCCACCGGCAGATCCAGCACCGTCCGCGCGGGGTCGAACGGCAGCGGGTGGCCCGCCGCGTCCACCACCACGAGCCCGCGCGGTCCCGGCACGAATGCCGCCGGATCCACTTCCCGCACGATCACCACCAGCGCGCCGGGGAGATGACGCTTGATCCTCGCGTCCGCCACACCCGGCAGGGCCCGCACCCGCGCTTCCAGCGGCGCCGTCGGATCGAACAGACTGGCCTGGTGCGACAACCCGAGGGCCTGAATCACGGCTTCCGGCGCCAGATTCCGCACGCCGACCAGCTCGACCTGCCGCACCCGGAAGAATTCCAGGTGGCGCCCGACGGCCGGGCCACCGACCCACAATCCGGCCAGGGCTCCCAGGACCGCGAGGGGAATCCACACCCGCCGATCCTTCAGCGTCTCGAGTATCACACTCACCGCGGCGCCCGTTCCCGCCCGGCGCTGCGGGGTTTCGTGAGAATCTCCGGACCCACGCGCGTCACGTCGCCCGCGCCCATCGTCAGCAGCAGATCTCCCGGCTGAAGCAGTGCCGCCACGTCCGCGGTGAGTTTCGCCCGGTCCGCCACTTTCACGACGTCCGCGCCGGCCGCCCGTGCTGCGTCGATGACCAGATCCGACGTCACCCCCGGCATCGGCGCTTCGCGCGCTCCGTAGATCGGGGCGACCACCGCGACATCGGCGCCGGCCAGCGCCTGTCCCAACGCCTTCCCGTGCGCCGCGGTGCGCGAGTACAAGTGCGGCTGAAAGACCGCCACCAGGCGCCGGTCGGGAAACGCCTGCCGGGCACCGGCCAGGGTCGCCGCCACTTCCGTCGGGTGATGGGCGTAGTCGTCCACCACCATCACGCCGTCCACTTCGCCCAGTCGCTCGAACCGGCGCGCCACCCCGCGGAACTCCGCGAGGGCCGCCGCGGCAGATCGGACATTCGCGCCGACCGCATGCACGGCCGCCAGCGCGACGCCGGCGTTGCGGACGTTGTGCGCGCCAGGCACCTGCAACGTCAGCGCGACCGCGTCTCCGTTGGGCAACCTCACGCGCGCTGTGGATCCGGTCGGCGAGAAATGCGCGTCCTGGATCCTCACGTCACCCGAATCGGTCCCGACCGTCCACACCGGCACCCGCAACCTGCTGACCACTCGACGGGTGCCCGGATCGTCGGCCGAGGCGATCACGCGCTGCGCCCGCCCGGCGAACTCCGCGAATGCCGCTTCGAGCGCGTCGACGCTTCCGTAACACTCGAGATGATCCGGCTCGACGTTGTTGACGACCGCGACCGTCGGCTGCAAAGACAGAAACGCCTTGTCGTATTCGTCTGCCTCGACCACGAAGAGCTCGGAGCTCCCCTGGCGCGCGTTGCCACCCCATCCAGCGACACGGCCGCCGACGAGTCCCGTGGGATTTCGTCCGGCGGCCGCTAAGCCCTCCGTCACCATGACCGTGGTGGTCGTCTTCCCGTGCGTTCCGGCGATCGCCACGACCGTCCCTCCGGCGACGGCTTCCCCCAGGGCATCAGCCCTCCGGATGACCGGGACTCCCAGGGTACGCGCCCGCTCGACCTCGGGGTGATTCGGCGGAATCGCCGCCGTCACCACCATCGCTCGCGCTCCCTCCAGGTGCGACGGGTCGTGCCCCCTGGAGACCGGAACCCCCAACGCCACAAGATCTTGGGCTCCAGCCGGATCCTGGTCACACCCGGTGATCTGAACCCCTCGCCGTTTGGCGATAAGCGCCAAGGCGCTCATCCCCGCGCCGGCGATACCCATAAAGTGGACTGGGCGGGGGTCCCCGGGTGCAAACAAGGTCATCTGTAGTGGGCTAATATAGGGAATCTACTACACTTGCGCCAGCTACGAGACGAGTGTCAACAATCTGGACACCACGTCCCGGGACGCCGTCGGTCGACCCCGACCGAGTGCCGCGCGTGCCATCGACTGCCGACGGGTCGAATCGGAAATCAATTGCGTGATCGCCGTGGCGAGCGAGTGCGGCGTGAGCGACGACTCCTCCATCAGCACGCTCGCGTTCGCTCCCGCCATCGCGCGCGCGTTCTCAAGCTGATGATTCGCCGCCGCAGTCGGCAGCGGAATCAGCAATGAGGGTTTCCCCCACGCGCACAACTCGGCGATCGTCAGAGCTCCCGCACGGCAGACGACCAGATCGGTCGCCCGATAGATGGGAGCCATAGGATCCAAGAACCCCTGCACCACGACTTTCCCTGATCGCGCGTACCCGGACAGCCCCGGGTAATTCGCGACCCCCGTCCCCCAAATGAGGTTCATGCCCTCCAGATGGCCATGCTCGAGCACGCCGGCCACCGCGTAGTTGATCGCCCGCGCTCCCTGGCCACCGCCGAACACCAGGAGCGTGGGGAGTGCCGGGTCGAGCCCGAGGGCTTTGACGGCCTCGGCCCGATCCCCCGGCTCCGGAGGCGTAATGGGGTTTCCGAACGTGAACACCTCCGTGCGGTCTCCCGGTCGCAGCCGCGCCTGGGCCTCGGGAAACCCCAGGTGAATCTGCCGCGCCCGCCCGGACAGCCAGCGCGTCGCGATGCCGGGACGCGCATCGGACTCCTGAATGGCGGTCGGAATATCGGAACGCTGGGCGTGATAGACGACCGGTCCGGACGCATACCCGCCGGTGCCCACTACCAGCGTCGGCTGCACTTCGTCCAGGAGCGCACCGATGCCGCGCCAGAGACGCACCGCGAGGACGGGCCACTGAAGGTTCTTCCACCACTGCCGCCGGTAGATGGGCTGCAGGGGCAAGAGCGTAAATGGATAGGGGTGCTGCGGCAGGATCTGCGACTCGATCCCCCGCTCGGCACCGACGAGATGGATTTCGATGTCCGGGCGCATCTGCCGGAACGTGTCCGCCAACGCCAGCGCGGGGGTGAGGTGGCCGCCGGTGCCCCCTCCTGAAATCAGAATCTTCACTTCGAGGCGCTCACCGGAGATGTCGCACGCCGGCGTCCGGCGGTCTTTCGCTGACTCTGCTGTCCATGACCGATGCTTACCAGCACACCGATCGCGGCCAGCGAAACGAAGAGGCTGGTGCGCCCATAGGAAATGAGCGGCAACGTGATTCCGGTGGCCGGCATGACGGCGAGGCTGACCGCGATGTGGAGGACCGCCGTCACGCCGATCAATGCCGTGAGCCCGGTCGCAAGAAATTGTCCGAAGGGGTCCGGGGCCCGGCGGGCGATGCGAAAGCCCAGCCAGCACATCCCGGCGAAGCAGAGGATGATCACCGTCACCCCGATGAAGCCCCACTCCTCCGCGATGGTCGAGAAAATGAAGTCGGAATACGCATACGGGAGGTACCCGAGCTTCTGCTGGCCCTGTCCGAACCCGACCCCGATGAGCCTGCCCGCGCCGATCCCCACCAGCGACTGGTGCACTTGCGACTGCGCTTCACTGGGCGCGGTGCCGGAGCTGAAGAAGTGGGAGACGCGCGCCAGCCGGTACTGCGCGCTCGCCACGGCGCCGAAGAGCACCGGGGCGGCGGCGATCCCGATCAGCAGGAAGTGCCCGATCCGCGCCCCCGCGGCGAACAGCACCGTACCCGCGAGCATGGTGAGCAGCAGCGCCATGGACAGGTTCGGCTCGAGGAATACCAGCCCGATGACGGGGAGCAGAACGACGAAGAACGGCAGGAGCCCGAACTTGAAGGTGCGAATCTGGTCGCCCTTCTTGGCCGCCAGCATGGCGGTCCAGCAGACCAGCGTGAACTTCGCCAGCTCGGAGGGTTGCACCACCGTGAAGCCGAGGTTCACCCAGCGCCGGGCGCCATTCAGGATCGGCGCGATGGTCCGGGTGAATGGCAGTACGGGAATGATCAGCAAGAGCAGCGTCAGGCCGAGCAGTGGCCACGCCCATTTCTGCCACACGTGGTAGTCGGTGCGGGCGAGAATGGTCGCGCCCAATCCCCCGATCGCCGCGCCGATGGCCTGTTTGAAGAAATAGCTGGCGCCGACGACGCCTCCCTGTGTGTTCACGAGACTCGACGCCCCGTACACGGACACCAGGCCCACGACGATGAGGACGGCGGCGAGGATGCCGAGGAGGCGCGTTTCCCAGGCATTCTCTTTCACAGGCCCTCCGCGAATTGCCGGAACGTCGCGCCCCGCTCTTCGTAGTTCTTGAACTGATCGTAGCTGGAGCAGGCGGGCGACAGCAGGACGGCGTCGCCGGGCTGCGCGGCCTTGTGAGCACGCGCCAGGACGTCCGCAAACGTGGTCCCCCGCTCGATCGGGACCTGGCCCTCCAGGTCTTTCGCCACCATTGGACCCGCCTCGCCATAGGCGATGACGAGCCGGCAATGCGGCTTGAGGAGCGGACCGAGCCGCGTATAGGGCTCGCCCTTGTGCCGGCCACCGAGCAGGAGCACGTAGGGGCGAGTCATGGCTTCGACGGCGACGACCGTCGACGCGATGTTCGTCGCCTTGGAGTCGTTGATCCACTGCACGCCGCCG
>DATNDQ010000118.1:0-8050 GCA_035553475.1 Gemmatimonadales bacterium
GGCGATGATGAACGGGTGTCGCGTGGTGAGCGTGACGACTTCGGCGGAGAGCTTGAGGGTCATGCCTGAAAGCTAAGCGAGCGCCGCCACGACGGCCTGCACGCCCTGGGCGAGGAGATCGACGCGGTAGCCACCCTCCAGGAGTGCCACGACGGGCGCGTTTCCGGCGCGCTCCCGGAACGCCACCGTCCACCCCGCCATGTCCTCGGGCTCGAGCGTGAAGCCGCCGAGCGGATCGCCGTCCAAGGAATCGAATCCGGCGGAGATCAACCAGAGGTCGGGGATCCAGCGGTCACAGGCCTGATCCACGGCACCGAGCAAGTCGCGCACGTAGGTCGTCCGGGGCAGTCCGGGGTCGCGAGGAACGTTGAAGATGTTCCCCACCCCGCGCTCGTGGGCGGCGCCGGTCCCTGGGTACCACGGGTATTGGTGCATCGAGACGTACCGGATGCTGGGGTCCCGCTCGACCAGGGCCTGAGTCCCATTCCCGTGATGGACGTCCCAATCAATGATCAACACCTGCTTCCTGCCTAGCGATTGCGCGTGGCGCGCCGCGACCACGACGTTATTCACGAAGCAGAATCCCATCGCGCGGTCCGCGAGCGCATGGTGCCCCGGTGGCCTGGTCGCCCCGAAGGCCGTCCCCGCCTCGAGTCCCCGGGTGACCGCATCCAGCGCCACGCCCGCTGACGCCAGCACCGATTCCCAGCTCCGGGGAGCGAGAAAGGTGTCCGCGTCGATCGGACCGCCACCTCGAGCGTCGAGGGCGATCAGGCGGTCGATATGAGTCTGGGTGTGAACGGGGAGGAGCTGATCCACCGTCGCGGGCGCCGCCTGCCGGGCGTCGATCTTCGCCGCGAGCATCGGATCGCGCAGCGCGTCGAGCACCGCGACGATGCGGTCTGGACGCTCCGGATGTCCGGCGCCGGGATTGTGGAGACGGGTCGCCGGATGGTAGCTGACGGGGAGTTTGGACACCGACTACGACGGGTGCCGGCGAATCAGCTCACGCAGTTCTTCCACTTCGTGCCGCATTTCCCGGCGGGCATCAGTCAGCTCGGCGAGAATCCGGCGATAGCGCAACCAGGCAAAGAAGACCAGGAGTGCCAAGAGGAAGCAGAGAGCGCCACCCACTCCCAACCAGGTCCGGTGGAAGGTGATGGCGCCGTAGAACAGCAGGTAGGCGTCGAGGAGCAGGAATCCGACCGCCGCAACCGTGGCGACGTCTCCCCAGCGCCTCGACCCCCTGGCCCGATTCATCGCACCGGCTGCCGCCGCGCCGGAAGCACGATGAACGGGGCATTCGCGCCCGCCCCGAGAGCGCCGAGCGTCTGGGATTCGTCGAAGACCTCGGCGCCAAGATACTTCACGATGTAGTCGGGGAGCGCGAGATCCTGCTTTCCCGTGGCTTCCGCAAGTGCGCGCCTCTTGACCTCACCGACGCTGGTCCCCTGCTCCACCGGGACCGATACCTGATCCCAGACCGGCGTCACCATCACCCGCACCGAAAACATGACGCCACTCACGCGACCACCACTGGACCTGACAGCGGCAGCGTGGTGAGGAAGCGGTCCAGCGCCTGATCGAAAAAGAGCGTCGACGCGCGAACCAAAGAGCCGCCATCCGCCGCGGCCGCGCGGATCACGATCTCTTCCCCGCCCTGGCCGCGGAGCACGACGAACCCAGGCCCCTCCTTCTCGAGGAAGGCCGAGGAGGCCGGGACGCGGTCGGCGAAGAAACGCTTGGCACGTGTGAGGATGTCTTCAGGCTGGAGAGCGACGGTGGTCGAATGAGTCATGGCTCAAAGATACCCGGAGAGCGTCGTTCTGGCAGCGACCCCCGTCATCCTGGTCCTCGCGTTGCCAAAACGGCAATGGGTATGGTAGAGAGAGACGGCATGGTGGTTGCCCTTCCCGACGGCGGAAGAACCCAACGACAACTACTACAGGAGCGAACACATGGTTACGTCCAACTATCTCGTGCTTTCGAACCGGCTGAACCGCCTGTTCAACGACGTCTGGGGCGATTTCGACACCTCCGACAACGGCACCACCGGCTGGTTCCCCGCTGTGAGTGTCACCGAAGAGAATGGGGATACCCGCATTTCCGCCGAGATCCCCGGGGTGAGGCCGGAGGACGTGAAGGTCTCCGTTGAGAGCTCCACGCTCACGATCGAAGGGCAGAAGACCGGCTTCACCTTCAAGCGGTCGTTCACCCTGCCGTCGACTGTGGATGCCGAGAACATCAAGGCGAACTACGAGCACGGCGTGCTGAGCGTCACCCTCCCCAAGGCTGAGAAGGCCAAGGCCCGGCTGATCCCGGTTACGGCGTAAGCAGAGCGCGCAGGCGCATTTCCACCGCGGAGTTGGGGACCGCCTCGGCCCCCAGCTCCCGGGCCTGACGCAGGAGCTCCGCGTGCACGTGGGACGTGAACGCGAGCACGGGCGTACCGCGCTCCACGAAGGGCCGAATCGGATCAAGGTTGGTCGAGGGATCCAGCTCGATCACCGCGAGGTCACACGCCGCCGGATCGGTGGCGACGTGATCACCGGTGGAAGCGATGACGGACCGCACCTTCGAACGGAAGATCAGGTCCCTGGTATCGACGAGGACCTGACGAGGCCTCCGGGGCTCACCCGCCGCGGACGTGAACGCGCTCCTTGAGGTACGACTCGAGCTGCGCCGCCGCGATCCGGTCCTGCTTGAGGGTATCCCGGTCCCGCACCGTGACGGTCTGGTCCTGCACGGACTGGCCGTCGATCGTCACGCCGAAGGGCGTGCCCGCTTCATCCTGACGCCGGTACCGCCGGCCGATGGACCCACCATCGTCGTAGAACACCTTCAATGATCCACGCAGATCGTCGAAGATGCGTTTCGCCAGCTCCGGCATCCCGTCCTTGTTCACGAGGGGGAACACGGCGGCCTTGAGGGGCGCGAGGGCCGGATGGAGACGAAGCACCACCCGCGTCTCGCCTTCCACCTGCTCTTCGTTGTACGCGTCCACCAGCACCACCAGCGTGGTACGGTCCGCGCCCGCCGAGGTCTCCACCACGTAGGGAACGAACTTTTCGTTGGTCGCCGGATCGAGGTAGTCGAGCTTCTTCCCGGAATACTCCTGGTGCCGGGACAGATCGAAGTCGGTGCGGTTGTGGATCCCCTCGAATTCCTGCCAGCCGAATGGAAACTCGTACTGGATGTCGTACGCATCCTTGGCGTAATGCGCGAGCTCGTCCTTGCCATGCTGATGGAACCGGAGTTTTTCCTTCCGGACCCCCAGGCGCTCCACCCACTTCATCCGCTCGGCCTTCCAGTACTCGAACCACTTGAGGTCTTCGCCGGGCTTCACGAAGAACTGCATTTCCATCTGTTCGAACTCGCGCGTCCGGAACGTGAAATTCCCGGGCGTGATTTCGTTGCGGAAGGCCTTGCCGATCTGCGCGATGCCGAAGGGGACCTTCTGGCGGGACGACTGCTGGACGTTCAGGTAATTCACGTAGATCCCCTGCGCCGTTTCGGGCCGCAGGTAGACCACCGCCGCCGATTCCTCGACGGGTCCCATGAACGTCTTGAACATCAGATTGAATTGCCGAGCCGCCGTGAGCGTGCCCTTGTTGCCGCACACCGGACATTGCGCCTCGGGAGTGCCGGGCGTGCCTTTGATCCGCGGGTCGTCGGCCCGGAATCGGTTCTTGCACTGCTTGCAGTCGACGAGTGGATCGGTAAAGCCGGCGACGTGCCCCGATGCCTCCCACACTTTGGGATGCATCAGGATGGCGGCATCGAGCCCCTCGACGTCGTCGCGCTCGTGGACCATCGAGCGCCACCACCGCTCCTTGATGTTCTTCTTGAGCTCGACGCCCAGAGGCCCGTAATCCCACACGGAGCCCAGGCCGCCGTAGATCTCGGAGGATTGAAATACGAAGCCGCGCCGCTTGGCCAGCGACACGAGCTTTTCCATCGTCTTGTCAACAGGGGACATAAGGGGCGGAAGATAGGTTCGGACTCAGGATGCGGGCAACCCGAGCGCCTCCCGCGCCGCCCGTTCCCCCAGCCCCTCGATGTCGGCCGGCGAGAGGGTCCTGCCGTTTCCGCTTACAACGGTGATCCCCACCTGCTCCGCGGCCCTTCCCGCCACTACGGCGACGCGCCGGCGCGCCGCCTGGGCACGGCGGACGATCTCCCCGGTCACTTTGCCCGCGAAGGACGTCGTATCGAACTCCCCTTCGCCGGTGATCACCAGGTCGACGGTCGCCAGGGCGGCATCGAAGCCTATCCGGTCGAGCACCCAGGCAGCGCCGGGAGTGAGCGCGGCCCGGGCAAAAGCCGCGAGCCCGGCCCCCAAACCCCCGGCGGCACCCCCCCCAGGGAGCGCATCCAAGCCCGGGTGGCCGGCCTGCGCGAGACACTCGGCCAACCGGCCCAGCCCCGCCGACAGCCGTTCCACGTCGCTATCCGAGGCGCCCTTTTGAGGCCCGAAAACCACGGCCGCCCCCGCTGGACCAGCCAGGGGTGTGGTGACATCGGTTAGCGCCACCACCTGCGCACCAAGGCGCCAGCCACCGGAAATGACCGCAAGATCTCCGAGCGCGCCCCCTCCGTCAGCAAGCTCCGCCCCCGTAACATCGACGAAGCTCCAGCCGAGGCCGCGGGCAGCTCCCGTCCCACCGTCAACCGTCGCCGATCCCCCGAGCCCGACTACCACCGTCTTCGCGCCACGGTCGGCGGCCTCCCAGATCAGCTCGCCCACGCCACGAGTCGTGGCGGTGAGTGGAGCGCGCTGGTCGGGAGGGATGAGGGCAATCCCGCACGCGGAGCTGGACGCGAAGATGGCCGTTTCGGCATCGAGCCACCCCAGTTCGGCGGCCACCGGTGCCCCCAGGGGACCAGTGACGGAGACGCGTTCGAGCAGGGACCCTGGCGGAAGCACGGCTTCGAGGAGCCCGTCCCCGCCATCGGCGACGGGACAGGCAAGCACTTTGGCGGTGGGGATGGCTCTGCGAACGCCAGCCACGATGGCATCGGCGACTTGCCGCGGACCGTAGGTCCCCTTGAATGCGGCAGGTGCGACCAGAATGGCTGGCATCGGTCTAAGTTGCTACGGGGTGGAACGTTGCGCCAGCAATCTTACTATTTATTCGCAATATGCGGTGATTTGCCGCATATTGCGGCAATAAAACGGCTATCGTAGAATTTCATGGCGTTGCAGTGGCGTGACTTGCGACAGGGCATTCTTTTTGCTTTTAAGTACGGCGCACGTCCCGTTCGCATCGGGTTCTAGGGCGCACGGTGTCGGATGGGCGAGCGCCCCCTGGGGAAACCCAGGGGGTTTCGCTTTTCTGGGACCTAGAACTCGCGCTTCTTCATCTCTTTGAAGAAGTCCTGGCGCTCCATATCCGCGTCCGTGGTCTCCGGAGGCAGAGTCGGGTCGCCCTGCCGCTTCAGATTCTTCTTCGTTTTCTGCTGTGCCTGCTGCGACAGCTTCTTCACCAGCTTCGCCATCTGTGCGTCGTCACTCTTCCCCATTCGCTCCTCCTGAAGGGTCAGCCCACTTCGATGATCTGATCCCGCCTCGTCCCCACGCTGACGTACCGGATTGGCGCGTGCGCCAGATCCTGCAACCGGTCCAGATACGCGCGCGCCGCCGGAGGCACATCGGCCAGGCGCCGTGCTTCCCCCAACGGTGACTGCCACCCGGGCAAAGTTTCGTAGATCGGCTCTACCCGCTCGATGCGCTCGAGGTCCGCCGGCATGGAGTCAAACACTTCGCCATCGAGTCGGTAGCCGACGCACACCGGGATTTCGGCGAAGGTGTCGAGCACATCCAGCTTCGTTACGGCCAGCCCCGTGAGTCCGTTCACCCGCACGGCGTACCGCACCACCACCGCATCGAACCATCCGCAGCGCCGGGGCCGTCCCGTCACCGCGCCATACTCCCCGCCGAGCTCGCGAATCCGTTCGGCCAGCGCCTCCGTCGCCTCGGTCGGGAGGGGGCCATTTCCGACGCGCGTCGTATACGCCTTCACCACACCGAGCACCGCATCGATGGCGGTGGGTCCGATCCCGGCTCCGACCGCGGCGCCACCGGCCGTGGTGTTCGAGGATGTCACATAGGGATAAGTCCCATGATCCACGTCCAGCAAGGCTCCCTGAGCCCCTTCGAGCAGGACGGACTCTCCCCGCGCCAGCGCGTCCCAGACGATGCGCCCCGCGTCGACCGTGATGGGGAGGAGCCGCGGCGCGAGGCGATCGACGAGCGCGCAGTGCTCCTTCGGATCCGCGCGATCGGCGGCCCCCAGCATGCCGAGTACCTGGTTCGCGCCGGCGACGCGCTCTTCGACGAGCTTCTTGGCGCGCTCCAGATTCCGGAGGTCGCCCACCCGAATGCCGCGGCGCCCGTATTTGTCCTCATACGTCGGACCGATGCCCCGCCCCGTCGTGCCGATCTTCTCCTGCTTCTCACGGGCCCGGTCGAGCAGCTTGTGGTAGGGCAGCGTGAGATGCGCGCGGTCCGAGACGAGCACCTTGTGATCCCACTGCACGCCGCGCTTGGCCAGTGCATCGAGCTCCATGAACAGCGTGTCGGGATCGAGCGCGACCCCATTGCCCACGATGCAGACGGCCCCCTGCAGCACCCCCGACGGCACTTGCTGGAGAATGAACTCTTCGGTCCCGGTCACGACCGTATGTCCCGCGTTCGCCCCGCCCTGGTAACGAACGACCAGGTCGGCGCGCTCCGCGAGCACGTCCACGATCTTGCCCTTGCCCTCGTCGCCCCATTGGGCGCCGACGACCACGACGCAATGACTCTTCGGACCGAACACGCTGTTGTCCCTCTCTTGGCCCCGGCAACAAAAAAGCCCCGACGGCGCGGGGCATATTGGAGCATCCTCTGTGGAAATCTATCGGCCGCCGAGCACGGCGGCAACGCCCGCCGCGACGTCCTTGACGCCGGTCAGTTTGAGGGAGCCCGGAACGTCCCGCGGCGTATGGACGATCCGGGCGCTGGCCCAGTTTCCCTTCATGACCGTGACGCACTCCCCGGCCACCGGGGACAGGGCGATCCCGTCCACGAACACCGGGAGCCTCCGGGCCACCCGGGCCCGCAGCTGAGTCCGGAGGCGATCCACCAGGGCGCCTGGGCGGTGCACGAAGAGAATCGGCGACCCTCGATCGTCCAACCCATCCAGATTGATCACCGGCCTGCCACCAAAGAGATCAGGACGCTCCCGCGCCGCCGCCCTCGCCCCAAGTAGCCCCCACTCCTCGGCGTCCGGCAGCAACACGCCGATCCGGGCGTTCGGGGCGCGGTCCAGGATTTCGAAGATGGCGACCAGCGCCGAGCCGTTGTCCAGCGCCCCCGGAGACCGGTTTTCGACCCGGCACCTCGCGAGCATCGCCCCCCCCAGCATGGCCGGGAGCAGCAGGATGGCGGCCATGGGGGACGGGGCGGCGGCGAATACGAGAACGCCGGCGGCGCCGACTACCGACATGCCACCCGCGACGATTCGCCCGGCCATGGACAGCGGCTGGCTCTTCGAGTCGTAGTGCGCCACGAGCCAGGCCGTCGGCAGCCCACTTCCCTTCCGTGCGATCAGGTTGACCCCGGTCGCACGCCGGACGGGTGGCTTGTTGGAGGCTCGCTGGAGGTAGATGCCGATCCCGGCGATCAGCGCCAGGGCGAAGACGGGGAGAAGTCCATGCCAGCCGGGGATCTGCGACAAGAGCAGGGCCGCGAACGCCCCCCCACCCAACAGGGCCCCGGCGAGCTGTACCGCCACCAGCGAATCGGGACCGGCCGCGAACTCCTGGGATTCGACCTTGAAGCCGCGGGCCTGCAGCGCTTCGGTGAGCAGCTCCCGGACCGCGCGATTCCCCTCGGTTCCGGTCGCGCGGGGGATGGCGATTCGAGAGAACAGCTCCGATCCAGAGGTCACGCGGCGACCAGCGCCGCCACCCGGTCCCGCTCGCCCTCAGTCAGTGGCCGCAATGGCGGCCGGGGGTTTCCGCCGATGAGCCCCACGCGGTCCATCGCCACCTTGATCCCGGCGGG
>DATNDQ010000119.1:0-4042 GCA_035553475.1 Gemmatimonadales bacterium
GCCCGGGGTTGTCGAACAGCGTGGCTCCGGTATTGCGTAACCCCGGGCTCGCGCCCGGGGTTGTCGAACAGCGTGGCTCCGGTATTGCGTGACCCCGGGCTAACGCCCGGGGTTAGTTACATCGTCCATCCGCCCCGATACACCGGCGTCACCCATTCCGCCGGAATCCCCGACGTCGTGACGTCCCCCGTCGCGGGGTTCACGTCGATGGCCCCGGCCATCCGTACCGCGAGGTCACCCAGCAATACCATCGACGTGAGTGGTCCTGCGTAGCCGTCGAAGCTCGAACCCGTCTTGCCATTCCCCTTGGCGGCATTGATCCACTCGGCGTAGACCGACGTGACGCGTGGGTATTTCTGCGGCACCGGATGCGCGGTCACTTCCGCCATCGCCTGCGGATCGAGCAGCTGCGGACTCCCGCCGTAGGTGCCGGCGATGAGCTTGCCCTTGTCGCCGATCCAGTACGACCCGCCATCCTCGGACGGAGGCCAGGGGAGGCCGGCGGGGACTTCGGCGGGTCGCGGCGGGTAGATGGAGCCGTCCCGCCAGACACAGGTCACCGGAGCTCGCGAGCCCTTGGCGGCGAAGTGGTACTCGACGCGCGAGCTCTTCGGCGCGGTCTCCTTGAATTGCTCGGTGGTCTCCGCGATCACGCGTGTGGGCGAACCGAGGTCCAGGGTCCAGAAGGCGGCATCCATGATGTGGCAGGCCATGTCGCCCAGCGCGCCGGTGCCGAAATCCCACCATCCACGCCAGTTGAACGGTTCGTACGCCGGGTTGTAGGGGCGCTCCGGGGCCGGGCCGAGCCAGAGATTCCAGTCGAGGGTGGCGGGGACGTAGTACTCCTGGAGGGGCCGGTCGATGGCCTGGGGCCAAATGGGCCGGTCGGTCCAGAAGTGCACTTCACGAACGGTGCCAATCAGGCCCGCCTCCACCCACTCGCGAATCAGCCTGATTCCTTCCCCTGCGTGCCCCTGATTGCCCATCTGCGTGGCGAGCTTCGGTCGTTCGGCCGCGGCCTTCATCAGGGCGCGGACTTCGCCAAGCGTCCGGCACAGCGGCTTCTCGCAGTAGACGTGTTTGCCGAGTCGCAGGGCCATCAGGGCGGCAGGGGTGTGGCTGTGATCGGGGCAGGCGACTACTACGGCGTCGAGGCTCTTTTCCTTGTCAAGCATCTCCCGGTAGTCCTTGTACTTCTTGGCCTGCGGGAACTTCGCGAACGACTCGCCGGCGTTGTCCCAGTCGGGGTCGGCGATCGCGTAGATGTTTTCGGTGGCCGAGACGCCGGCGATGTCATCCTTCGCGCGGCCTCCGCCGCCGATGCAACCGATGTTCAGCTTGTCGGACGGTGCCAGGTAGCCGCGTCCGAGGACGTGCCGGGGGACGATGGTGAACGACAGTCCGGCGGCAGTGACGTCGCCGACGAAGCGGCGGCGGGAGATTCCTTTACGCTTGGCCATGACGGCTCCTCAAGTGGCCGGCGACGCCTGGAGGCGCGGCCGGAAGAAGAGAGCGAATCCAATCAGGATGAGGAAGGCGCAGGCGGCCGGGACCAGCCAGATGCCGTGCCAATCACGCACGACGTTGACACACGGGCTGGTGGCATCGGCACAATGGCTGAACGCGTCCGCAGTCTTCCCCGAAACGAAGGACCCGATGAAGTATCCCAGTCCGTTGGTCACGAGGTTGATGAAGCCCTGCGCTGCCCCGCGAATCCGTGGTCCCGCCTTCTCATCCGTATAGATCTGCCCCGAGACGAAGAAGAAGTCGTAGCAGATTCCATGGAGAATAATGCCGAGGAACACCAGCGCGATGAGGGAGCCGGCGTTTCCGAATGCAAAGGCCAGATAGCGGGCGCCCCATGCCGCCATGGCGCCGAGAAGAATGTTCTTGATGCCATAGCGGCGTAGCAGAAAGGGAAGCGCGAGCATGAAGAAGATTTCGCCGACCTGGCCGAGGCTCTGAATGCCGGCGGGTGAAGGCGCGTGGATGTCAGAGAGCCACAGGTTCGCGAACGCGTAGTAGAATTGCAGCGGGATGCACAGCAGGAACGAGAACACGACGAAGGCCAGAAAGTCGCGATCCTTCAGGAGTACCAGTGCATCGAGCCCCAGTGCGTCGCGAATGCTGAACGGGGCCCCGGCGGCCTTGGGTGGGGTATGGGGCAGGGCCAGTGAGAACAGTCCGAGCAGGACACTGGCCCCAGCCGCGATCTGAAACGGAGTGACGGCGGCCTCCGCGTGCAGCCACAATCCCACCAGAATCCCCGATCCCACGATCCAGCCTCCGGTTCCCCACACCCGGATCCACGGGAAGTCTTTGGCCGGGTCTTGCACGTGATGGAAGGAGATCGAGTTGGTCAGCGACAGCGTGGGCATGTAGCAGAGGGCGTAGGCGATGAGAAACGGGTAGAACTCGCCAAAGGTGGTCTTGGTCGAGGTGTACCAAAGCAGGATGCCCCCCATCAGGTGCAGAGCAGCCAGCAACCTTTCGGTTGAGAAGAAACGGTCCGCGATGATCCCGAGGAAGAAGGGTGAGACTACGGCGGCGATCGCGGTGGTGCCGTACGCGAGACCGATGTCTCCGCCGCTGAAGTGAAGGGTCTGGCCCAGGTACGTGCCCATGGTCACGAACCAGGTGCCCCACACGAAGTACTGCAGAAACATCATTACCGAGAGCTTGGTCTTGATCACGGAGTCCCTCGCGAGGCTCTAGTATTCGGGTGAGCCGCGAAACTACGACCCGTCAGGAGGAATCGCCATGGCTGACGAACGACCCTTCACCGTCGACCTCACGTTGCGTCAGGGCTACGAGGCGGACGTGCGGTTTGGGAATGGCACGGTTCCGGGGCTCACGCTCGATGAGCCGCCTCCCCTCGGAACGGGGAAGGGACCTGACCCATCGTCGCTTCTTGGAGCCGCGATCGCCGGATGCCTCTCGTCGAGTCTCTCATTCTGCCTGCGGAAGTCCCGGGTGGACCTGCGGAGCATGACGGTACACGTGGCAGGCGTCCACGGCAGAAATGAGAAGGGCAGACTGCGGGTTACGAAGCTCGAGGTGACGATCGTCCCGACCGTCGGTGCACAGGACCGAGACAGATTAGGGCGCTGCGACGAGCTCTTCGAGGATTTCTGCGTGGTGACGGAAGCGGTCCGTCATGGCATCGAGGTCGACGTCCGGGTCGAACCCACGGTGAGCTGATCCATGACGGCCCGGAGGCGGGTGGCCCGCATGTGGACCTCGCGGACTCCCGTCTCACGGACGATCGTCCGGACATTCGCGCCGATCGTTCCGCACGCGAGTATCGACACGCGGTCGGCCTTCGCCACCAACCGCCGAAGGACCGGGATCCCCTCCTCCGCGGTCGGCGCCCCTCCGGAGGTCAGGATGCGCTGAAACCCAAGCTCCTGAAGGACATCCAGCGATTCGTCCAGATTCCGTGAGGCGTCGAACGCACGGTGAAACGTCACCGGCAGGGGGTGGGCCGCCTCGAGCAGGCGCCGGATCCGGTCCTGGTCGACGCTGCCACTCTCCGTCAGGGCTCCTATCACCACCCCATCGGCTCCCAGAGCCAAGGCCCTCAAAACATCTCGGGCCATGGTCTCGTACTCCTCCGTCGTATAGCAGAAGTCGCCGCCCCGGGGGCGGATCAGGACAAACAGGCCGATCTTGAGGCGTTCCCGAGTTCGTGCGATGGTGTCGGGTGACGGCGTGGTGCCACCGATGTAAAGGGCGTCACAGAGCTCCACGCGGTGCGCGCCCCCGGCCTGGGCCTGCACGGCGGATTCCACCGAGTCAACGCAAGCTTCAATTTGGATATCCAACATGAGTTGGGAACATACACCTTCACCGAGGTCTCCGTGCGCAATCGCATGATGTCGATGCTGTCCGCCGCCTTGACGATCCCGATGCTGCTCGCGGCCCAGCGCCAGACGGGCGTGATCGGCCAGTACACGCCTCCGCGAGTCTGGAAGCCCGAGGCGCGGCGGTTCGACCTGCTGCACCAGAAGATCGAAATGCGGTTCGACGTACCGCACCGCGA
>DATNDQ010000120.1:0-19532 GCA_035553475.1 Gemmatimonadales bacterium
GCGGGTCCTCACCATCGGCCGTTGCGCGGTGCTCACGGAGAACCACAACGGACGGGCTGCCTGCCACTACTGCGGGTATTGCGAGCGCGGGTGCATCACGTTGTCCTACTTCAACTCGATCAACGCGACGTTGCCGGCGGCGCAGAAAACCGGGAAGATGACGCTGCGTCCTGATAGCGTGGTTCATTCCCTCATTTACGACAAGAAGAAGAACCGGATTTCAGGCGTCCGCGTGATCGACGGCGCCACGATGCATTCGATCGAATTCCACGCCCGCGTGGTGTTCCTCTGCGCGTCGGCGCTTGAGTCCGCCCGTCTCCTCCTGAACTCGGCGACTGCGGACATGCCGCAGGGACTCGCCAATTCGAGTGGCGAGGTCGGGCACAACATCATGGACCACATCATGGGAGGCGGGGCGTCCGGGCGCATTGACGCCCCCGCCGACCGGAACACCGTGGGCCGCCGTCCCAACGGCATCTACGTGCCGCGCTTCCGTAATCTGACCGGGGGACCGAAATCCAAGTTCCTCCGCGGGTACGGCTTCCAGGGAGGCGCGGGGCGGGACGGGTGGTGGCGGGGGAGTGACCTCCCCGGCTTCGGCGCCGACTGGAAGAAGCAGCTCGAGGGGCCGGGTGACTGGCACATGGGGTTCTCGGGGTTCGGGGAGTGCCTTCCCAACCATGACAACTACCTCGAGATCGACAAGACCAAGAATGACAAGTGGGGCGTGCCGGTCATCAAGATCAGCGTGGCATACTCGGACAACGAGCGCCAGCTGATGGAAGACTCGTCCATTGCGGCGGCCGAAATGCTGGCGGCGGCGGGGGCGAGGGACATCTCGGTGGGGACCGAAAAGGACTTCTCGCCGCCGGGGAAGGCGATTCACGAGATGGGCACCTGCCGCATGGGCCGGGACCCCAAGACGTCGGTCTTGAACGCCAACAATCAGGCGTGGGACATCCCGAACCTGTTCATCACCGACGGCGCCTGCATGACGTCTTCGGCGTGTCAGAACCCGTCGATCACCTATATGGCGCTCACTGCGCGGGCCGCGAACTTCGCGGTGGACGCAATGAAGAGGAACGAACTGTGAAAAACCGGGGAGACGGGAAGCGGGAAGAGGGAAGTGTGGGGCGACGGGAGTTTCTGGGCATCACGGGTGCGGGGCTGATATCGATGAATCCAATGCTACGACACGCTTCCCTCGTTCCGCTTCACGCTTCCCGCGCCCGCATCCCGAAGGTCGGTCTCCAGCTCTATACGGTGAGAGATCTTCTCAAGGCGGACTTCGAAGGCACGTTGAAGAAAGTCGCCGCGATCGGCTACAAGGAAGTCGAGCTCACGGATTTCTTCGGTCGAACCTCCTCGGAGGTGAAAACCCTGCTGGATGGCCTGGGGCTCTCGCCGGTTTCGATGCACTTCGATTACGCGAAGCTGCCGGCCGGTCTGGACGGGATGATCGCGGACGCCCACACCCTGGGCCTCTCCTACATCACGTTCGCCTGGATCGACGAGAAGCTGCGGCCGGACATCGACGGCTGGAAGCGCGTGGCGGAGTCGCTCAACAAGACGGGGGAGAAGGTAAAGGCGGCGGGAATGCAGCTCGCCTATCACAACCACAGTTATGAGTTCAAGCCGCTCCAGGGCCAGCTTCCATACGACGTGTTGCTCGCGAATACGGACCCCAAACTGCTCCAGGGCGAGATGGACCTGTTCTGGATCACTGACGGTGGGCAGGACCCCCTGGCCTACTTCGCGAAGTATCCCGGCCGGTTCACCCAAGTGCACGTGAAGGACATGGGTCCCGGGCCCGGTCCTGATCACACCATGGTGGATGTGGGGAAGGGTGTCATCGACTGGAAGAAGATCTTCGCGCATTCGGAGCAGGCGGGGATCAGGCACTACTACGTGGAGCATGACAACCCGCCGCACCCGCTGGCGGACATTCAGATCAGCTACGAATACCTGAAGGACCTGGAGTTCTAGGACGTCAGACGTCAGACGTCAGACATCAGTCACTGACGTCTGATGTCTGATGTCTACTCTTCGGAGCTCCCACCCGCAGCGGTGATCTGGTCCGCTCTGATCTTCCCAGCATCGAAACGCTCCGCCGCCTCGATCAGCTTCTCGATCGTCTCGTCGAACTCCGCCGGCCCCTTCTTGAACCGCAGATAATTGATGCGGGAGACGACGAACGCCTTGAGATAGGGGCTCTGAAACCCCTTCGCTTTGAGAGCGGTCACGACCTTGCCGACGGCGTCGTCGAGCTTCAGGACCCGGGCGGCCCGCTTGCGCCGCACCTGCACGGCCTTGGACAGCTTCATCGGAAGGAACTCGTCAATCCGCTTGAGGATCGACTGGTAAGCCCCGCCGGAGAACCGTCCGTTCTGCTGATAGCACAATCCCAGGGTGAGGAGTGAGGGCTCTTCGAACTCCAGCTCGAACTCCGTCTCGTCCCGGTCATCCAGCTCGGCCAGGCCGTGCTCGAGCCGCATCACCTCGAGTGACCGCTCGCGAACGTTGTGCGCCTTTTCGGTATTCAGCACCAGAATCCGGTGCGCCACCTCGGCGTCGGGCACGACGAGCGCGAGAATGCTCCGTGCGCCCAGGGACTTGAGGGCGCCCAGCCGGTGATATCCGTTCGGGGTCCAGTAGCCTCCGTCCTCGGTTCGGACGGCGATCACCGGATCGAGGAAGCGGTCGAGCTTGTCGATCGCCTTGGAGAGCCGGGCGACGTGGGTGGGGGAGAGGTCCCGCTGGTAGGGAGTCGGTTCCACCTTGGCGAGCGGCAATCCGGCGAAGATCTGCCAGTTGGACCCCAGTGGATCGCGATACATCCCGACGATCACGCCGCCATCCTCGACGATCGCGTCGGCGAGTTTCTTGATGGCGGCCGGCGGCGTTTCCTCGATCAGTTCCTTGGCGGTGAGCCCGCGGGATTCCTTCGCCGCCTTCTTGCGTCTCGTGATCTTCTTCTTGACGGGCATCTAGTTCGTCTTCTCGCTCGAGAGGCGCTGGAGTGCTCTGCGGGCTTCGTCCACGTAGCTCTGGAGGGCTGAGTCGCCCTTGGCCCAGTGCGCGACGACGTTCGCGTAGGCGTCCTTGGCCACGTCGTAGTTCTTGAGGCGCTCGTTGACGCGGCCCCGTTCGAGCGACCACAACACGTCGGACGGGAACGGATTCCGGTGATTGAAATCGGGCTCCATGGCCAGTTGCCGGGCCGCTTCCTGGTCGCGCCCGCGGGCGGCGAGCAGCTCGGCGCGGACCAGCGGATCGAGCGGGCAGAACCCGAAGCAGGCGCTGTCGGGGAGCGCTTCGAAGAGGTTCAGGGCCGTCGTCGTGTCTCTTCGCGCCAGCGCGAGATACGCCGGACCGGACTTGAGCAGATACCCGGTCACTTCTACGGCCACCGGCGGCCACTGCGGGGGCGGGGGTGGCCTCCGGCGGACCGAGTCGACGAGCTGGATGAACGCCTTGATGGAGGCCGTATCACCCCGGGCGGCCCACCACGCCATCGCCGCCCAGTTTCCGTTCCGGATGCCGCGCGTATTGGCCTTGATGGCCCGGTCGGCGGAATCGGGGGTCGCGGCACCGAGCATGAGGAATTCGATGGCGAGTTGGGGATTCCCGGTGCCGACCTGGGCGTAGGCGTCACGCAGGTGACCGCGGTTGGCGAGGAAAATCGCATCCACGCCCCGGGCGTTGTTCGAGTCGCCCAAGCTCCGGGCGTTCTTCAGCAGTCCGGCAGCCAGGGCGCGTCCGTACCGGACGTCGGACTCCTCGAGGTCATTCAGCGTCAGGGTCGCGACGCCCCACTCGGATCCGATGAACACCGGTTGCCGGCCATTGGCCCCGCTCGCGACCCCAGCCACCGAGTCCACCAGCCGTGCGCGGCGGGCGACACTGATGGTCGGGTCGAAGAGGGTACTGATGGCGCGGGCCTCGCTGGCGTACCGGCCACCGCCGCCGGCACGCAGATACCCCTGCGCGTACTTGAGTGCGCCCGCGGGGCCATCCAGCGTCGCTCCGAGTTGCATCGGATGCACGTAGGCCGGCGAAAACGTCGAGTCGAGGGCGATGGCCTTGTCGAAGGCCTCGAGACTCTGGCGAGACGACTCCCCCGCGAGCATGCCGGCGTGGAAGCGCGCGTCCCCGAGCGAGTACCAGAGCTCCGGGTCTTCCGGATACCGGCGGACCGCCTCTTCGAGGGTGGCGACGCCCCGTTTCCCGTAGGTCCACCACTTCCCGGCGAGGCTCTGCGGCCCCTCGAAGACCATGGTCATGAGGGACTCGGACTGCACCAGGAACGAGTCGCGCGGGGCCAGGCCGTGATTGAGTGATCCGGCCTTCAGCTGGTAGCGGGTGGTGAGCGAGTCGCTCCCCGATCGTCCCCAGCCCGCCGCGAGACCGGCGTGCGCGTAGGCGAGCGTAAAGCTCGAGTCGATGCCAAAAGCCTGCTGGTACGACACGAGCGCTGAATCCCACTCGGAGTGCCGGAGGAACTGCTCGCCGGTCAGGAACGCACGGACCGCAGGGAGCGACGCGGAGCCGATGCCGGTGGCGCGCGCCAGTCCCAGTCCCCGGATGCGGGTCCCGCCGATAGCCTGGAGCACGTGCACGGCGACGGAGTCGGCGAGCCGGTCGATGCGGTCCTTGTGATCCCGGAGGTCCACCGCGCCCAGCTGATTGCCGGTCGACACGTCGAGGACGTTGGCGCTGAGGCGGACCGAGTCGGGCCCGGAGGCGAGCAGCGCGCCGTACACCACGATGCGTGCTCCGGTGTTCTGCCCGAGGGCGCGTGCGGCGATCGGATCGGCCCGTCCCGACCACCGCTTCACGATCACGGTGGGGGAGACGGTGCGGAGCGGTCCGGCGCCGTCCAGCGAACGGGCCAGGATGTCCACGAGCCCTTCACGCCAGAGTTGCAGCGAGGGATCCAGAACGTCGAACGGCGCGACCGCGACCTTGTCGTCATCGAGCATGCTGCCGGCGTTGCGGCCAACGATGCCCCAGACCAGCGCGATGCCGGCCAGCACGGCGACGACTGTGACGATCCAGCGGGTCCGTGGCTTCAAGGCCGCGGCGGTTCCGGTGCGCGTGCGGGTCGAATGCCTCGTCCCGCCACTCGTCAACGTCGCGGTGCCCTCGAGCACCCTCAGCACCTCGGCGGCGGTCTGCGGGCGGTCGGCGGCGTTCTTCTCGAGACACGCCATCACCAGGTCGGCGAGTTCCTGGGGCACCTGGGGACGGCGCTTGCCGATGTCCTCCGGGGGTTCGGTGAGATGCGCGGCGAGCGTCTGCTGCGGGCTCATCCCCTCGAATAACTGATGACCGGACAGCGCTTCGTACGCCATCGCGCCGAACGAATAGATGTCGGCCCGGTGGTCCACCGTCGGATCGCCGGCCGCCTGCTCCGGCGCCATGTACGCCGGCGTGCCGATCGCCACGCCGACCGAGGTGAGCCCGCTCGACCCGCCGGAGCTCGAGATCGCCTTCGCGATGCCGAAGTCGGCGACGAGCGCGTGGTTTCCCGACAGCAGGACGTTGTCGGGCTTGATGTCGCGGTGCACGACGCCGCGGGCATGCGCGTACGCCAGCGCGTCCGCCACATCGTGGAGAATCCGCTGAGCGTCCCGGATGGGAAGCGCACCCTCGCGCTTCACGCGTGCCCGGAGGGATTCGCCCTCGACGAACGGCATCGTGAAGTAGAGGAGGTCGCCAGCCGTGCCCGCGGTGAGCAACGGAACGATGTGCGGATGCTGAAGCGAGGCGGCGAGCTGGGTCTCGCGGCGGAACCGGTCGGCGTTGACGCCGGCTGACAACTCGGGAGCCAGCACCTTCACGACGACCTGCCGCGCCAGGCCCACCTCTTCGGCGAGGTAGACCCGGCTCATGCCGCCGCCCCCCAGCTCCCGTTCGATCCGGAAGCGCCCGGAGAGCGCGGCTTCGAGTTGGGGGCGAAGGTCTGGCATGGGGCTTAGAAGATACCCCTAGTGACTCTTGTCGGGATACGCGGGCGGTGGCGGTACCGGGGTCGGATGCGCCTTCATCTCCGCCTTGAGATAGGCGATCGCCGCATCGAGCTGGGCATCTTGTCCCCGGTAGGTCGCGCCCGGGAGATCGTCCACCACCGAGTCGGGGTCTACGCCGTGACCCTCGATCAGCCAGGCACCCTCGGGCCCGTACACGCCATTCTCGGCCGCCGTGGCGATGCCGTGATCCTCCAGGGTATTCGAGGAGGAGAGCCAGATTTCCCCTCCCCACGTCCGCGCGCCGATCACCTTGCCCAGGCCGAGCCGCCGGAATCCTTCACTGAAGGCTTCGCCGTCGGAGGCCGTCCGCTGGTCGCAGAGCACCACGACGTGCCCGCGGAACGCCCACTGCATGTTCCAGTAGGGCTTCCCGATGCGGCTCTGCCAATACATCCACGCCTTCCGCATCAGCTTCTCGAGGACCCAGCTATCGATGTTCCCGCCGTTGTTGTGGCGGACGTCGATGATGAGGCCCTGGCGGTCCAGGTTCGGATAGAAGTCGCGCTCGAACTGGGCGATGTCCGTCTGCGTCATCGCCCGGAGATGCACGTACCCGATGGAGTCGTGGCTTGCGGCGTCTACGGCAAGCCGGCGCGTGTACTCCCACTCGCTGTAGCGAAGCCCCGCTGCCGCTCCGCCGGACATGGGTGTCACCACGACGTCCCGGCCCACTGCGGTACTGGGCGCCTTCACCCTGAGCAAGACCTCCTTGCCGGTCTGGTTCTCGAGCAGGGCGTCGAAGTTGGGGACCGAGAGGGCGGGCACGCCGTTCACCATCTGAATCACGTCGCCTTCGGCTATTCCCAGCGCCGGCACCGCGAGCGGTGAGCGCTGGACCGGGAAATCAGGGTCGGATTTATAGATGTGCGTGATGCGCCAGCCGCCGTCGGCTTCGTCACGATCGTAGGCCGCGCCCAGGGAGCCCAGCTGAACCTGGTCGTCGCCTTGGCGGAAGTCTCCGCCGTAGACAAAGATGTGGAGGGCCGACAGCTCGCTCACCATCTGCGCCAACACGTCCGACAGCTCTCCTCGACTCGTCACCCGCGCCGCGAGCGGGGCGTACTTGGTCCGCATCGCGGGCCAGTCCACCCCGTTCATGTGCCGGTCGTAGAAATAGTCCCGCTCGAGCCGCCACGCCTCGCGGTACATCTCGGCGAACTCCTCGCGGGGGTCGATCGGAAAGCTCCAACCGGAGAGCTGGACCTGAACCTTGGCGTCGAGCGTGGCGGGGGCGCTCGACGCGTCCACGACGTACAGGTCCCCGTCCTTCTGGATCATCAGCTTTTTCCGGTCGGCCGTGAGCTCGTACTGCAGCAGGTCATCCGAGACGGTTTTCGGTTTGGGCGGCTGGTTCGAGATCTCGAGCGACATCAGGGCCCGCGGCGGCCGGAACGCCGGCCCAAAGGAGAGATAGAAGAGACGGTCGCTCCCTACCGACAGGTTTGCGTAGTTGCCCGCCGGCACCGGGACTTCGAACAGGCGGTCCGTGATGCCGTCGAAATCGACGGTGACGGAGACGTCCTTCTTGCCGGTGTCCGGTGGAGGGAGCGGGGTCTCGTCCTTGGGCTGGAAGGGCGAGCGCAAGCCTTTGACCAGGGAGACGAGATAGATCTTCGCCTGCTTGTCGAAGAACGGCTCCGGCGCCCGCGGGCCCCACGGTCCGCCGACGAGAGATTGGAAGTTCCGGTCAGAAAGGAAGTACAGCCATTTCCCGTCGGCGCTCCAGCCGGGGGAATAGCTGTCCGCCCGCGGTGTCGTGATCGGCGTCGCCTTGCCGGCCACCACGGAGTAGAGGACGATGGTCGAGAACGTCGTCCCGGGACGCGTGTACGCGAGCCACTTCGAGTCGGGAGACCAGGTCAAGTCCTGATAGTCGCCATCAGGTGACTCTTCGATCTTCGTGGTCTTCTTCCCCGAGAGATCGACCAGCCAGAGAGTCTGATTCTTGTCGTAGAAGGCGAGGTACTTCCCGTCCGGGGACGTGACCCCGTCCCACCGCAGCACCTTCGCGTCATTCGTGACCGGCTCGGCGCCGCCGACGCCGTTGGCGGGGAGCTTCCACCAGTCGGTCTCGCCGGACTCGTCGGAGAGGACCGCGATGGATTTTCCGTCGGGCGCGAAGCGAGCCGAGCGGTAGCGGACGCCCTGGTGACGGGACGCTTCGACGAGCCGGCCCTGACCCACGGGTGCGACGAACACCTGGCCCCGCGCGGTCAGCACCACGCGGTCACCATTCGGGGACACATGTGTGGCGGTGACGTAGTCCATCGGTTTCGTCACCCACCGCACGCGCAGCTGGTCGAAGTCCGACGTCAGGGTGACCGGAATCAGGTGCGTCTGGCTGCTCGCGACGTCGTACAGCCAGAGGTCGGCACCGAGCTGGTAGACGATCTTGCCGCTCGCAAGCGCGGGCGACTGGATGTCCCAGCCTTGATGATGGGTCAATTGCTTGAGGTCGTGGCCCTCGGGGTCCATGGACCAGAGGTTCATCGAGCCGTCGCGGTCGGAAACGAAGTAGATCCGGCCTGCCCACCACATCGGGGTCTTGCTCGTGCCCGTGTAGTCCCCGGTCAGCGGCGTCGCTTCCGAGGCGCCCGCGGGCAGCTTCCACAGACTTTGCGCGGTCCCTCCTTTATAGCGCTTGGTGTGGCTGCCCTGGAACGCGAAGCGGGTGAAGAAGAGCGTGCCTCCGGCGCGGTCGTAGGCGCCGTCCGAGGCTTGCACGAGCGGAATGGCGTTGCGGGCGCCGGTCGACAGATCGAGCGTGAAGAGCCGAGGCTCGGGGAGCGTTGACATGGCTCCCGACATCATGAGGAGCTTGCCATCGGGCGTCCAACCTACCGGGAGACCGCCCCCCCAGGTCCGCCGGACGGGAACGCCCCCGGACATGGGGACGGTATAGATCTCGGCCGGCCCTTCGTACGACCCCACGAAGGCAATGGTCTTGCCGTCGGGGGAGATGGTCGCATTGGTCTCCTCGCCCTGACCGCTCGTGAGCCGCCGGGCGACGCCCCCGGCCGCATCCACCATCCAGAGGTCCCCCTCCGCGGTGAACACCAGGGAATCCCCGTGCAGGGCGGGGAACCGGTAGTACCCGAGGCCCGGAGCATCCGCGACACGGGTGTGGAAAACGGAAACAGGGGATGGACCAGGGAGGGCCGCGATGGCGAGGGCCGCGGCGAGGAGGCGTTGCATGCTGTTCTCCGAAATCACGTTGTGACGGCCCGTTTGAGGCCGTGAAAATGCACCGCGGCGTCGTTGATTGCGAGCCCATGGCGTGCTACCTTCTTGGCGCCTTTTCTCGGACCGACTAGGACGATCGCCTCCGTGCATAGACACTATCGCCTGATCCAGCGTTGCCTTCCCGGCCTCCTACTCGTGGCCGTTGTGGCCCTCGGGGCCTGTGCCGGGCCATTCCCCCAAACCACCCTGCACCCCAAGTCCGATCTGGGGTTCGCGATCGACCACCTGTTCACCGGAATTTTCGGGTGGGCCGTTGGCGTGTTCGTGGTGGTGGAGGGGCTCCTTGTCTACGCGCTCATCCGGTACCGGGCCAGGCCCGGGGCGCCGGCGCCGCACCCGACCCACGGGCACACGGCGCTCGAGATCGCCTGGACGCTCGCGCCGGTCCTGATCCTGGTGATGGTGGCCGTCCCGACCATCCGGACGATCTTCGCGACCCAGGCGCCCGCGCCGGCGGGAGCGCTCAAGATCGAGGTGATCGGGCACCAGTGGTGGTGGGAGTACCGCTACCCCGACCAGGGCGTCGTCACCGCCAACGAGCTGCATCTCCCGGTGGGCCGGACCATCGCGCTGGACATGACCTCGAATGACGTGATTCACAGCTTCTGGATCCCCGCCATCGCGGCCAAGCGCGACGTCGTGCCGGGCCACGTGAACCACATCGTGTTCAGGCCCGACACGGTCGGCGAGTACATGGGACAGTGCGCCGAGTTCTGCGGCGACTCCCACGCGAACATGCGGCTCCGCGCGTTCGTCGAGACCGACTCGGCGTTCAACGCCTGGGTCGCGAACCAGAAGCAGCCGCCGGTCGAGCCCCAGCCCAACACCCTGCAGGCGACCGGCAAGAACGACTTCGCGCACGGCGCCTGCATCGCCTGCCACACCATCCAGGGCGTCTCGGCGGGGATGATCGGACCGAACCTGACCCATCTGGCCAGCCGGACCACCATCGCGGGCGCGACCTATCCCGATGATTCGCTGGACCTCGCGCTGTGGGTGAACCATGCGCCGCAGCGGAAGCCCGGCTCCGTGATGATGGACATGAACCTGCAGCCGGCCGACTTGCAGGCCATCGTCGCCTACCTGATGAGCCTCAAATGACCGAACCCACCGGACTGAAGAGCTGGATCACCACCGTCGATCACAAGCGGATCGGCAAGCTCTACTTCTGGACCGCGTTCTGCTTCTTCCTGGTGGGCGGCATCGAAGCGCTGCTCATCCGCTCGCAGCTGGCGCAGCCCAACGGCCACCTCGTGGACGCCCGGACGTACAACGAGCTGTTCACGATGCACGGCACCACGATGATCTTCCTGGCGCTGATGCCGTTGTCGGTGGCGTTCTTCAATTTCATCGTGCCGCTGCAGATCGGCGCCCGCGACGTCGCCTTCCCGCGGCTCAACGCCTTCAGCTACTGGGTGTTCCTGCTGGGCGGGATCTTCATGAACCTGTCCTGGTTCGTGGGGCCCCTCTTCCACACGGGCACCCTGTCGGTGGCGCCGAACGGCGGCTGGTTCGGCTACGCCAACCTCACCGAACGCCAATACTCGATTGGTCCCAACATCGACTTCTGGCTGCTGGGCCTCCAGATCCTGGGCGTCTCGTCGCTCGCCGGCGGATTCAATTTCGTCATCACGATTCTGAACCTGCGGGCGCCCGGCATGAAGATGATGCGCCTGCCGGTGTTCACCTGGATGACGCTGGTGACGTCCTTCCTGCTGATCACGGCGTTCCCCGTGATCACGGTGGCGCTGGCGTTCCTGATGTTCGACCGCTTCTTCGGGACGAACTTCTACCAGTTGTCGGCGGGCGGGGACCCGGTGCTCTGGCAGCACCTGTTCTGGATCTTCGGGCACCCCGAGGTCTACATCCTGATTCTGCCGGCCATGGGCGTCGTCTCGGAGGTCCTGCCCACGTTCTCGCGGAAGCCGCTCTTCGGCTACACGGTCGTGGTGTACTCGGGCATCCTGATCGCCTTCATGGGCTGGGGGGTTTGGAGCCACCACATGTTCTCGGTGGGCCTCGGGCCCATCGCGGACGCGGTGTTCTCCTCCACCACCTTGCTCATCGCCATCCCGACCGGCGTGAAGATCTTCAACTGGATCGCCACGCTGTGGGGCGGCCAGATCCGGTTCGACACGCCGCTGCTCTTCGCGGTGGGCTTCATCGCGATGTTCATCATCGGGGGACTCTCGGGCGTGACGCACGCCTCACCCCCGGCGGACCTGCAGCAGACTGACACCTATTACGTGGTGGCGCACATCCACTACGTGCTCTTCGGCGGTACCGTCCTGGGCCTGTTCTCCGGCATGTACTACTGGTGGCCGAAGATGACGGGCCGGCTTCTGTCGGAAACCCTGGGCAAGATCCACTTCTGGGGCATGCTGATCGGGATGAACATCGCGTTCTTCCCGATGCACTTCATCGGCCTCCTGGGCATGCCCCGGCGCGTGTACACCTACTCGCCCGACCTGGGCGTGTCGGACATGAACCTGGTGTCGACGATCGGCGCGTTCCTGATCGCCCTCTCGATGCTGGTCTTCATCTGGAACATCATCCGTACCCGCACCAAGGGAAAGATCGCGGGCGACAATCCCTGGCAGGGCGCCACGCTCGAGTGGGCGACGTCGTCTCCGCCGGCGGTTTACAACTTCGCCCAGATCCCGACCGTGCACTCGCGCCTGCCGCTGTGGAACGAGCCCGAGTCGGTGGCCCAGAAGGCGCCGAGCGGGCACATCCACGTGCCCGACGGTTCGTGGTGGCCACTCGTCGCGGCGGCGGGGCTGCCGCTGCTCGCGACGTCGCTCATTTCCGGCCAGCTCTGGCTGGCGTTTGTGGCCGGCGCAGTGCTGCTCGTGGGAATCTTCAAGTGGGGCTTCGAGCCCTTTGAGGTTTAGATGAGTCACGCCGCGGCGACGCACACCGAGGGTCACCACACCTCGATGGGATTGGACAGCCGGAAGATGGCGTTCTGGGCTTTCATCGGCTCGGAGTGCCTCCTCTTCACCACGCTGATCTCCACATACCTGATCTACAGCCACCGAAGCCTCGAGGGTCCCTACCCCCAGCAGATCCTCAACATTCCCTTCACCTCGTTCTCGACGTTCGACCTGCTGATGTCCTCGCTGTGGATGGTGCTCGCCCTCGCGGCGGTGCAGCGGAACGACATGAAGTGGGCAAAGGTGTGGCTGATGGGCACGGTGATCGGCGGGCTGATCTTCCTGCTCGGTCAGGTCTGGGAGTTCTCACACTTCGTGGAGCACGGTCTGACGCTGCAGAAGAACCTGTTCGGGACCACCTTCTTCGTGCTGACCGGCACCCACGGCGCCCATGTGGCGGTGGGCGTGCTCTGGCTCTTCACCCTCTGGGTGCGGGCCATGCAGGGCAAGCTGACGTCCAAGAACGCGATGACGGTCGAGATCACGGGCCTCTACTGGCATTTCGTGGACGTGATCTGGATCATCATCTTCACCGTCGTGTACCTCATTCAACCGGTCTACCATGTCTGATACGCACGCCAGCGAACACGCGCATCCGACCGCCGGCATGTACCTCCGGGTGGCCACGGTCCTGTTCATTCTCACGGTGCTGGAAGTGGGTGTGTTCTACGTGCCCACGTTCCATCCCATCCTGGTCCCGGCTCTCCTGATCCTTTCGGCGATCAAGTTCTGCCTGGTCGTCATGTTCTACATGCACCTGAAGATGGATAACCGGTTCTTCACCATGATCTTCGGCGGCCCGCTCCTCTTGGCCTTCGGGGTGGCGATGGCGCTGATGTTCCTCTTCAAGGTGTTCGTGTTGAAGTGACGCCGGCTCCCTGGGCTCACTGGGACATCCATCCGTCGGTGGTGATCGGGCTCGCGCTGTTCGGCGGGCTCTATCTCTTTTGGGGAGGCGCGAGGGCTTCAGTCTGGCGCCAGGTTTCGTTCTGGGCGTCCGTGCTGGTGCTCTTCTTCTCGTTGAACGGACCGCTGCACGACCTGTCGGATACGTACCTGTTCAGCGCCCACATGCTGCAGCATCTGATCCTCACGCTGGTATTCCCCCCGCTGCTCCTGTTCGGCACGCCCGCGTGGGTGGTCCGGCCGTTGCTCAAGCCGCGGTGGGTGATGGCACTTGCCCGGGCGATCACGAAGCCCTTGCTGGGCGGGATCATTTTCTCAGGCGTAATCGTCTTCTGGCACTTCCCCCGGTTCTACGAGCCGGCGATGCGGCATCACAACCTGCACATCGTCCAGCATCTCATCTTCATCGCGACCAGCGTGGTGATGTGGTGGCCGGTGCTGTCCCCCGTGCCGGAGCTGCCCCGGGCGTCCTACCCCATCCAGATGGTCTACCTGTTCCTCCTGGGACTGCCGATGTCCCTGGTCGGCGCGATGATCACCCTCGCGGATACGCCGATCTACCAGTTCTACGTGGAGGCGCCGCTCCGGGTCTGGGGGCTCTCACCCGTCGCGGATCAGCAATACGGCGGCCTGCTGATGTGGGTGCCGGGGACGCTCTGGTTCTGGGGCGCGATGACGGTGATCTGGTTCCGGTGGGCGGCCCGGGACGAGAAAGGGGACGCCGAACTGGCCGTCCCCCAGGAAGCCTACGCGACTGCTCCGCGAATCATTCCCCGTCCGCCGTCTCCCCCAAGGGATGCCGCCTGAGGTTTTCAGCCAGGGCGGGATGCATGCGCCACAGGTAGCCGCCCATCCCCAGTGCCGCGATGCCGTTGCCGACCGCGACTCCCCACCAGCTCAGGGCGCCCAGGAGTGGGGGTGCCAGCACCGCCAGCAGGATGTAGAAGCCGAATTCGAAGAAGCACGCCAGCACGATGACCAGGAAGATCGCGTGCGGCACCTCTTCGGCCTTCATCACCAGCCACGCCGCCATCACGCCTACCACCACGAAGGCCGAGACGTGGATCATGGTGTAGCCGACGATGCGCGAGAACTCGATGACCACGTTGGCGGGATCATGCACGCCCCAGAAGACGGCGCTGCCGAGCATGGCCGGGGTGAAGAAGGGGCGGCCGTCGATGGTGTCCACGAGCAGGAACCACGTGGCGACCGCCGCGGCCCCGATGCAGCCGCCTATGAACCCTTCGCGCAAAATGCGATTGAACCGGTTCGACATCAGCGCTCCTTCGGGCGTTTCGCGCAATATATCCGCCGCCGTAGCAACAGCTAGATTGGGATTGTGAGGTCTCCGCGATGGTCCGCCGTCAGCCTCCTGGCCGGCACGCTCGCGTTCGGTGTGGCAGGGCTCAATCATCCCATGCTGAATGGGGATGCCGCGACGCAGCTCGCGACCGTCGCTCATACCCCGCATTGGCGGCTGATCCACTGGACCCTGCTGTTCGCCTTCCCCCTGATGCAGGCGGGAATCCTGGGACTGGTGGCTCGCCACCTCGAGACGCCGGGGGCGTCGCTCCTGCGCACCGGTGCCATGCTCGCGACCTTCGGGTTTGGGATCTGGGCGTTGAACGTCCTCTTGATGGTGGGGACAGGGTGGACGCTCGCGCAGACTCCAGCTGACCTCGGGGCGCAGGGCCTCTACGCCGCCATCCACCCCTTCGGCCTCGCGGCCGAGCGGCTGGCGACGTTCACGATGGGAATCGCGCTGGTGGTAACAGGGCGGGGGATTCGAGTGGGGAAGGTGTTCGGACGCTGGCTCGCGGAAACAGGAACCGCCACGGGACTGATCAACGTCGCCGTGGCGGTTCTCTTTTCCGAAACCTCTCAGGTCATGTACGTCGGCCAGGGCATCATCGTCGCCTGGCTGGCCGCCGTGGCCGTGGTGATGCTCGCCTTCTAGAGCTCCAGCCGGATGATCTTCTCGGCGCCGGCATCGCGGGCCAGCGTGAAGACCCGCAGGGTCACGACCTGCCCCTTCTTCAGATCTTTGATGGCCGCGCGGTACTCTTCCCAGTTGCGGGTCGGCTTGCCGTTCACGTTCATGATGATGTAGAGCACCCCACCCGTCTCGTCCTGCGTAAAGAGCAGGCCGTAGGCCGGACCTTCGGGAGCCACACTGGTTACCGCCATCCCGCCGCCGAAATCGGATACCCGGGCGAGCCGGTTGTCCTGGCTCAGGTCGTCGGGGCTGAGGGGTTGCACGCCGATCCCCAGCACCCGGCCACCGGTCCGCGGCGTCGCGGCCGGCTCATCGGAGCTCCCGGCGTCGGGCTTGTTGCTCCGCGCCAGTTGCTTGTCCATCTCGGTGCTGGCGCCGATCACCTTCACCGAAATGGTCTTCTGGCCGACTCCCTGGCGCCACAGCGTCACCGCCACGCGGTCACCCGGCTTCTTGAACCCGATGATCTGCTGCAGCTGCGCCGTGTAGTTAACCGGCTGACCGTCGAGCGCGGTGATGACGTCACCCTGCTCGATCCCGGCGTCCTTGGCCGGAGATTCGCCACCCGGGGTGTAGTCATCCACCACGACACCGTGGATGTTGTCGTCCGGCATGCCGACCGCCTTGGCGTCCGCCTCGCCCGCATCCGTCACCGTGACGCCGATGACGGACCGGGTCACGTGCCCGGAAGCCACGAGCTGGTCGAAGACGGTGTGGACGAGGTTGATCGGGATGGCGAAGCCATAGCCCGTGTAGTAGCCGGTGCCGGAGGCGATGGCGGAGTTGATGCCGATCACCTGGCCCTTGATGTTCACGAGCGGGCCACCCGAATTCCCGGGGTTGATCGCCGCGTCGGTCTGAATGAAGTCCTGAATCTGGAGCCCGCCCCGGGCCAGGCCGAGCAGGGGACGGCCCTTGGCGCTCACGATGCCGGCGGTGACGGTGAAGTCGAACTCCTCGCCCAGCGGGTTGCCGATCGCGAGCACCCATTCACCGATGTTCGTCGAATCCGAGTTGCCGAGGGTGACGGTCGGCAGGTTTGCGGCGTCAATCTTGAGCACGGCGACGTCGGTCTGGGGATCGGTCCCCACGACGCGGACGTTCTTGAACTCGCGCTTGTCGAAGAGCTTCACGTTGACGCGGTCGGCGCCGGCGACGACGTGGTTGTTGGTGACGATGTAGCCGTCCGCGCTGACGATGAATCCGGTGCCCGAGCCCTCTTCGACCTGCGGGCGCCGCGGCTGTCCCGGGATCTGGAAGAAATCCCGGAACGGGGCGGGGACCTGCGAGTTGTCCTGCGCCCGCTCGGTGCGCGCCGAAGACACGTACACCACCGCGGGGCGGACGCGGTTCGAGATGGCGACGAAGGCGTCGCCGATCTGCGCGGCCGACCGGGCCTGCGGGATCTGAGTCTGCATGGCGGTCGAGAGATGCGGCAACACGGCCGCGGTGCTCTTGGGCGTCAGGTTGAGTGCCGACGCGAACAGCAATCCGAACACGAATGCTACGCCGACCAGGGAAACGAATTTCAGCCAATCCCGCGTGCGTGCCGACATCGCCATCTCGCTTTGCGTTAAGGGTTCGTCACTTCTTGTTCTTGTCGTCGTCTACGATCTCGTAGTCCGCGTCGACGACGTTCTCCTGCTTGGTTTCGGTCCCCGCGTTCGGCTGGGCGTCCGGCCCGGCGCCGGGCGCCGAGCTGGGGTCGGCTCCACGCGACTGCGCGTAGAGTGATGCGCCCGCGGCCGAATAGGCCTGCTGCAGCTCCTCGAGCGCCTTGCCGATCCCGGCGGCGTCTCCGGCGCGCAGGGCCTGCTTCGCGCCGTCCACCGCCTGGTCCAGCCGGGTCTTCAAGCCTTGATCGAGCTTGTCGGCCCATTCCTTCGAGTTCTTCTCGACTTCGTACACCATCGCGTCGAGCCGGTTGCGGCGCTCGATCTCCTCACGGCGGTCCTTGTCCTCCGCCGCGTGGGCCTCCGCTTCCTTGACCATCTTATCGATGTCTTTGTCACCGAGCCCGGACGACGCTTCGATCCGGATCTTCTGCTCCTTGCCGGTCGCTTTGTCCTTCGCGGACACGTGCAGGATGCCGTTCGCGTCGATGTCGAACGTGACTTCGACCTGCGGCACACCGCGCGGAGCGGGCGGAATCCCCGTCAGCTGGAACTTGCCGATGGTGCGGTTGTCCCGCGCCATCTGCCGTTCGCCCTGCAACACGTGGATCTCCACCGTGGTCTGCGTATCCTCGGCCGTCGAGAACACCTCCGACTTCTTGGTCGGGATGGTGGTGTTCCGCGGAATCAGCACCGTGGTCACGCCGCCCAGCGTTTCAATTCCGAGCGAGAGGGGTGTGACGTCGAGCAGCAGGACGTCCTTGACCTCACCCGCCAGCACGCCGCCCTGAATTGCGGCGCCGATCGCCACCACTTCGTCCGGGTTGACGCCCTTGTGGGGCTCCTTCCCGAAGAACTTCTGGACGACTTCCTGGACCTTGGGCATCCGGGTCTGACCGCCGACCAGGATGACCTCGTCGATCTCCGACGGCTTCAGCCCGGCGTCCTTCAGAGCCTGCTCCATCGGCGGGATGGTCCGCTGGACCAGGGTGTCCACCAGCTGCTCCAGCTTGGCCCGGGTCATCGACAGGTTCAGGTGCTTCGGGCCCGACTGGTCGGCCGTGATGAAGGGGAGGTTGATCTCCGTCTGCATCGCGGACGACAGCTCCATCTTGGCCTTCTCCGCGGCCTCCTTCAGGCGCTGCAGGGCCATCGGGTCCTTGGACAGGTCGATGCCCTGGTCCCGCTTGAACTCGCCCACCAGGAATTCGATGATCATCTGGTCGAAATCGTCGCCGCCCAGATGCGTGTCGCCGTTTGTGGACTTCACCTCGAACACGCCCTCGGCGAGCTCGAGCACCGAGATGTCGTAGGTGCCGCCGCCCAGGTCGTAGACGGCGATCTTCTCTTCCTTCTTCTTGTCGAGGCCGTACGCCAGTGCCGACGCCGTCGGCTCGTTGATGATCCGGACCACGTCGAGCCCGGCGATCTTGCCGGCGTCCTTGGTGGCCTGCCGCTGGGCGTCGTTGAAGTAGGCCGGGACGGTGACCACCGCTTTCTCGACCTTGTGGCCGAGGTAGTCTTCGGCCGTCTGCTTCATCTTCTGGAGGATCATCGCCGAGATCTCAGGGGGCGTGTAGCGCTTGCCCTGGATGTCGACCGAGGCGAGGTCGTTGGTCCCCGGGGCGACCTTGTAGGGGACACGCTTCGTTTCCTCGGTCACCTCGTTCATCCGGCGACCCATGAACCGTTTGATGGAGAAGATCGTGTTCTGCGGATTGGTGACCGCCTGCCGCTTGGCCACCTGACCGACCAGCCGTTCTCCATCCTTCGTAAAGGCGACGACAGACGGAGTGGTCCGACCGCCTTCGGCGTTCGGAATGACGACGGGGTCTCCACCTTCCATCACGGCCACCACGGAGTTCGTGGTGCCCAGGTCGATGCCGATGATCTTCTCAGCCATAAAACGGCGACTCCTTACCCATGGTTATTGATGCCTACCTGCTTCCCGGGGTCGCTAAGAGCAAGGCGTATGCCCTAGAAAAGCGCCAAAACGGCAGATTGACAAGCCCCAAGACCCGCATAGGGTTACGGCATGTTCTTCCCCTATAAGGACGACAATCCGACCGACCTCACCCCCACCGTTACGGTGGGCATCATCGTCCTGAATTTCATCGTCTGGATCGTGTTTCAGGGGGCCGGCTCAGCCCACGCCCTGGCACACTCCACCTGCGTGTGGGGGCTCACCCCCGGGGAAATCCTACGCAGTCTGCCGCCAGGAGTGTCGACCCCCCTGGGGCAGGGGTACGCGTGCGTCACCACGGGCCATCCGAATTACCTGACGGTGTTCTCGTCGATGTTCCTGCACGGGTCCTGGTTCCACATCCTCGGCAACATGTGGTTCCTCTGGCTCTTCGGGAACAACATCGAGGACGCCATGGGGCACGGGCGATACCTCGTGTTCTATCTGCTCTCCGGCGTCGCCGCCGCCGCCGCCCAAACCATCTCCGCCCCCCACTCAGCCATCCCGATGATCGGCGCATCCGGCGCGATCTCCGGCGTGATGGGCGCGTACCTGGTGCTGTTTCCGCGAGTGAAGGTTCACACGTTCGTGTTCATCATCATCTTCTTCACGACCGTCACGGTGCCCGCCTACCTGATGCTGATCTGGTGGTTCCTGCTGCAGTTCCTCGGGAGCTTGCCGGAGCTGGGCGGGAATAGCGACACGGGTGGGGTTGCCGTGTTCGCCCACATGGGTGGCTTCATTGCGGGGTTGGTGTTGGTGAAGGCGTTTCTGCGGGGGGATTTTCGGAGGGCATGAAGCGCGAGTTGTTAGTCGGTTAGGCGGTTAGTGACTAACCGACTA
>DATNDQ010000121.1:0-3755 GCA_035553475.1 Gemmatimonadales bacterium
GTACCCCGCAAAGACCATCGGTCGGGAAGCGGCGCGTTCTGGATCGCCACCGGCACGGGATCCGAGGGCTTCGTCACCGACGCGGCGGCGGGACGGGTGCGCGATGCGGTGATGTCGCAGCTCTCGAACGAGGATTACAACGGGGCGCTCGTGCAAGCGACCGAGCTGGTCGCGCAACGGTTCGCCGACGAGTTCCATGTCGCCCTCGATCCCTCCTCCAGGCCGCGAGCCCGGTTCCGGGTGATTCCCGATGGTGACAGGGTCAATCCGGGGGCCGTCTTTGCCATCCTCGTAATCGCCCTCGTCATCGGAATGACCATCCTGAGAGGTCTCGCTCGCGGGGGCCGAGGGAGTCTCCTGTCGTGGCTGGTCTTGGCGGCCATGCAGTCGAATCGCCGGAATCGCTGGGGCGGTGGGGGCGGAGGGTTCGGCGGCTTCGGGGGGTTCGGGGGTGGGGGCGGTGGTGGAGGGTTCGGTGGCTTCGGAGGGGGAGGCGGGTTCTCAGGGGGCGGCGCCGGAGGGAGCTTCTAGGATGGCCAATATGACCGTGGAACAGTTCGCGGAAGGTGTCCGGAGCGCGTTGGGCTCGCGTCTGGTGAGCTTCGTCCTCTTCGGCTCAGCCGCGCGCCGGAATGCCACCGACTCGGTGGACACCCTCGTGATCTGCGATCGGGCGGACGCGGGGCTGCTGAGCACGCTGGCTGGTGTCAGCGGCGCCTGGATCAAGAGTGGCCATCCGGCACCGCTGGTGTTCAGCGAACCCGAGTGGCGCGACTCGGCGGATGCCTTCGCCATCGAGTTCCTCGATGTCAAAGCGCATCACAAGGTCCTGGCGGGGCGCGATCCGTGGGCCGGGATCACCATCGCGGATGACGATGTCAGGCGTCAGCTCGAGCACGAGCTGCGAGGCAAGGTGGTCAGGTTGCGGCAGGCGTTTCTCGCGACTTCCGGAAATCCGCAGGCCCTGGGGCAGGCGATCGCCGGGAGCGTCGCCGGATTCCTCACGATGCTGCGGGCGCTGCTGCGCGTTTCCGGAGAGGAGGCGCCGGCCGAGCGGACCGCGTTGATCGCGGCGGCGGCTGCGCGCGTGGGCTTCGACGCGGGGCCCGTGACGGCCCTCGCGCTGGCGGCCCGCGAACGCAAGGCGCCGAAATTGAACCCCGACGATCCGCAGGTCGTAGGGTATCTCACCGCGGTGACGCGGACGGCGGAGTACGTGAACACACTACCCACAAGGAGCGGTGGACGGTGAACGCACGCCGATGGACGCTGATGCTCGGCCTCACGCTGGTGGCCGGATGCGGGTACAACACGATCCAGACCTATGACGAGCAGGTGAATCAGGCGGGAGCCCAGATCAAGGTGCAGCTGCAGCGCCGGGCCGACCTCATTCCCAACCTGGTCGCCACGGTGAAGGGCTACGCCAAGCAGGAAGACACGATCTTCATCTCCGTGGCCAACGCCCGGGCCAAGCTCGCCGGCGCGGTGCAGAGCGGAGACCTGTCCCAGATGGCCACCGCCAACGCGGCGCTCACCGCGCCTCTCGGCAGGCTGCTGGCGATCGCCGAGAATTACCCCCAGCTCAAGTCGAACGAGAACTTCAAGTCACTGCAGGATGAGATCGAGGGGACGGAGAACCGGATCGCCGTGGCCCGGCAGGACTACAACCAGGCCGTCAACACGTACAATGCCTACATCCGGCGCTTTCCGGCGGTGATGACCGCGAAGATCATCGGCAAGGGGCCCAGGCCGTACTTCGACGTACAGACAGCGGACGCGGCGACGGCGCCCAAGGTGGATTTCTCGCACTGAGAACAAAGTCGGTTAGTTATTAGTCGGTTAGGCGGTTAGTGAAAACGAGAAGGGGCTCCAGCGATGGGGCCCCTTCGTCACGACTAACCGCCTAACAACTAACCGACTAGTCGACTATCGCATCCGGCATCACGTAGTGCAGGGGATCGACCGGCTTGCCGGCCACCCACACCTCGTAATGGAGGTGCGGGCCGGTGGCGAGGCCGGTGGCGCCGACGAGGGCGATCTTCTGGCCGCGCTTCACCCGCTGGCCGCGCACCACCAGAATCTTCGAGCAGTGCGCGTACCGCGTCACCAGGCCGTAGCCGTGGTCGATGGTGACGAAATTGCCGTAGCCGTCCTCCCACTTCACTTCGGTGACCGTACCTGCCGCCGGGGCTTCGATCTCGGCGCCCATCGGGGCGGCGACGTCGATGCCTTCATGGGGACGGGCGAGGTGGAGAATCGGGTGCACGCGCTCACTCGCGAACGCGCTCGTCAGCCACCCCTTGGTGGGCATGATGGACGGCGTCGCGGCGAACCGCGCCTGGTGCGAATGCAACGAGTCGTACGCCTCACCCACCGACTTCGAGAGGATGTCGGCACGACGGATCAGGCCGTCCATGTCCTGGCGGACGGCGAGCGCCTGCTGTCCCGCGGGTCCGAGGGCCGCGAGGGAGTCCCGCTCCGACCACGCGCCCTGCGGTCCGCCGATGCCGGCCTGGCGGACACTCGAGTCGAGTGGCGCGAGCCCGGCGAGGAGGCGGACTTCTTCGTCGCGCTGCGAGAAGACGTGGAGCGTGTCCTGGAGATCGGCGAGGCGTGAGCGCATCCGCTGCAGCTCATCGGAGAGCAGGCGGTTCTCACGCTCCAGCGCGCGCGACCGGGTAATGGAAATGCCCCGTGTCAGCGCCGCACCACCCAGCACCACCAGGACCAGGCCGAGAACGGACCCGAAGCCGATCAACGCCTTGACGACCGAAAGCGACACCTCCACGGCGCGGGACGAACCCGATCCGTGTGGCACCACCATGACGGTCCAGCGGCGATCAGTCTTCTGGTGCTTCTGGCTCACTCAGCGTCCTAAGTGCACAGGAGGCGCAAAAATAGGCCCAGGTACAGGGCTCGTCAACACGTACCAGCCACTGTCAAGCCACTATGAAACAACGGCTTACCGAACGCCCGGTACACCCGTGTCACCCCGGGCTCACGCCCGGGGTTAGTTAGACCGCCGGTTGCGGTTTGGGGAAGAGAATCGACGGCTTCTGCACGACGGCCCCAGGTCGGGGAGGGGAGTCCAGGTCGCCTAGTCGGATGGAGGCCAATGGTCTTTCTTCGCCGAGGAGGGACCAGATCTCCGCCGATTTGCCGGGAAGGAATGGCGCCGAGAGAATGGCGAGCCGGTGCACGGTGCGCGTGAGATTTGCGAGCACGGTGTCGAGCGTCTGTTCGTCGCCGGCCTTCGCGAGCTTCCACGGCGCGGTCTCCTCGACGTAGCGGTTGGCGCGCGTAGCGAGATCGATCACCGCGGCGGCGCCTCCCTGGAGATCGAGCGCGTCCATCGAGGTCCGATATTGCGCGACCGCCTTCACGGCGTCGTGCTCCAGCGGCGTGTCGAATCGTTTGGGATCGGCGGGCACCGCGCCGTTGCGATAGCGATGCACCATCGACAGGGTCCGCGAGACAAAGTTCCCGAACGTGTCGGCGAGGTCGGCCGAGTAGCGCGCGTCGAAACGCTCCCAGGTGAAATCGCCGTCGCCCGAGAAGCCGATCTCGCGCAGCAGGAAGTACCGCAAGGGATCGGCGCCGTGGCGCTTGATCGCCTCGGCCAGATTCACCGCGGTCCCCGCGGTCTTGCTCATCTTGGTGCCGGCCCACTGCACGTATCCATGCGCCCACACTTCCTTCGGCAACGGCACGTCCGCCGCGAGCAGCATGGCGGGCCAGATCACACAGTGGAAGCG
>DATNDQ010000122.1:0-61450 GCA_035553475.1 Gemmatimonadales bacterium
CATGCGCATCGGCATCACCTGTTACCCGACCTACGGCGGCTCCGGTGCCATCGCGACGGAGCTGGGTCTCGAGCTCGCGAAGCGCGGGCACGAGATCCACTTCGTGTCGTACGCCAGCCCATTCCGGCTTCCGTCGTTCGCCGAGCGGGTGACCTTCCATGAAGTGACGCAGGCGGAGTACCCGCTCTTCGAGACCGCCTCGCCGTACGCGCTGGCCCTCGCGGTCAAGCAGCATGAAGTGGCGCTGCGGGAACAGCTCGACATCATGCACGTGCACTACGCCATTCCGCACGCGGCGACGGCCTGGCTGGCGAAGCAGATGCTTGCCGACCAGCGGGATCTCAAACTGGTGACCACCCTCCACGGTACGGACATCACGCTGGTGGGGAAGGACCCGAGCTACTACACCCTCACCAAGTTCTCCATCGAGCGGTCCGACCGCGTGACCGCGGTGTCGAAGTACCTCCGGGAAGAGACCTACCGGGCGTTCGGGTGCCAGCGGTGCGACGTCACCGTGATTCCCAACTTCGTATCCACGACCGCGTACAAGGCGGCGAATGAGAGCTGGTTCCGGCGGGCGCTCGGCGCGGGCACGATGCCGATTCTGCTCCACGTCTCGAATTTCCGCCCGGTGAAGCGGGTGGTGGATGTCGTGCGGATCTTCGCCGGCGTGCGCCGGGTCATGCCGGCGATGCTGGTGATGGTGGGCGACGGCCCCGATCGCGACGCCGCGCAGGCCGAAGCCGATGCGTTGGGGCTCAAGGCCGACGTCCGGTTCCTTGGCAAGGTGGACAACGTGGCCGACGTGATGCGCGGCGCCGACCTCTTCCTGTTGCCGTCGGAAGCCGAGTCGTTCGGGCTGGCGGCGCTCGAGGCGATGGCGTGCGGTGCGCCGGTGATCGCGTCCAACGCGGGCGGCCTTCCGGAGGTCGTGGTCGAGGGTGAGACGGGCTTTCTTTCGGCGCCCGGTGAAGTGGACGCCATGACCGGCAACGCGCTGAAGGTCCTCCAGGATTCGGCGCTGGCGGCCCGGATGCGGGCCGCCGCTGTGGAGCGTGCGCAGGCGTTCTCGGTCGACAAGGTCGTGCCCCAGTACGAACGGCTCTACGAAGATCTCCTCCGTGGTTGATCTGCTCCGACTGGTTCGGGCGCACAATCTGGCCGTCGCGGCTCTCGGCGTCTTCGCCGGCGGGTGGATCGCGCTCGGTCGCGTCGGTGCTCCTGTCCCCCTGGTGTGGGCTGCCCTCTCAGGGGTCGGGCTCGGAGTGGCAGGAAACGTCCTCAACGACATCTGGGATGAAGCCGGGGACCGGGCGAACGGCCGGACCGATCGGCCCTTGGCATCTGACCGCGTCCGCCGCGGGAGCGCTGACCTGCTGGTATTTTGGGGCGCGTTCGTGGGGCTTGGAACGGCGGCGCTCGTTAGCGGAACGGTGTTCGCGCTTGCGTGTGGCGCGCTCGCGTTGATGGCCGCCTATTCGCCCTACCTCAAGCGCCGCGGTGTGGCCGGAAATCTGACGGTCGCCCTCGTGGCGGGATTCCCGCTGATGTATGGTGCCATCAGTGTCGGCCGCGGCGCCGCGGGACTCGTGCCTTGGATTCTTGCTGGCTGGCTGCACTTTGGCCGTGAAGTCGCGAAAGATCTGGTCGACGTGCCCGGAGACCGCGTACTGGGGCGCCGGACCGTCCCGATTCTCTCAGGTGAAGTGGTGGGACGGAACGTCGCGAAGATGATTCTGTGGAGCTTCATTCCCGCCAGTCTGGCGCTGCCGGCTCTGGCCGGATACGGATGGTGGTATTTCGCACTGGCGGTCCTCGCTGACGTCCTCGTGTGGAGCGCCGGCCACGCCCTCTCCGGGCAGCGGTACCCCGTCGCGGTCAGGCACGCGAAACTCGCCATGCCTCTCGGTGTGGCCGCACTCGTACTTGGGAGGATCGTGTGACCTGGTGGCAAGGCATGATTCTCGGGCTGGTGCAGGGCCTCACGGAGTTTCTGCCGGTGTCCAGCTCGGGACATCTGCGCGTCGTCGAGGTGCTTACCGGCGTCAAGGCGCCCGGTGTATTCGTCGAGGTTTCCTTGCACGTCGCCACTCTCTTCGCGGTTCTGGTCGTGTACGGGGCACGTCTGTGGAGCATCGTCCGGGGCATGCTGTCCGGTGATCAGGCGTCGCTCCGGCGGGCCGGCCTGCTGGTGATCGCTACCATTCCCGCGGCGATCCTCGGCGTTCTCTTTCACAAGCAGGTGGAAGAGGCGTCCACCCGCCTCGTCTTCATCGGGATCTGCTTCGCCATCACCGGGATCGCCCTCTGGTCGACGAAAGGGCGGCAGGGCACCCGGCCCGAGCCGACGTTCGCCGGTGCGGTGGGGATTGGTCTCGCGCAGTCGGTGGCCGCGCTCTTCCGCGGCATCTCGCGCTCCGGCTCGACGGTCACGGCGGCCCTGTGGGCGGGTCTCGATCCGACCGCCGCGGCCGAGTTCTCGTTCCTGCTCTCGATCCCGATCATCGCCGGCGCCGCGCTCGTGGAGGGCCGGCACGCGACCGTGAACATCGCGGCGGTGGGCGCCGGGTCACTCGCTCTGTCGTTCGCGGTCGCGTTCGTCGCGGGGATCTTCAGCATCCGGTTTCTGGTCGCGATGCTCAAGCGGGGACGGTTCTATCTCTTCGCGCCCTACTGCTGGGCCGCCGGTCTCTTCGTCATCGCCTACGGGCTGTGGCATCCCTGACCCTTGATGGGGTCTCGAGCGGTTCGCTTGCCAAGCGGTGGGGCGTTCCGCAGGTCGGGCTGTTCGACTCCCTCGGCTCCACGCTCGATTCGATTCACGAGTTGGGGAACGCCGGTGCTCCGTCGGGAACGGTCGTCATCGCCGATGTGCAGACGGCGGGGCGGGGGCGGGAAGGACGTACGTGGCGGTCGCCGATGGGCGGGCTCTGGCTCGGGGCGTTGCTCAGGCCGCAGACGTCCGATGTGAGCGTCTATTCGATCCGGGTCGGACTCGTGCTTGCCGATGCGATCGACGAGGTGCTGGGACGGGCCGTCGCCCGGGTGAAATGGCCGAATGACGTCGTCCTGGCCGACCGGAAGGTGGCGGGCATTCTGTGCGAAGGGCGCTGGCACGGGGAGGCCCTGCACTGGCTCGCCATCGGCATCGGATGCAACGTCGCGAACGAAATTCCGCCGGAGGTCGCCGGCGTCGCAACGCGGCTCGTCGATCACCGGTCCGGCGCCACCCGGCTCGACCTCTGTGACCGGCTGGTGCCGGCGCTCCCTCGCCTGGGTGCCGCCGGACTCCGGCTCACGGACGCGGAACTCACCGCATTCGGGTCGCGGAACTGGCTGTTCGGGCGCCAGATCCGGGCACCCCTCGCCGGGAAGGTCATCGGACTGGAGGGAAATGGCGCCTTGCTGGTGGAAACGGCCCAGGGCCGTCAGACGGTTCGGGAAGGGCACGTCGCGCTTGCCTGAGGTAAATTAGCGCCCCATGCTGCTCGCCCTCGACGTCGGGAACACCGAAACCACGCTGGGCTTGTTCGACGGAGACCAGCTCGCGCACCATTGGCGCCTCACCACCACGGTGCAGCGGACGCCCGATGAGTGGGGTGCGGCGCTCACGTCATACCTCACGCAGGCCGGTCACTCCACCAGCGAAGTGCGCGCCGCGATCGTCGCTTCGGTGGTCCCTCTGGTGTCCCATGCCCTGGGGGAGGGGATCCGGATCGCGATCGGACAGTCCCCCACGTTCGTGGACGCGCGTTCCAAGCTTCCCATCACTCTGGACGTGGATGAGCCGCTGACGGTCGGAGCGGATCGCATCGTGAACACGCTGGCGGCCTCCCAGGTCTACAAGGACGACTGCGTCGTCGTCGACTTCGGCACCGCCACGACCTTCGACTGCATCACCAGGGACGGGCGCTTCATCGGCGGCGTCATCATGCCGGGCGTCGTGACGGCCGCGAACGAGCTGGTCCGCAAGACCGCGAAGCTTCCCGCCGCGGAGCTCTCCGCGCCGCCGCACACCATCGGGCGACGCACCGAGGACTGCATCCGGTCGGGCGTCCTGTTCGGCACGGCCGAAGCGATCGACGGTCTGGTTCGCCGGGTGCGCGCGGAGTGGCCGGGAGGGCGGAAGCCGCGGGTGATCGCGACGGGTGGTCTCGCCACGCTCATCGCGCCGTTGTGCAAGGAGATCGGCGGAGCCGATCCGGATCTCACGCTCACCGGTTTGCGGCTGGCCGCGGGCGTGCTGGGCTTGAAGTGGTGACCGACGCCAGAGCACTCAACGCGTGGCGCCGATTCGGGTACGGCGCGCTCCCCGGCGAGGCGTTTTCCTACATCCTGCACATGCGGCCCGCCGAGTGGCCGATCATGGCGGCGCACACGGTGCTGGGGTATGTGCTCGCCGTCGGTTGGGCGGGGCTCTGGTCGGGACAGCAGCTCGGCTCGGCGCTCCTCGCCCTGTTCATCTGGGTCATCTGTCTGAACGGCGGCACGCTCGCCATCAACAGCGTCTACGACAAGGATGAGGGGGACATCGGGTACCTCAGCTCGCCTCCGCCCCTTCCGAAGCATCTCCTCACCTTCAGTTGGGTCCTGCTCGTGCTGGGTCAGGGACTGTCCTTCGCCTTGCCCTGGGGATTCCGGATCGCTTACGCGATCTGTTTCGCGATGTCGGTGGCGTATTCGGTGCCGCCAATGCGCTTCAAGGCCGTCGCGGGTCTGGATTGGGTGATCAACATGTGGGGGTTCGGGACCCTCACCCCGTACGCCGCGTGGGCTGCCACGGGCCGTCCCCTCGACTTGGGACACGCGGTCATCTTTCTGTCCTTCTGCGCGCTGTTCGCCGGCCTCTATCCGCTCACCCAGCTGTACCAGCTGGAGGAAGACAAGAAGCGCGGAGACCGGACTCTGGCCCTCATGTTCGGGCTGGAGTCGAGCTTGTGGCTCGCGGCCGGATCCGTGATTCTGGCCTTCGGCGGCCTTTCCTGGGCCTCGGACATTCTGCGCCGGTCTGGAACGCTGATTTTCCTTGCGCTGGCCGCGTGGCTGGCGGTGCTGGTGCCCTGGATTCGGGCCCGGAACGTGTGGACACCGCAACAGCACCAGCGCGGGATGTACTGGGCGCTGGGGGCCTGGGCGGTGACGGACGTGGCGGTGCTGCTCGTCTTTGCGCGATAGGCTTGTTAGATTGACCGTCGGACCCTTATGAACGAGGAGCTTTGCTGATGTCGGCGACCGCCACTCCCACCATGACCGACCGTACCGAGCTGCCGCACGTCCTGATCAGCGGGGCCAAGCTGGGTGTACTCACCGCGGTATGGGTCGTGCTCTATCTCGTGATCTGGCGGTACGTTCCGGGCACCGTCGGCGGCGTGCTCGACGCCGTGATTGTGCTGCTCGGGGGCCTGTCGATGGCGCTCTTGCCCGCCGAATGGACCGGGGCACGGCACACCGAGGGGATCGCCGGCGCGGCGGGCGTCGGGCTCTTCAGTACCGTGGTGTTCTCCGCGATCGACATCATCGTGCTCCGGAACGTTCACGCGTATCCGTGGACTTGGGACGCGATCGGAGGCAACAGCACCTGGTGGTATCTGCCGACCTGGTGGCAGCTGGGCACGTATGTGACCTGGATGGGCGCCATGCTGACCGCCGGCCGGAATGCGAAGCAGGGCGCGTCCATGACCAGCCTCGCCATCCCGCTCGTCGTCGGCGCCGTCGTGATCGGTGAAATCGCGCACCTGATGGGCTTCGGGTTCACCTCGACCTACCCGGTAGCCATCGGCCTCGGTTTCTCGGTCATCCTCACCGTCCTTGGAGTTGCCGCCATCGCGCGGAAGGCGTGACGGACGGAGGCGTGCCGCGCTGGCTCGCGCACTTCCTGCTGGTCGTCGGTTGGCTCCTCACGCCTCTTTCCGCGTGGGGAGCTTCTTATTTCGGGCTCTGGATTGGCGCCAAGGTCGGAGTGCGGTTTTCGGGACCCGGTGCCATGGTGGGGGTAGCACTGGGAATCGCATTTCTGTCCGGCTTTGTGGTGCTGGCGTTGTGGGTGCGGATGATGCGACGCTTCCCGCATTGGCTGGCCCACCGGATGGCTCCCCGCCCGTCACAGGAGAACCGTGCGACGGAATGACGTCGGATTTCTGATCGCCGCGCTTTCGCTGGCGGCCACTCCGCTGGCCGCGCAGGGGGAGATCGAGTTCCGCTACGGGCAATGGTACCGGGCGGGCCACGGCGCGACCTATGAATTCCGTTCGCATTCTCCGCTCACCGGTGTCATTTCGCAGACCTTCGGCGCGACCCTCATCATCAACGATCAGCTCGGACGGCGTCAGGCATTTTACGGCGGCGGATGGGAAGCGCACCTGTTCCGTGGCTCCTACACGTTCGGGCCCTATGGTTTGCTCGGCGTCGCGCTGGGTCTCTCGACCGATACCGCCAAGCAGGAGCTTGCGGCGCTGTGGAGTGTCGGGGGCGGACTCGAGTGGAGGCCCTTCGACCGGTTCGCCCTCGGCGTCGAGGGGCGCTATCGCGACGAAGACCGGGGACCGAGAGGATTCTGGTCGGGGGGCGGCAGTCCGCGAAAGGGATTCTCGCTCTCCCTGGGCCTCGCCGTCGGACTCGGCCGGCATGGCGGCCGGAGGTCCGCACCGACAAACCCGGTGCTGCCTCCCCCCGGTTCCACTGTCCCCAGCAATGCCCCGGTGCAGCCTCCGACGACCATCGCGGGCAACGCCGCGGCCGCGGACGTGGTTCGCACGGCCCTCGACGTCCTGGGAACTCCGTATCAGTGGGGTGGCACGGCGTCGAACGGATTCGACTGCTCCGGCCTGGTTCAGTACGCCTACGGACAGCATGGCGTGCGGTTGCCGAGAATCAGCCGGGACCAGGCGCGTGCCGGTGCGGAGGTCACGCCGGTGGTCGAGGCGCTCCAGCCCGGTGACATTCTCCTCTTCTCGGCCAGTCCGGGCGCCGGTGTGACGCACGTGGGCATGTATGTGGGGGAGGGGAAGTTCATTCATAGCGCGAGCAGCGGCGTGAAGATCTCCCGGCTCGACCGGAGCGACTCCGACGGCGCCTATTGGATCCCGCGCTGGGTGGGCGCTCGCCGCATCCTTCCGTGAGCCGTCGCTGGGCGCTGGCCTTCGGCCTCGCGTTCGCGTGCGCGAAGAATCCGAACCCCGCGGGTCCTCCCAGTCCGCTTCGCGGCTACGACATCGTGATCAGGGGGCGGGATTCGCTCAGCCGGGCTCTGCAGGGGGCGTTCGCGCGCGCCGGGTACACCGTTCAGGACGACGTCCGCGGGGGCGGCCACATGGCCGCCGCCCTGGTCTGGTGGAAGTATGTGGACCAAGGGGGGCGGGGGACCCTCGAGGCCCAAGTGGCGGATACCCGCCGGGGGCATGTGCTTGCGGTTGCGACTATTCCTGCGGACACCCTCCCTGGCGACTGGCCGGCGCGTGCCGATCTCCTCGTAAAGGCTCTCCTTAGTCCCTCTCCTTGACATGCCGTCCCCAACTGTCGATACTTCGCCCGGTTGCTGGCACTCACTCATCAAGAGTGCTAACAATATCAGAAGTAATCACTTAGTCCTTGTGGAGGCAGAGGGTTATGGCGACCGGAAGCAAGGGTGGGAAGCACAAGCTGCTCCCGCTGGGTGATCGCGTGGCGATCAAGCCGGCTGAGGAGACGGAGACGATGAAGGGGGGCCTCTACATCCCCGATACCGCCAAGGAAAAGCCGATCCAGGGTGACGTCGTCGCCGTGGGTCCCGGCCGGACCGAAAAGGGCGAGAAGGTGCCGATGGAGCTGAAGGTGGGTGACCGCGTGATCTACGGAAAGTACTCCGGCACCCCGGTGGAGCTCGACGGTGAGGAAGTCATCCTCATCAAGGAATCCGACGTCATCGCGAAGCTCGGTTAAGGAGAGACCAACAGATGGCTGCCAAGTTTTTGGAGTTCAACGTCGAGGCGCGGGCCCGCCTGAAGCGGGGCGTGGACCAGCTGGCCGACGCCGTGAAGGTGACCCTCGGTCCCAAGGGCCGGAACGTGGTCATCGAGAAGAAGTTTGGCAATCCGACCGTCACCAAGGACGGCGTCACGGTTGCCAAGGAAATCGAGCTCGAGGACGAGATCGAGAACATGGGCGCCCAGATGGTGAAGGAAGTGGCGACCAAGACGTCCGATCTCGCCGGTGACGGCACGACCACCGCGACCGTGCTCGCGCAGGCGATCTACCGCGAAGGCCTGAAGTCGGTCACCGCGGGCGTGAATCCGATGGCGTTGAAGCGTGGCATCGACAAGGCCGTCGAGACGATCATCGAGGAGCTGAAGCGGATCTCCGTGCCCACCAAGGGCCGGAAGGAAATCGCCCAGGTCGGCACTATTTCGGCCAACGGCGACAAGGAAATCGGTGACAAGATCGCCGACGCGATGGACAAGGTCGGCAAGGACGGCGTGATCACGGTCGAAGAGGCGAAGGGCCTCGAGACCACGCTGGAGACGGTGGACGGGATGCAGTTCGATCGCGGCTATCTCTCCCCCTACTTCGTCACCGATCCCGAGAAGATGGAAGCGGTGCTCGAGGACGCGTACATCCTGATCCACGACAAGAAGATCTCATCGATGAAGGATCTGCTCCCGGCGCTCGAGAAGGTCGCGCAGTCGGGCAAGCCGCTCCTGATCATCGCCGAGGACGTCGAGGGTGAGGCGCTGGCGACGCTGGTGGTCAACAAGCTGCGCGGGACCCTCAAGGTCGCGGCGGTGAAGGCCCCCGGCTTCGGCGACCGCCGGAAGGAAATGCTGATCGATATCGAGAAGGTCACCGGCGGCAAAGTCGTTGCCGAAGAGAAGGGCATGAAGCTCGAGAACACCGTCCTCGGTGATCTCGGCCAGGCCAAGCGGATCGTGGTGGACAAGGACAACACCACCATCGTCGGCGGCAAGGGCAAGCAGGCCGACATCCAGGGCCGCATCGGCGAGATCCGCGCCGCCATCGACAAGTCGACGTCCGACTACGACAAGGAAAAGCTGCAGGAGCGGCTGGCGAAGCTCGCCGGCGGGGTCGCCGTGATCAATGTGGGCGCGGCCACCGAGACCGAGATGAAGGAGAAGAAGGCCCGGGTGGAAGATGCGCTGCACGCCACCCGCGCCGCGGTCGAGGAAGGCATCGTCCCCGGCGGTGGCTCGGCGCTCCTGGTCTGCCAGAAGAGCCTCGACAAGCTCAAGGGCGGTGACGACGACGAGAAGATCGGCGTCGATATCGTCCGGCGCGCCATCGAGGAGCCCATCCGGATGATCGCCCAGAACGCCGGCGCGGAAGCGTCGATCGTGGTGGGCAAGGTGAAGGAGTCGAAGGACAAGAACTTCGGCTACAACGCCTCGACGGATGAGTACGAGGACCTCGTGGCATCCGGTGTCATCGACCCGACCAAGGTCACCCGGACCGCCTTGCAGAACGCCGCGTCCATCGCGGGCCTGCTCCTCACGACGGAGTGCGTCGTGGCGGAGAAGAAGGAGAAGGACAAGGCTCCGCCGATGCCCGGCGGCGGCGGTATGGGCGGGATGTACTAACGCAGACGTCTAGACGTCTAGACGTCTAGACGTCTAGGTTTGTAAGACGCTACGTCGCTAAGAGGCTAAGGGGCATCATCGGCTCCTTAGCCTCTTGGTTCTTAGCGACTTAGCGTCTTGGCGCCCTAGCGCCTTATCTTGCAGGCCGTGACCGGCCAACCTCCGATCTCCGCGGGCCCCTCCCACTCCACCCTCTCGAGGGAGCTCGGGGAATTCCTGATCGAGCTGTCGATCGCCCTCCACAAGCACTCGATGTACCCCCAGGGGCACCCCTCCCTGCAGCCCGCCGCTGCTGGGGTTCTGAGGCGCCTGGTCCAGCTCCTGCGCGAGCGGGGGACCCTGTCCCTGGGGGTCGCCCGGCACCAGCTGATCATCGAGGGGGTCGCCACGGACTCCAAGCACCCGGTGCTCTCTGAGCTCGCCGGACGCCTCCACCGGCATCACCTGGGGGCCGTCTCCTTCGCCCGGGGCATCGAGGGGGGCGAGCTGGAGGAGGCGCTCCGCATGCTGTCCAGCGAGCCGGGGCGAGGAGTGGAGGCCATCGGGCTCGGCCCCCGGGACCTGATCCCGCATTGGGACCACGTCAAGCTGCACGCGATGACCTACGACAAGCTCGAGCTCCTGGATGATGACGGGAATCCGGTGGGGTCAAAGGCCGAGCGGGCCAAGAGCGCCCAGCTGTGGATCGGCCTGGCGCGGGCGGCGCTGGCGGGGGGCGTGGAGGACGACGAGGCGGCATCGGAGCTCAAGGAGGCGGTGGTCGCGGAGGCCATCAACGCGCACGAGCGGGGAGCCGCCTACGATCAGGTGATCGTCGGATATCTCCTCCAGATCGCGGAGGAGCTCAAGACGGCCGGCGGCAGGGAAGCGATCGAGCTCCGGAAGCGGACTTCGCGCATGATCGCGGAGCTCCGGCCGGAAACGCTCCAGCGGCTCGTGGACATGGGTGGCAACTTCGCCCAACGCCACAAGTTCGTGCTGGATGCGACGCACGGGATGGCGGTGGACGCCGTGATCGAGATCGTCCGGGCCGCGGCGACCTCCTCCAACCAGACCATGTCGCACTCGCTGGTCCGGATGCTGTCCAAGCTCGCCGCGCACGCGGAGCAGGGGTCCGCGCTCGCGCGTCCGCTGGCGGACGCCGCGCTCCGTGATCAAGTGGAGCAGCTGATGTCCGGCTGGCAACTGGATGACCCCAACCCCGGCGCCTACGGCAAGGCGCTGCAGGAGATGTCGCGGGCGGCACCGATCTTCACGATGGCGTCCGAGGCCGTCTTCGCACCCGAAGACGAGCGGCTCGTGGAGATGGCGCTCGAAATCGACGCCACGGGTCCGACCGTGTGGGCCGCGGTGGACCGGATGGTGTCGGGGGACCAGTTCTCACGCCTGCTCGAGCTGCTGGAGGGCGCTCCGGCCGGGAGCGTTGCGGCCACGACCATTCGCAACCGCATCTTCAACATCGAGGCCGTCGCGAGAATCCTGGCCGAGTCGCAGCCGGACTTCCCGCTGGTCGACCGGCTCATCCAGGGCGTCGGCGTGGCGGCGGCGGCGCCCTTGCTCGACGCACTGGCGACCGCCGACGTGCGCGCCGTGCGCCGCGCGCTGCTCGACCGGTTGGGCAAGATGGGCGAAGGTTTCGTGCCGGAGCTCCTGCCACGCCTGAAAGACCAGCGGTGGTACGTGGTCCGCAACCTCCTCGCCTTGCTGGACGATTTGCCGACTTTGCCGGCCGGGTTCTCACCGGCGTCCTTCCGCGTGCACGCGGACGCGCGCGTACGACGGCAGGCACTCAAGCTCGAGCTCAAGCACCCCACGGAACGGGAGCACGCGTTGCTCGCGGCGCTCGCCGATCGCGACCCGCAGACGCTGCAGATGGCGTTGATGGCCATCCAGACCGACTGCCCGCCGTCCACCGTGCCGCTGTTGCTACAGCATGCGCGGAACGACTCGTTGCCATCCGAGGATCGCGTGCTGGCGATCCGGGCGCTCGGACGTTCGGGCGCGCCGGAGGCGCTGCTCGTCCTGGTGGATCTCACCGACGGCGGCCGGACGCTCCTCGGAAGAGCGAAGCTGCCGGCGAAGTCGCCCGAGCTGCTGGCCGCGCTCCAGGCACTCGCGGCGGGGTGGGGTACGGACGACCGGGCCACCGCGGTGCTGGCGCGCGCCGCGCAATCGGCTGATGCGGATGTGCGCGCCGCGACGGATCCCGGACTGGGCACCGCATGAGTGGCGATCCGATCAAGTTCCTCGGCTCCCTGGCACAGGCCCTCGCCGGGATGTCCCTCTACGCGGAAGGCCATCCGGCTCGCGACCGCGGCATCGACGCGGCCTTCGAGCAGCTCGGGGGGCTGCAAAAGGACACCGCGACGCCGCTCTTCACGTTCCTCGGCGACGAAGTGGTGTACGGCAAGACCCCGATCCGCGAGCTCAAGGCGTGGGACTGGTCCATGCGGCTGGCCCAGGCGGGGATCCAGCGGCTCGAGTTCCAGCCGGGGGTGACCCGGGAGGAGTTCGAGACTTTTCTGGATGAGGTGCTCGCGCGGCTGACGCTCGCGACGATCGACACGTCCGAGGCGCGGCAGCAGGGGAAGCGATCGAGCATCAAGTTCGGCAGCGTCGGAATCCGGGGTGAGCAATCGAATCCGCAGACCGCCCTCCCCGTCGAAGCCACCATCCGGTTCTCGCTCGGCGAAGAGGCGGAAGCCATCCGCTGGATGCACGAGGAAGTCAAAGCCAACGGCGGCTTGCCCCTGGCGGAGGCCGAGGCGGTCGTGCGGTCGCTGTCGGTGGCGATGCACGGGGATCAGCAGATTGTGCTGCCGCTGCTGCACCTCAAGGAGTTTGACCAGTACACGACTACCCACTCGATGAACGTCTCGGTCCTCGCGATGGCGCTGGCGGAGTTCATGGGGATGGGCGCGAAGGACGTGCGGGCGTTCGGGGTGGCCGGGTTGCTGCACGATCTCGGCAAGACGCGGATCCCGCTTGAGATCCTCACCAAGCCCGGGAAGCTGACGCCCGATGAGCGCGAGGTGATGAACGCGCATCCGGCCCAGGGTGCCCGGATCATCCTCGAGGCGGAGGAGCGGCTCGATCTTGCCGCCGTGGTCGCCTACGAGCATCACATCATGCTGAATGGCGGCGGCTATCCACGGCCGCACTATGGCCGGACCTGTCACCGTGCCAGCAACCTGGTCCACGTGTGCGACGTCTACGACGCCCTGCGGACCAACCGCCCCTACCGTGACGCCTGGGAGGCGGAGAAAATTCTTCCGTATCTCGAGGGGCGGGCCGGAATGGAGTTCGATCCCGAGGTGGTGACGGCGTTCATTGCGATGATGCGGAAATGGGAACCTCGGGTAGCGGTGATGCAGGACGAGCAGGCACCGGTGGCGCCCACGGGGGTACCCACTAACGGCGGACAACAGCCCACATGAACAAGATCGTTCTCGGAGTCGTCGCTACCCTCGCGCTCCCTGCCATCGCCGGGGCACAGGGGGCCAAGCGCGTGCACTTGGAGGGGCAGTGGGAGGCGAAAGCCTCCGACGGCCTCCACTACGTCATGGTGCGGGCTGATTCATCGGCGCAATTCGGCGAGCAGGTCGCCCGGTGGCGTCTGGTGGGAGACAGCATCTGGTTCACCCTGGGTGACGGCGCCTGGCAGGTCTACGGCCTGAAGGTCGCGGGCGACAAGCTCACGCTGTCGGGCGGGGATCTGGACAAGCCGGTGTCGTTGCGGAAAGTGGGACCGCCGACCGCGCGCCCGGCCGGGTTGGTCGTTCCCGATGCGCCACCCGATACGGCGCGCGCCTGGGATTAGTTCAGCGGGAGAGAATCCCCGCGATCCGCCAGCCGCCCGCATTGTGGCGGAAGGAGGTCACGAAGGTCTGCTGAGACTCCTGGGGCGTCGGAGAACCGCCGTGGATGGCGAGGAAGTGCGCGTGGACGACACCCCGCGCCGTCGGATTCTTGATGGTGATGGAGTCAGGCGTGAAGTCCACGTCGACGCTCGTCACCCCGTTGAAAAACGCCTCCCAGTTCTTCACTTCGTTCTTGGTAATCGACGGGTACAGCACCCGCATGTTGGACACCTTCCGGCTCTGAATCGCGCGCGAAAAATCGTCCAGCAATTGCAGGATGGCTTTGTGTGGATCCCGCGGCTGCGGCGTTACGATCCGCATCCGCGCGCCGGCGTCCAGGGCGGCCTGCTCGGTGGCGCCTGAGGCGAGGGCGGACATCACGTAGTCCCGCGCGGTGAAGAGCGAATCGGCACGAGTTAGCGATGCGGAGATCCGGGTGGGCGGGCTCCCGCGCATCGACCGGACCAGCGTCGCTGCGCGATCCAGCCTCCGTTTGGCGTCCAACCGCTCGCTGTCGGTCTCCGTGATCGCCTGGCGGTACAGCGGGCCGACGGAGCCGTATCCCGTGCTCGCCCGGACGAGGTCCTTCCCGCGGGCGTACTGATCCGCGGCAGTCAGAATCGCGTCGGCGTTGAGCATCGGCTGCACGTTGTTGACGAGACCGCCCGCCTCCAACGCGCGCGCCCGCTCCGCATACGCGGTGTCGCGCAGGATCGCGATCCGGGGTGCTAGGCCGGGGATGGGGCGTGGGGAGAGGATGGGAACGGCCGATGTCGCCGGGATAGGCGCCGGGGCCGGCGTGGGAGTCGAGAGGGCGAGGTATGCGATGAACAGCGCCGCCGCGAGAAGCAGAAGCAGCACGGTCGCCCGCGACTTGAGTGACGCCGGGGCGATCAGGTTCAGGGAAATGCGCGTGAGCGGATTCCTGAACTTGATCCGCTCCGTGGTAATCGCCGACGGATCCGAGAGCGCATGCCGCATCCCGAGCAGTGAGCTGCGGAACTCGTCGGCGGTGCCGTACCGCTCCCCCGGTGTCTTGGCCATGGCTTTCAAGACCACGCGCTCGAGCGAAGCCGGCATGGAGGGCGCGACGGTCCGCAGGGGCTTCGGCGTGGTCGAGAGCACCTGGTAGAACACGCCGTGTACCGTCTCGGCTTCGAAGGGCCGTTCGTAGGTCAGGAGCTCGTAGAGGAGACAGCCGACCGCGAACACGTCGGTGGCCGGCGTGATTTCGCCGTTCGTGATCTGCTCGGGCGCCATGTACGACGGCGTCCCGACGATCACGCCCCCCGAACCGGTGCGATCCGCGTTCTGGAGCCGCGCGATGCCGAAATCCATGATCTTCACGCGGCCGTCCGCGGCGATGCGGACGTTGGAGGGCTTCACGTCGCGGTGAATGACACCCCGGGCGTGCGCGTAGCCCAATCCCTGTAGCAGCTCGATGACGACGTCCAGCTTGTGCTCGAGGGGCAGGGGCGCGCGGACGGCGATCAGGTCGCTGAGATCGCGCCCTTCGACGAGCTCCATCGCGATGAACAGCTGGCCATCCGATTCCCCGAGGTCGTACACGGTGACGATGTTGGGATGCTGGAGTGCCGCCGCTGCCCGGGCCTCGCGGTGGAAGCGCTCGCGAAGCTCCTGGGTGCGGCCAAACGACGGATTCAGGAGCTTGAGGGCGACGAACCGGCGCAGGACGGAGTCGTAGGCCTTCCACACCACGCCCATCGCCCCTTCGCCGATCCGTTCGTGCAGCTCGAACTTGTGCAGCCGGCGAAAAGCGGCGTCGGGCTTGGCCGCCTCGGGCTTGGGTGGCGTGGGCGGGGGACTCGCCTCGGCGTCGCTCACCGCGTGGCCCAGTCGTAGACGCGGCCCAGCAGGGCGCGGGTCGCTTCGTCCAGCACGATGTCCCGCCGCGGCAAAACCCGCTCGACCACTTTGAGAAATCCCTCCCGGGTGGTCCGCGCGTCTCCGGATCCTCCCCAGGCGAATGCCGGGATGTACTTCGACGGGCGGACCGCATCGAAGACGCTCGCGCCGGTGCCGATCACCGTGCCGGTCGAGAGCAGGGTCCCGATCGCGGTCTTCGCGTGATCGCCGATCAGCGATCCGACGTTCATCTGTCCCGTTTCGATGGCATGCCCCGCGACCTCCAGCCGCACGGGTCCGTACGTGTTCTTCAAGTTCGACGTGATGGTTCCGGCGCCGAGGTTCGCCCAGCGGCCCACCACCGAATGACCGAGGAAGCCGTCGTGCGCCTTGTTGGCGTACCCCAGGAACACGCACGTGGAGACCTCACCGCGCACGGTGCACCGCGGACCGATGGCGGATGCCCGGACCGAGCTTCCGAGGATGCGGGCGTTGGCGCCGACCCAGAGCGGTCCTTCGAGCCGGGTGCCCGACCGCACTTCCACGCCGCTTTCGAGGACCACGGGCCCGGGTCGCGTGTCGAACACAACGCCCGGTTCGATCAGGCCTTCGGTGACCGCGACGAGGGCGGGGTCGCCGATGACGGTGGAGCCGGCGGGGATCCCGTCGGTTCCGGGGAGCAGGCCGCGGAGATCTTCGCGGAGCAGCGCCTCGAGTACGGGGAGAAGCCCGTGAACGCCATGGAGGACGACGCCCGGGACTTCGACGGCACGGGCCTCTCGCGCCGGCCCGTCCCAACGCGCACCCGCGGGCACACCCCAGCCCACGGTCACACCTCCGCACACCAGACGCGAAGGTTCATCGGGCAGGGCGGGCGCGAGCCCGCGCGGGGCGAACGTCGAAGACCCGATGATGGCTGGACCCGTGACCACTTCACGGGCCCGCACGGGCGCGGAGCCGGGCTCCGTGAATCCCGCGAGGTGGGGCAGGGCGAATACCGCTGCGGTTTCGGTGCCCACGAACGCTTCCCACCGCTCGCGGATCAGGTGCGCGCCCGCCCTGAGCTCGGCAATGGGCCGCGAACCCATGAAGGGCGCCCACGCGGGGGAGGGCTCGGGATCGAGCAGGTAGAGGGCGGGCGCGGCACTCACAGCTTCTGCACCAGGGCTTTCAGTTTTTCGGCGCGCCCCGTGGGAATCACCAGCGTGTGGCCGTTGGCGCGGACCACCACCATATCCGAGACACCCGTGACCGCGAGGTGCTGGTCGTCGGTCCAGATCACGGAGCGCCGCACGTCGTCCCCCAGGGAAACGTTTCCGACGACGACGTTGCCGTGCGCGTCGGGCTTCCGGATGCGGAGGAGGGCATCCCACGAACCGATGTCGTCCCACGTGAATCCGCCGGCCAATGTCGCCAGCTGCCTGGTGCGTTCCAGCACCGCGACGTCCACGGCGACGGGCGTGACCCGTGAGAAGAATCCCTGGATGTCGCCGTCGTCCAGCGCGTGCCATCCCGCGCGCAGCTCCGTGGCGTGGGCGCGCGCTTCAGCCAGGAAGCGGTCCGTCCCCCAGGCGAAGAGCCCCGTGTTCCAGAGCGCGCCGCCCTTGCGGAGGATCTTCGCGCGCGCGGCGCTGGGTTTCTCGACGAACCGCCGGACTTTCTTGGCAGGGGTCTTTCCCAGTTTCGCTCCGGGCACGATGTACCCGTAACCGGTTTCATCGCGGGTCGGCTTCACGCCGACGGTCACTAGCACGTCGTGTGCCTGCGCGACGTCGACCGCCTTGGTGGCGGAGGCCCGGAAGGCGGCGTCGTCACCCACCGCCCAGTCGGCGTGGAGCGACAGCATGGCGGCTCCGGGGTCGCGCTTGGCGATCTCCTGCGCGGCCCAGACCAGTGCCGGTGCGGTCGAGGCGGTGCGAGGCTCGGCCAGGATCTGACCACGCGGCACCTCGGGGACCGCGGATGCGACTTGCTCGACGAGGTACGGGCCCGTGAGGATGAGGACGCGTTCGGGAGGAACGAGGCCGGTGAGACGCCGCACCGCCTGCGCGAGCAGGGGGCGATCTCCGGCGAGCGGGAGGAGCTGCTTCGGGCGGTCCGGGGTGGACAGCGGCCAGAACCGCGTGCCCGAACCACCGGCGAGGATGGCCGCCCATGTGCTCATCGAGCGTCACCCGGCACCGGGGCCGGACCATCGATCAGCGCGGCAATGCTCTTGCCGAGCTTGGTCGGACTGAAGGGCTTGGTGAGGAGGCCGGCACCGAGGAGGCGGGCTTCCTCGAGCACGCGGTCCCCCGACTCTCCCGTGAGGATCAGAATCGGGAGGTGCTGCGTGCGGGGTCGGCCGCGCAGCTCGCGGAGGAAGTCGATCCCGGATCCATCGGGGAGGTGCACATCGAGGAGCATCAGGTCGACGGAGTCCACCGTGGCGCGCGCCTCAGCGAGGGAGCGGGCCACGCTTACCCGGTAGCCGCGGGACTCAAATTCGGGGCGCAGCAATAGACCGATGTGCGGCTCGTCGTCGACGACGAGCAGGTGCCGGGGGGGCCGTGGGGGGGCGGTCTGGGCCCGACTCATGCCCGGTCTAGAACAGGCCGGCGATAGCGGATCGATGGCGGCGAAGGTCGACCAGGAGCGGGCCAACGTTCGTCGCGGGGCGGACCAGGACTACGAGGAGGGCATCGTTCGTCAGGACAGAAACGACCGCCAGCCCACCCCCGAACTCCAGAACGCCGGTACCGAAGTCTCCCCGGCCGCCTGCGGAGCCCAGCTGGGTGATGGCCCCGATCACGCCCGGGAGGAGGGCGGACACGCTCTCCGGGTCGACACCGTTGACCACGTGGGTGTCGATGGCCAGGCCATCTCGTCCCACCACGAGGACAGCGTCTACCCCAGGGCGTTTTCCAAGCGCCTCGACCACATCACGGATGGTTGCCATTGGGAGCGCCAACGTAGGACCGGGCAGGGGCGAAGTCAAGCAGCCACCGTGGGTTGACCCATTTAGAGGCGCTCGGGTATTCTTTACCCACTCATGCGTCCCATTTCGTCTCTTTGCGCCGGTGCCGCGCTCGCCGCGGGGGTCCTGTCGGGGGCCTGCAGCAGCACGCTGGCACCCCCCGCGCCCAGCTATGTGAACGTGGTGGACACCGCCACGCTGTACGCGGCAACCGGGACTCCGGTGGGGACCCCCTCGGCCTACAACATCGAAGACACCGTCACGGGCGCGCGGGTGCGCACCGACACCACGCCGATCTTCGATTTCCTTTTCGACATCGTGGGGTCCCAAGCCAAGCTGTATCCGCCCGGCGCGCTTACCGGTCTCGCCCGCACGGCGGCGCTCCAGTATGCCAGCTCGTTCGACGGAACCACCACCGCCCCGGGCCCCGGGTGGAACGACAGCACCGCGCTGAACATCGATTCCGGCACCGTGGTGCTGGTCCGCTCCCGGCAGGTGTCGTGCGCCATCGGCACTGTCTTCGAGTACGCCAAGTTGCAGATCCTTTCCATCGACACCGTGGCTCGCACCACCACGTTTCAGATCTTGAACAACAGGAACTGTGGCTATCGGGACCTCACGCCCGGTTACCCGAAGCACTAAGCCGTGATCGACCTGAAGCGGCTGCGGTCCTCGCCGGACGAGGTGCGCGCCGCTCTGGCTCGTCGGGGGGACGCATCGGTCATGGCGCTCCTGGACGAGCTGCGCGGTCTCGATGAGCGGCGCCGTACGCTCTCGGGGCAGCTCGATGCGCTGAAAAGCGACCGCAACAAGTTCGCCCTCGAAGACGCGGCGGCGGTGAAGCAGCACGGCAAGCTCCCGAAGGAAATCATCGATCAGCGGAAAGAGTCGGGGCTCAAGATTACGGCCCTCGAGCACGAGCTCCGGAGCATCGAGACGGTGCTCTCGGCCAAAGGCTTGTTCGTCCCGAACCTGCCGCTCGACGCCGTCCCTGACGGCGGCGCGGACGCCAACAAAGTGGTCCGCGCCTGGGGCACGCCCCGGTCCGAGAGCGGGCTCAAGCCGCACTGGGAAATCGGAGAGCAGCTGGGTCTCCTCGATCTGCCGCGCGGGGCCAAAGTCTCGGGGTCGGGGTTCCCGCTGCTGACGGGAATGGGAGCCCGGCTGTCCCGCGGGCTGATTTCCTTCATGCTCGACCTGCATACCAGGGAGCATGGGTACCGTGAAGTCGCGCCGCCGTTCGTGGTGAAGCGCGAGACCATGCAGGGCACCGGGCAGCTGCCGAAATTCGAGGAAGAAGCGTACAAGACCGCGCCGGATGATCTTTTCTTGATTCCCACCGCCGAAGTTCCGGTGACGAACATCCATCGCGATGAAATCCTTGACGGGGGAAAGCTGCCGCTCGCCTACACGGCGTACACACCGTGTTTCCGCCGGGAAGCGGGAGCGGCGGGGAAGGACACGCGGGGGCTCCTGCGTGTGCATCAGTTCGACAAGGTCGAGCTGGTGCGTCTCGTCGCTCCGGAGACATCCCCGGCAGAGTTGGACGTGATCACCAGGCATGCGGCCACGGTACTCGAACGGCTCGAGTTGCCGTACCGGGTCGTTCTCCTGGCCGCCGGTGACACCGGCTTCGGCAGCGCCATGACCTACGACCTCGAAGTGTTCGCGCCCGGCGTGGGAGCGTGGCTCGAGGTGTCCAGCGCGAGCGTGTTCACCGATTTTCAGGCGCGCCGCGCGAACATCCGGTTCCGCCCGAAGCCCGGCGAGAAACCCGATTTCGTGCACACGCTGAACGCCTCCGGCGTCGCGCTGCCGCGGACCATCGCCGCGCTCCTGGAGCATGGCCAGGAAGCCGACGGCAGCGTCCGGCTCCCGAAGGCGCTGGTTCCGTACCTCGGTGTCGATCGGCTCGGCCCCGCCAGTGGATAAACAGGACCGGTGGCGCCGGGCAGGACCCGCGGCCCTCATCGGGGCCGCTCTGCTTTTCGGTGCGCTGTCCGTGGCCGACGCATGGGTGGTCGCCAGTCACTTCCAGGACGACGCCAGGAATACGTCGCGGCTCTTTGGCCGTGTGTTCGCGGGATTGTCCGATCCCCAACCGGATGCGGCCACCGGCGCGCTGCTCGATCTTGCCGGGGAGGTCCGCGCGCTGCACCTCCCGATGGCGGTGACGGACCCCACCGGCCACATCACGCAAGTCGCGAACGCACCTGAGGGCGTGCCGCAGGATTCGGTGGCGCTCGCCGCCTGGGTTCACGGACTGGACGAGGTCAACGAGCCGATCGTGCAACCCGGCATCGGCACCGTGCACTACGGCGCGTTGCCGGTGGCCCGGAGGCTCAAGGTGCTGGCGCTCTTGCAGGCGGCCGTCCTGCTCTGCCTCATCGGTCTGATCTGGCTCGCGAACGCGACGCAAGTCGGAGCGGCGCGAGACCGGTTGTGGGTCGCGATGGCCCGGGAGTCGGCGCATCAGCTCGGGACGCCGTTGATGAGCCTCACCGGATGGATCGACTATCTCCGGGAAAATCCCGGTACTGCCGGGGGCGAGCTGGTGGAGCATCTTGCGGCGGATACCGAGCGGCTGCAGCGCGTCGCCAAGCGCTTCGAGCGGATCGGACGTCCGGCACGGCGCGAACCCGTCGGCCTGGGAGCGGCCGCGGAACGGGTGGTGGGATATTTCCGGCCGAGGCTGCCGACACTCGCGAGTCCGGTGCAGCTCGTGCTTCACGCCATCGGTCCGGGCCCCGTGATCGACGGCGACCCCGTGCTCGTGGAGTGGGCCATCGAGGCGCTCGTGAAGAACGCCGTCGATGCGCTGTCTGGACGTGGGGGCCGCATCGAGGTCCGCGTAGAGGCGGTGGGAAAGACGGGACGCGTCGTGGTCGAAGACGACGGGCCCGGTGTCGCCACCCAGATTCGCTCGCACATGTTCGAGCCGGGCCGCAGTACCAAGACGGGCGGCTGGGGCCTGGGACTGGCCCTCGCGCGCCGGATCGTCGAGCAGCAGCACGCGGGGAGAGTGTCGTATCATCCGGCGACCCCCGGCTCGCGTTTCATACTCGATTTTCCGGTACCGTAACCCTTCGTGACTCCGCCGCTCAATCCCACCCAGCGCGCAGCCGTCGAGCACGGGGACGGACCCCTGTTGGTGCTGGCCGGTGCCGGATCGGGGAAGACGCGCGTACTCACGGCGCGCATCGCGCATCTCATCAAGGACCGGGGGATCCGCGCCGACCGGATCTTCGCCGTCACGTTCACCAACAAGGCGGCCGGCGAGATGCGCCGCCGTGTGGCGGAGCTCCTGGGTGCGGATCCGCGCGGGCTCTGGATCGGAACGTTCCACTCCCTCTCGGCGCGCTTGCTCCGCCGGGAAGCTCCCCTCTTGGGGTTCGGTCCCAACTTCACGATTTACGATGAAGAGGACTCACAGGCGCTGATCAAGCGCATGCTCGAGCAGCGGGGCCACTCGCCGAAGGCCTATCCGCCGCGGCAGCTCGCGGGGATCATCTCCGGCGCGAAGAACGCGCTCCTGACCCCGGCCGAATTTTCCGCGCGCGCGGAATCGCCGCTCGAGCTGGTCGCCGCGGACATCTATGGCGGACTGGGTCCCGCGCTCAAGCAGGCGAACGCGATGGATTTCGACGATCTGCTCCTGCTTCCCCTCGAGCTGTTCCGTACGCACCCCGACCGTTTGGCCTACTGGCAGCGGCGGTTCGTGCACGTGCTGGTGGATGAATTTCAGGATACCAACGCCGCTCAGTACCAGCTGGTGCGGCTGCTGGCCACGCTGCATGGCAATCTGACCGTGGTGGGGGACGACGATCAGGCGATCTATGGGTGGCGGGGCGCCGATGTCAGGCACATGCTGGCGTTCCAGACGGATTTCCCCGGAGCCATGATGGTGAAGCTCGAGCAGAACTACCGCTCGACGCAGGTGATTCTCGACGCCGCGAACGGGGTGATCGCCGAGAACGAGGGCCGGCTCGGGAAGACCCTGTTCACGGAGAAGAAGGGCGGCTCCAAGGTCGTCCTGCTCACGGCCGCCGACGAGCGGGACGAGGCCGAGTGGCTGGCCGGTGAGTACGCGAAGCTGGCGAGTGACGACGACCAGTCGTACGAATCGATGGCCGTGCTGTATCGCACCAACGCCCAATCCCGGCCCCTGGAAGAAGCGTTCCGCTTCCGCGGCATTCCGTACCGCCTGGTGGGGGCCGTCAGCTTCTACGAGCGCCGGGAAGTGAAGGATCTCCTGGCATATCTCCGCCTGATCGCCAATCCCGCGGACAACGAAGCCTTTTTGCGGGTTATCAACGTGCCCCGGCGGGGGATCGGGGACGCTTCGGTGCTCGCGCTCGTGCAGGCGGGCTCGAAGTGGGGGAAACCCCTCCTCGAAGTCGCCCGGGTGGCCGATCGCGTGGAGGGCCTGCGGCCCAACGTCCGTGACGCCTTCGCGAAGTTCGCGGGCATCCTGGGGGATCTCCGCACCGCCGTGGGGAGCGAGGACCCCGCCTTCGCCTTCGACCGGATCATCGACGCGGTTCACTATGACGCGTACCTGGGGGATGAGGGGGCGGAAGGGGTGGAGCGCATGGAAAACGTGCGGGAGCTGATCGCCGGGGCGGCCGCATGGGCGGAAGTCTCCGGGATCGACGGGGCAGACGAGGGGGAGGACGGAGAGCTGGCCCTGTCGGGAGGGACTCCGATCGAGCGCTACCTGACCCAGTCGGCCCTGCTGGCCCAGACCGACTCCGTGAAGGGGGAGTCGGGGGTCACACTCCTGACGGTACACATGGCGAAGGGGCTGGAGTGGCCGGTGGTGGCGCTCGCGGGGCTCGAGGACGGCCTCTTCCCGCTCGCGCGCTCGGCGGCGCAGCCGGGCGGGGTGGAGGAGGAGCGCAGACTCTGTTACGTGGGACTGACGCGCGCCCGCGAACGATTGTATCTCTCTTGGGCGCGCACGCGTTTCCGCCAGGGGCGGATGGAGATGTCCGAGCCCTCGCGGTTCCTCGAGACCGTGCCGCCGTCGGTGATCGAGGAGCGGGCCACGACGCCGCTGTGGGATCGCGGCGGGTACCGGCGGTTCGATCGCCACTCGCCGCCGGCGCGCAGGCGATTCGAGGAGCGCGACGAGGCCTTCTTCGCGGATGAAGAGGACGTGTCCCAGGACGCGCCGAAGTACGCGCGCGGCGAGCGGGTCCGGCACCGGAAATTCGGTGGCGGGGTGGTGCAGGCGGTCTCCGGCGGTGGCCGGAGCTTGAAGATCACGGTGCTGTTCGACGATCCCGAGATCGGAGCCAAACAATTGCTCGTGGCCTATGCGGGCCTCGAGCGCGAGTGGGAGACCGGATGAGCGTAACCCCCGAAGAAGTGCGGCAGATCGCGCGGCTGGCGGAGCTCTCGGTGGATGAAGAGCACCTGGACGATTTGGCCGCCCAGATGTCGCGCATCGTGGATTACATCGCGCAGCTCTCGCAGGTGTCCGGGGGCGAGCACGCGAAGCCGTTCATCCCCGGTCCCGACCTGATCCGGCTGCGTGCCGACGTCGTCGCTCCGCAGCCGCTCGAGGGCAAGTTGTCCGACTTCGCGCCTGCCTTCCGGGAAGGCTTCTTCCTGGTGCCCAAGCTCGGCGCGTTCGAAGGGGCCGAGGAGGATGAAGAGTGACCGAAGTCGAAGCGCTTGCGAGCGCCAAGGCCACGGCCACCCGCCTCGGAAAAGCCAAGCGACTCAATGCCCTCCTGACGCCCACCACGGTGGTGCGGAAGTCGCTGCTCGCCCAGGCCAAGAACGCGCACCCCTCGGGAGTGCTCTACGGGATGCCGGTCGCGTTGAAGGACAACATCTGCACGCTCGAGTTCCCGACGACGTGCGGGTCGAAGTTGCTCGAAGGCTATCAGTCTCCCTACGAAGCCACCGTCGTCACCAAGCTGAAGGACGCCGGCGCGCTCATCGCGGGGAAAGCCAACCTCGACGAATTCGCGATGGGCTCGTCGACCGAGCACTCGGCGTACGGCCGCGTCCTCAATCCCGTCGACCGGACCCGGGTTCCCGGCGGCTCGTCGGGCGGCTCGGCCGCTCTCGTCGGTGCCGGTGCGGTACCCGCGGCTCTGGGCACCGAAACCGGCGGATCGGTCCGTCAACCCGCCGCATTCTGCGGTGTCGTCGGCATCAAGCCGACCTACGGGCGCGTGAGCCGCTACGGGCTCGTGGCGTTCGGATCATCCCTCGATCAGATCGGGGTGCTCGGGAGAAGCGTGCACGACGCGGCGCGCGTGCTCTCCGTGATTTCGGGGCGTGATCCCCGGGACAACACCTGCGAAAACCGCGATCCCCTTCGCCTCCCCACGGTGCCCGAACGCCTGGAAGGGTTCGTCATCGGGATTCCGAAGGAATACTTCCCGGTCGACCTGAACCCGGGAGTACGTCGCGCCTGCGACCGTGCCATCCGCGCGCTGAAAGACCTCGGCGCGGCGGTGCGGGATGTGTCCCTGCCGCATACGGCCTACGCCATTCCGACCTACTACGTCATCGCGCCCGCCGAGGCGTCTTCCAACCTCGCGCGGTTCGACGGCGTCCGCTACGGCAACCGCGCGAAGGACGTCACGACACTGGCCGACCTGTATCAGCGGACCCGCGGGGCCGGTTTCGGTCCGGAGGTGCAGCGGCGGATCCTGGTCGGTACCTATGTCCTGTCGTCAGGCTACTACGACGCCTACTACAAGAAAGCGCAGCAGATGCGCGCGCTCCTGGCGCAGGATTTCCGCAACGTCTTCGATCGCGGGGTCGACCTGATCTTCACGCCGACTACGCCGACCACGGCGTTCAAGGCGGGTGAGCGCACGAAGGACCCGGTATCGATGTACCTCGCCGACTGCTTTACCGCGCCCGCGAATCTCACGGGCGTACCGGCGATGTCGCTCCCGATCGGACGGGTGAAAGGACTGCCCGTCGGCGGCCAGTTCATCGGCCAGCCGTTCCTCGAGGACGACATGATCGAAGCGGCCTACGCGCTGGAGCGGGCGATTTCCGGAACGGAGGAGGCGTGAGCGCCTCCACCGCATGGGAAACGGTCATCGGGCTCGAGACCCACGTGCAGCTCGGCACCGTCTCCAAAATGTTCTGCGGGTGCTCGACGACGTTCGGCGCGCCGCCGAACACCAACGTGTGTCCCGTCTGCCTCGGCCTGCCCGGCGCACTGCCGGTCCCGAACGAGCGGGCGATCCAGCTCGCCGTGCGCGCGGCCGTCGCCCTCAACTGCTCCGTGCATCCGCGCAGTGTGTTCGCCCGGAAGAATTACTTCTATCCGGACCTCCCGAAGGGCTACCAGATCTCGCAGTACGATCAGCCCCTCGCGACGGCGGGGCACCTGTCGTTCCTGTCTCCCGACCGGGGAGTCGTCCGCGCGGGGATCATCCGCGTGCACGTCGAAGAAGATGCGGGCAAGTCACTGCACGACCGCTTCGCCAAAGCGACCGCGGTGGATCTGAATCGCGCCGGCGTGCCGCTGATCGAGATCGTCACCGAGCCCGATTTCCGGTCCCCGCAAGAAGCGCGCGCCTACCTGCTCACGCTGAAGCAGGTACTGCAGTACGTCGGCGTGTCCGAGTGTGACATGGAGAAGGGGAGCCTGCGCGTCGACGCGAACGTCTCAGTCCGCAAGACGGGGAGCACGGCGCTCGGCGTGAAGTGCGAGGTGAAGAACATCAACGCGTTCTCGTACGTCGAGAAGGCGCTGACCGTCGAGCGGGACCGGCAGGTCGCCGAGCTCGAAAAGGGCGGCATCATCACGCAGTCGACCATGCTGTACAACTCCAAGACCAATACGGTCCGGCTGCAGCGCTCCAAGGAAGAGAGCAAGGACTACCGGTATTTCCCGGAACCCGATCTGCCGCCCCTGGTGCTCACCCCCGAGTGGATCGCCGAGCAGCAGGGCGTGCTGCCGGAGCTCCCCGCCACGAAGCGGGAGCGGTTCGTGTCGCAGTACGGGTTGAGCCAACAAGATGCGGGGGTGCTCACGGCCGAGCGTTCCGTGGCTGATTACTACGAATCGGTCGTCCATGCCGGGGCGGAGCCGAAGGCCGCGGCGAACTGGGTGATGGGTGAGGTCCTGGGAGACGCCAAGGATCATCAGGAGCAGCTGCGCGTGCCGGCGTCGTCCCTCGCGGGGATCATCGCCCTGGTGAAGGGCGGGACCGTCTCGAATCAGGGCGCCAAGAAGGTGTTCTCCGAAGTCGCGGCGAAGGGCGGGGACCCACGGACCATCGCCGAGGCGCTCGGCGTGATTCAGGTGGCGGACACGGGGGTCCTCGCGCAGTGGGTGGAGGAAGTGGTCACCGCGCATCCGGCGGAGGCTGCCCGCTTCAAGGGCGGAGAGACCAAGCTCATGGCCTTCTTTGTTGGACAGGTGATGAAGACGTCCAAAGGCAAGGCTGATCCCAAGGCCGCCCCGAAACTCCTCGAAGAAAGGCTGGCGAAATGAAAAAGCGCGCACTCACCGGGCTCGTGTTGGTGGCCGCTTGCGGGGGATCGCCGAAGGTCTTCGTTGCGAACCACGCGATGTCCGACCGCCCGACTTTCGAGATCGAGGAAGGCAAGGCCACGCACATCGACATCGTCACCTGCACGGATTCGACCAAGATGCTCTGGCACGCGGACGCCCCCGCGGGCGGATACCTGCCGGCGACGGTGGTGGATTCGACCACGACACTCGCGGAAGGGTGTTACATGGTGCGGATCCTGCCTCGTCATGCCCGGCATTTCGAAGTGATGCCCGACCACGTCCTGTTGCAGGAGCTCTAGGCGGACGTCCAGGGGCGCTGAGCCCGGGACTCCCGCCAATAGCCAAGGGGAACCTCGGGCAGTCCGAAATGTTGTTCTGCCGTCTCGGTCACCTGGCGCGGATCTTCCCGGCCACCCGCCGCCAGTGCTTCCCGGCGCATCTGCTTCGCCATCCCGAGCGCCTTCTCTCCTGACGGATCGAGCCGCCGCGTGGCGGGATCCTTGTCACCCAAAGACTCCATCACGTACTGAAACGCGACCGCCATGTGCCGGTCGACGTCCGGGGTGGGCAGATCCCACCGGCTTGCTTCGGCGATCATCTGGAATGCCCACTGCCAGCTTTGACTCTCCGTGACGTGCACCATCCCGCGAAACAGGCGGCGGTTGGTGCGTATCGAAAACAGCGTCGGCGAGAGAATGCCGTCGAGGTGGGCGTCACTCGCGTCATGATCGCGCATGATGACCTCCTTGGCGGTCCTGGCGTACGCATCGCCCAGATGGGTCTCGAAGCGGCTCTCCCAGTAGCTGTGCCCGAGGGCCGCGGTGCTCGACGTGATCACGAGCTGGCGCGGCACGAAATAGTTGTGCGCGACGGTATCGGCGGCGAGATGGGAGAGATAGCCAAGGCCGAATGCGCGCAAGGCATCGGTCGCGGCCTGGTCGTAGATCTCCTGCCCGACGTGCCAGGCATGACAGTGCCGGCCCACCGGTGCGTACTTCTTCGCCATCGAGGTGTCGGCGGCGATGTTGCCGTAGAGAAAATCGAACGGAAAGGACCGGAGCAGATCGGCGACGGCGGTCGGGAGCTGGTGGAGGTTCGCGAGGACCGATTCGCCGAGATAGATGTGCGTGCCGGGCGTCCAGGCGTGCAGTGGCGCGGGGAAGAGGATCAGGACCGCGAGCGCCGTCACGGCCACCACGAACCACGGCTTCAGCGTGACTTCCTCTTGCGCTTGCCGAAAATCCGCTTGCCGAGGGAGAACGCGGCGACCCCGCGGCGGACCGAGCGAACCGCGGCGGCCGCATCGAGCGCCACGTCATCCGCCTCCTCCTGCAGGACGTCCACCAGCGCCGCGAGGTTGGACAGCCGCACTTCTGCCGCATCCGTCGCCTGCACGATCTTCACCCGGATGTCTTTCGACGTACCCACGAGGGCATCCGCTTCGGCGCGGATGGTGCCGAGGAGGCCGCGTACATCATCCACCGCGGGGGCGGCAAGCTGTTTGAAAAACCCGAGGGTGGCGCGCACGCCGAGCGCCGAGATGACGGCGGCAAAGGCGACCACGATGGCGGAGAGAGCGATCACGAGCAGCGACAGCGCCGTGACGACGGCGGCCCAGGTCGGAATCATGAGGAAACCTCGGGCGCGGCGGGGGCGGCTGTCAACGGCGCCGGTTTGAGGGCCCGAGTCATCGCGGCCGGGGCCATGAGGAGGTTCAATCCGAGGCCGACGAGCGCGATGGTGACGACCGGACCGCCGACCGTCGCGCCGTAGAGAATGAAGAAGTTCATGGCCAGGGCGACCGCAACCGTTCCCTGCGCGACTCCCGCCAATCCCAGGTCAGGCGGGAGCACCCTGCTCAGTCCCAGGGGGCCGCGCGCCACGCGCACGGCGAGCCAGCGCGCCACGGCACGCGCCCACACCAGCAAGACCGCCATGACCAGGATCCAGAGCGTCGGCACGGTGAGCAGCGCGCCCGCGAGGATCAACAGGATAGCCGACACGGGGTGCTCCCACGACCGGAGGAGGGCGATCGCGGCGTGACGATGGGTTGACCGGTTCACGATCACCACCGCCGCTACGGCACAGATCACGAAGGGTGAGAGATCCGCCGCGTATCCGACGCCGCCGCCGAAGAGCATGACGCCCAGGAGGCCGAGATCCAGGTCTTCCTTGTCCTCGAGGAAATGCGTGAGCCCCAGGTACAGGAATCCGAACAGGAGGCCACTCGCGATGCCCAACCCGAGCCAGGAAATCCAGCCGAGCGTGACGCCACCCGCGGGCTGCCGAGGATGGTAGATGGTCAGCACGAGAATGAAGGCCAGTGCGCCGGCCGCGGTGTCCAGCCAGGCGGCGATCTCGAACGCCTGGCGGACCGAACGCCTGATGCCGACGGCCTGCGCGGTCATGGCCACGGCGGACGGGCCCGTTACCACCGCGATCGACGCCAGCGCGAACACGGTCGGAAGGGTGGGGCTCAAGGCGGGTCCGAGCGCAGGGACTACCCGGGTCAGCTCCCATCCCAACAGTGCCGTCACCGCGAGCACCGCGACGGCTTCCACTCCGGCGAGGAGCCAGAGGGCCGGGGGCACCCTTCGGACGTAGCGCCATCCCAGGGACGCCCCGAACACCGCGCCGATCCAAGCGATGCCGAGGGCCGTCGCCGGCGCCAGAGCCCGGAGGACATCTCCGTCCAGGAGGTGGAGAACGGGTCCGAGCAGGATGCCGAGCAACACGAGCGGCAGGCCGGCGGAGGCGACGAGATCGAGCCGGAGGCCGGTGGGGTGGGGAATGCGCGGGAGCCGCGTGACGACCAACCCGGCGACCAGCACCACGGCCAACGCGAGGACGGGATTCACGTCGGCGAAGGTTCGCGAACGCTTGACTGGCGCGCAAGCCGCGCCATATCGTTCCGGCACCAATGCCCTCACCTGCGTTCGTCGTTTCCGGCGGCCGACCCCTCACCGGAACGGTGCGTCCGGCAGGCAACAAGAACGCCGTCCTGCCCATTCTTGCCGCCACCATTCTCGCCGACGGTCCCTGCGCCATCGACAACGTGCCGCGCATCCGCGACGTCGAGACCATGCTCGCGCTCCTCGAGCGGCTCGGCGCGGGCGTCCAATGGACCGGCATCAACACGGTCACCATCGATCCGCGGAAAGTCGAGCCGAAGGAGCTCGATCCGGCCCTCTCGGCCCGGATCCGCGCGTCGATCCTGCTCGCGGGGCCGATGCTCGCGCGCTTCGGACGCGTGACCTTGCCGCCTCCGGGGGGGGACGTGATCGGGCGGCGAAGGATCGACACCCACTTTCTGGCCCTCGAGCGGCTGGGCGCTGAGGTGACGGTAGGGGAGCGCTACGCCCTCGAGGCGAAAAGCCTCAAGGGCGCCGACATCTTCCTCGACGAACCCAGCGTCACGGGCACCGAGAACGCGCTGATGGCGGCAGTGGGAGCCAAAGGCACAACCATATTCCGGAATGCCGCGTCCGAGCCGCACGTCCAGGATCTCGCACGCTTCCTGGTGGCGATGGGCGCCCACATCGAAGGGATCGGGACGAACACCATCACCGTGCGCGGAGGCACCTCGTTACGGGCGACGCCGCACACCGTGGGGCCCGATCACATCGAGATCGGCTCCTTTATCGGGCTCGCGGCGGTGACGAATGGCGCCATCACGATCGAAGGCGTCAGGGCAGACGATCTCCGCGCCACGCTGATGGCCTTCGAGCGCCTCGGTGTTCGGCCGCGTATCACCGGAACGGCGCTCGTGGTCGACGCCGATCAGGAGCGGCGCATCCGGAGCGACCTGGGTGGCCACATTCCGGAGCTCTATGACGGCCCCTGGCCGGCCTTCCCGGCCGATCTCATGTCGATCGCCATCGTGACGGCGACCCAGTGCGCGGGCATGTTGCTGGTGTTCGAGAAGATGTTCGAGTCGCGGCTCTTCTTCGTCGACAAACTGATCGGGATGGGCGCCCGCATTGTGCTCTGCGACCCGCATCGCGCGGTCATCGCCGGGCCCTCGGCGCTCCGGGGCCAAGTAGTCGAGAGCCCGGACATTCGGGCCGGCATGGCGATTCTCCTGGCCGCGCTCGCTGCACAAGGAGAGTCGGTGATTCACAACATCGGCCAGATCGAGCGCGGTTACGAGCGCATCGACGAGCGCCTCCGGGGCCTCGGCGCGGAGATCCGGCGGGTCGAGTGATCACGTCGGTGCTCCGGGAGGCTCCTCCTGCCGGACCCTCGGATGGGATTCCCAGACTCGAGCTGGCGGAGTGGGCCACTCGCTTCGGCCTCGTCGCGGGGATCACGACCGCGTACGACGGCTTCTCGCTCGAGCTCTCCAGCAACGCACCGGTAGGGGCCTCCGTGGACCGGTGGCGAGCTTTTCAGGCCCATTTTCGCCCTCAGCTGCCCGCAGTGGTCTTTTCACGCCAGGTCCATGGGACGCAGGTCCGCCGGTATGAGGCCGTCCCGGATGGCTGGCTCATTGGGGAGGGCTGGGACGGACACGCGACCGCCTCGCCAGGCATCCTCCTGACCATCAGCGTGGCGGACTGTATCCCTGTGTACATGGCTGACCCTCAGTCCGGAGGTGTGGCCCTCGTCCATGCGGGGTGGCGGGGCACCGCCGGCGGGATACTCGGGGTGGGGGCAATGGTCCTGGCAGAGGTCGCGAAGGCGTCGATGTCGAATATCGTAATACATTGTGGCATAGGGATTTGTGGTGCGTGCTATGAGGTAGGTTCTGAAGTAGCAAATGGGCTCGGCGAGTCGGTCACGGAGGGCTCCAAGACTCGCGTTGACCTCCGGTCCCATTTGGCCGCACAAGCTTGGGGACTGGGCATCCGGGACATTTCGATGTCTCCGCTGTGCACGGCTCACGACGCTGGCCTCCATTCCCACCGGGGTTCCGGCGGCAAACCGGGCCGGATGGTCGCATACCTAGGTCGCCCAAAGACTTGACGCCTTGACTTGGGTTGCACCCCGGGTACATTCCGGCCTGCAGCGGGCGAAGTCAGGCCCGCCCTTTTTTTTATGCTCACCGACAGTCTCGTAGAGGCCTTTCGGGTCCGGCTCGAAGCCCTGGGCTACGATCTCGCAGACCTCCGCATCGGCGGTACCGCAGGCCGGCCCCTCGTCCAAGTCCGCATCGACTGGCCGCGCTCCGACACCCCTCAGAAGGTGTCCGTGGAGGATTGCTCCAAGGCGAGCCGCGCATTGGAAGCCTGGCTCGACGCCGGGGGCCCCCTGGGGACCCGGTACGTCCTGGAGGTCTCGAGCCCCGGGATGGACCGGCCGCTCCGATGGCCCCGCCACTGGGTCCAGTTCGTGGGGCGGGACGTGAATGCCAAGATCCAGGGACTGGGGCGGGTGCGGGCCCGGATTGTGTCGGTCCCGGACGAGAAGACGGTGGTGTTGAAGTTCCCGGGGGCAGAGCCGCGCACCGTCGCGCTGGCCGAGATCCGGGATGCGCATCTAGCAGTGGATTGGTAGCCATCAGCCATCAGCCGTCAGCAGACGGCATTGGCCTGCTGATGGCTGACGGCTGAACGCTGACGGCTAACACAGGAACTCCACAACATGGCGAACACAGTCGACGTCGCGGCGGCGCTCCGCGAGCTCACCAGCTCGAAATCGCTCGACCGCAGCGGCCTGATCGATCTCCTCAAGGACGGCATGCACGCGGCGCTGGTGAAGCGCTACGGCCCGAACGTCCGGTCGGAGATTTCGATCGATGAGATGAAGGGCACCGTGCGGGTCGTGGTCCTCAAGACCGTGGTCGAAGCGGTCGAGGATCCGGGCTCGCAGGTCTCCCTGGAAGAGGCGCGCTTCGAAGATCCGGATTTCGCGCCTGGAGACGTGCTGGAGGAGGAAGTGCCGGTCGAGCAGTTCGGACGGACGGCCGTGCAGGCTGCGAAGCAGCGGATCATTCAGCGGGTGCGCGAAGGTGAGCGGACCCGTATCCGGGAAGAGTTCGCCGACAAGGTCGGTGATCTGCTCTCCGGGGAAGTTCAGCAGATCGAGCGCGGCAAGCTCGTCGTGATGCTCGCCAAGTTCCGCGAAGCCGAAGCGATCATCCCGTATCGGGAGCAGAACCATCGCGAGCACTTCCATCAGGGTGATACCATCCGCGCGGTGCTCAAGCGCATTGAAGAGACGCCCAAAGGCCCGCGGCTGATTCTGTCGCGCGCCGATCCGGCGTTCGTGAAGGCGCTCTTCAAGCTCGAGGTACCGGAGATTCAGCAATTGATCGTCGAGATCCGTGCCACGGCCCGCGAGTCCGGATCCCGGACCAAGATTGCGGTCGCGAGCCGGGATGACGCCATCGATCCGGTGGGCGCGTGCGTGGGGCTCAAGGGCTCCCGCGTCCAGGCCGTCGTGAACGAGCTCGGCGGCGAGCGCATCGACATCGTGCCCTGGTCCCCCGATCCGGAGCGCTTCGCCAAGCTGGCGCTCGCGCCGGCGCGTGTGGCCCGGGTGTTCTCGGACCCCGACGCGAAGACCATTCAGGCTATTGTCGACGAGGACCAGCTGTCCCTCGCCATCGGCCGCAACGGACAGAACGTCCGGCTGGCGTCGGAGCTCACCGGTTGGAAGATCGACCTCTACTCGAGCCGTGAGTGGCTCGAGCGTGGTGGTGAGGGCCCGCTCTTCGCGCCGCTGCCGCCCGAAGAGGAGCAGGCCGTGAAAGTCGCGCTGCGCGAGATGAAGGGCCTCTCGGCCGAGCTGGTCGCGGTACTGGAGCAGAACGGCAAGAAGACGTTGCAGGACATTCTCGATCTCGAGCGCGATGACGTGACCGGCATGGCCGGCATGACGCCGGCCCTGGCGGACAAGCTGATGGGATTCCTGAACGAGCTGACGGAGGAGAGCGGTCCCGAGGGCGGGGATGAGAGCGTGGCTCCGGCGCCGGAAACGCCGCCGGCGTGAGTGACCCCGCCGACCGGCTGGTCCGGCTGCTGGGACTGGGCGTTCGGGCGCGTACGGTAGTGGTAGGTGTGTCGGGAACCCGGGCCGAGCTGCATCGCGGCGGCGTGCGGTGCGTGGTGCTGGCGTCGGATGCCGGTGAGCGGACTCGCGACAAAGTAGAACGGCTGGCGCGGGCGACCAATGTGCCCGTGATCGTCGGTCCGGATGCGAAGGCGTTGGGGGCGGGGTTGGGACGTCCGCCCGTGCAGGCAATCGGCGTCAACGATCCCTCGTTGGCGCGAGGCGTGTTAGGGCTTTCGGAGGAGTAGAGTGGGAACGACGCGGATTCATGATCTGGCAGCCGAATTCGGCATCTCCGCCGAGCAGTTGATGGGCATGCTCAAGGAGATGGACGTGTTCGTACGGAGTCACCTCTCGCCGCTCAAGGACGAGCAGGTGGCCCTGGTGCGGGCACGGTGGGAGCGGGACAAGCGGAAGTCCAAGGAGCCCGCCACCCCGACCAAGAGACGGCGCGCCGTGAAGGTCGCTCCGGAGCCCGCACCTGAGCCCGTCGCGGCACGGCCCACGCGCCGCCGCCGGACCGCCGCGGAAGTTGCGGCTGCCGAAGCGGAAGCGTCCGCCGCCGCCGAGGTCGAAGCCATGGCCGAGCAGCGGGCGCGGGACGCACTCGAGGCGGCCGCCAAGGCGCAGATCGAAGAGAAACCCGTGGTGTCGCTGGAGGAGCGGGCGGCGCAGCTCTTCAAGGATCTGCCCCGCGCGGCCGATCCGCTTCAGCCGGCAGCCACCTCGGCGGTGGTCGAGCCTCCGCTGGCTCCGCCCGCACCCTCGGCTCCGACCGCGCCCCCTCCGGCGCGTCCGTTCATCCCGACGCCGGTCCGTCCCAAGCCTGTGGCCAGCCACACGCCCGGAACGCCGATGCCGCCACGACCGGTGGCGAGCGGCATGCCGAATTTCGGAGGTCCGGGAGCGGGTAGTCCCGGCGGCGGCGGTGGGCCCGGTCTCGATGACCGCCGGCGCGACAAGGGCGGCAAGAAGCGGAAGAAGGGGAAGAAATCCGTCGACCAGGAAGCGGTGGCGCAGAACATCTCCCGCACCCTCTCGGCCCTGAAGGGACCGGTGGGGCGGAAGGGTCCGCATCGCCGGGAAGAGGGACCTTCGTACCGCGACATTCAGGAACAGCAGCGGCAGGAACAGAAGGAACGGGAGAAGACGCTGGTGCGGGTGACGGAGTTCATCACCGTCTCCGAGCTGGCGAGCACCTTGAAAGTTCCCCCGACGCAGATCGTCACGTTCGCCTTCAAAGAGCTTGGGCAGATGGTGACGATCAATCAGCGGCTCGACTTCGACATGATCGAGCTGATCGCCTCGGCGTTCGGATTCCAGGCGGTGCAGGAAGAGGAGTACGTCTCGAGCGGCGCGCCGGAAGAAGCCGCCGATGCCGCCGAGACCCTGAAGCCGCGGCCGCCGATCGTGACCGTCATGGGCCACGTCGACCACGGCAAGACTTCACTCCTCGACTACATCCGGCAGGCGAACGTCGTCGCCGGCGAGGCGGGCGGCATCACCCAGCACATCGGTGCCTATCACGTCACGCTCAAGGACGGGCGCACGATCACGTTCCTCGACACGCCGGGCCACGAGGCGTTCACCGCCATGCGTGCGCGCGGCGCGCAGGTGACGGACATCGTCGTGCTCGTCGTCGCGGCCGATGACGCCATCATGCCGCAGACCATCGAGGCGATTTCGCACGCGAAGAACGCGGGCGTGCCGCTCGTGGTCGCCATCAACAAGATCGATCTCCCGTCGGCGAACGTGCAGAAGGTGAAGCAGGATCTGCTGGCGCACGGCGTGGTGCTCGAGGAGTTCGGCGGCACGACCCTCATGACGCCCATCTCCGCCAAGAAGGGCACGGGCGTCGACAAACTGCTCGACCAGATCCTCCTCCAGGCCGAGCTGCTCGACCTGAAGGCGAATCCGGACCGTCGCGCGGCAGGAGCGGTCCTCGAAGCGACGCTCGATCCGGGGAAGGGCCCAGTCGCGACGATTCTGGTGCAGAACGGCACCCTCCGCGTCGGCGACGATTTCATCTGCGGCCAGTTCTCGGGCCGCGTCCGTGCGGTCACCGATGAGCGGGGGCAGACGGTGAAGGAAGCGGGTCCGTCCATTCCCGTGCAGATCCTCGGGTTCGAGGGTGTGCCGGAGGCGGGCGATACGTTCACCGTGATGGAGGACGCGGGCGCGGCACGCGAAATCGCGCAGAAGCGCCAGCGGCTCGAACGCGAAGCGCAGCATCGCCGCACCGGCCGGGTCAAGACGCTCGAAGACTTCATGGCCGAGCGGGTGGACGGCGGCGCGGCGTCCCTCAAGATCATCATCAAGGCGGACCAGGGCGGCCCGGCGGAAGCGCTCGCCGACGCGCTGGCCCAGTTGTCGACGTCCGAGGTGAAGGTCGAAGTGGTGCACCGCGGTGTGGGTGCGATCACCGATTCGGACGTGCTGCTCGCGAAGGCCTCGAACGCCATCATCATCGGCTTCCACGTGCGTCCCGATTCCAACGCGCGCGCGTCGGCCGAGCGTGAACGGGTGGAGATCCGGACCTACCGGATCATCTATGAGGCGGTGGACGAGGTGAAGTCCGCCATGGAAGGCCTCCTGGCGCCGGAGAAGAAGGAAGTGGTGCTGGGCGAGGCGGAAGTGCGGCAGGTCTTCAAGATCGCCAAGGTCGGCACCATCGCCGGTTCGTTCGTGCGCTCGGGCGTCATCCCGCGGACCGCGAAGGTGCGGGTCGTCCGCAACGGCGTCGAAGTGTACGACGGCACCCTCGCGTCACTGAAGCGCTTCAAGGACGACGCGCGCGAAGTGCGGGAAGGCTTCGAATGCGGCATCGGCGTCGAGAACTTCAACGACGTGAAGGTCGGCGATTTGATCGAGGCGTACCGGATCGACGAAGTCGCCCGGACGCTCTCCGGGGGCACGGCCGCCAAGGCCAACTGATTGATCGTCGGGGTCATGACGTGGGAGCTGCACCTGGATGCCTGCCACTCCCTGAAGGACAAGCGGCAGGTGCTCGAAAGCCTGAAGGACCGGCTGCACCGGAAGTACAACATCTCGGTGGCGGAGACGGCCCATCAGGACTTGTGGCAGCGCGCGGAGCTGTCCGCTTGCGTGATGAGCACCGACCGGGTGCACGCGGAGAAGGTGCTCCGTGAGGCGGACCGGCTGGTGGACGAAACCGCCGGCGCGCGGATCGTGGACACGAGCACGAGTTACCTCTGATGATGAAGCGCAGAAGCCATCGTCCCGAGCGGGTCGCCGAGCTGGTGCGGCAGACCGTGGGGGCGTTTCTGACCGGCGACGTTCGCGATCCACGGATCGGCTTTGTCACCGTGACCGGAGTGGAGGTCACGGCCGATCTGTCGCACGCCAACGTGCAGGTGAGCGTCATGGGCACCGAAGAGGAGAAGGCGCGGTCCCTCGAGGGACTGGCCAGCGCAGCGCGGTTTCTCCGGGCACAGCTCTCGAAGGAGCTGACGCTGCGAACCAGTCCGGAGCTCCACTTCCGGTTGGACCGGGGCCTCGAGCATGCTCAGCGGATCAATCAGGTATTGAAGGACCTGCGGTCGGGGAGCGAGGAGGGCGAGTCCTGACCGACGGCGTGTGCCTGGTGGCGAAGCCCGCAGGGCCGACCAGTCACGACGTCGTGGACATCGCCCGGCGGGCCTTGAACCAGAAGCGCGTCGGACACCTCGGCACCCTTGATCCCTTCGCCGAAGGACTGCTGGTGGTCGTGGTGGGGCGGGCGACGCGGCTCGCGCCCTACGCGGCGGGATGGAAGAAGAGTTACGACGGCGTGATCAGGCTCGGGTCGGCGACGACGACCGATGATCGCACGGGCGAGGTGACCACGACGACGGACGCGTGGCGGAGTCTCGACCTCGAACAAATTCGCGCCGCGTCGGTCGGGCTGACGGGAGAGATCGAGCAGATACCACCCGCGTTCTCCGCGGTGAAGGTCGGTGGGGTGCGCGCCTACAAGAAGGCGCGGCGTGGTGAAGCGGTGGTGGTCGACGCGCGCCGGGTGACCGTGTTCGAACTCACGCTCTCCGGCTGGAATGCTCCCGACGTGACGTTTCGCGCGACCGTGAGCGGCGGGACGTATCTCCGCTCCCTTGCGCGGGACCTGGGCGAGCGGCTGGGATGCGGCGGGCATTTGGCGGAGCTCCGGCGCACGGTCGTCGGACCCTTCCGGCTCGACGATGCGGTCCCGGCGCAGGCGCTGACACCGGCTCACATCATGGATCCGGCGCGTCTGGTGAGCGACTTGCCGAGCCGGACTCTCGACGCAGCGGAGCGGGAGGCCATCGTGCATGGCAGGGCGGTACCTGCGCGGGACACTGACGTTGGAACCGTGGCGCTGATGGCTGATGGCTGTCTGCTGTCGGTCGGCGAGGTGATAGACGGGAAGATCAAACCGCGCCTCGTGCTGGCTGACGCATGAGCGGGACGGTCGTCACCGTCGGGTCATTCGACGGCGTCCATCGCGGGCACCAGGCGGTGCTCGCCGAGATCGCCCGCCGGGCGCAGGGGGCGGGACGGAAGAGCCTGCTGGTGACGTTCGACCCGCACCCGCTCGAGGTCGTAAATCCGGACGCGGCGCCGAAACTGTTGACGACGCCGGACGAGAAGCAGGAAGTGCTGTCGGCATCACCCGTGGACGAGGTCGTGGTGCTCCCGTTCACCCGCGAGCTGTCGCAGCTCTCGGCGACCGAGTTCGTCGGCACGGTGCTTCGCGAGCGGTACGGGATGGTGGACCTGGTCCTGGGCTATGACCATGGCTTCGGGCGGGGTCGCTCGGGAGACGTCGAAACGGTGCGCCGGATGGGGCAGGAGCAGGGGTTCACTGTAGACGTCGTGGACGCGGTGCGGGACGACGGACAGCCGATATCGTCGACGGTCATCCGCACGGCGGTGGCGCATGGGGAGCTGGACCGGGCGGCGCGTTGGCTCGGCAGGCCCTACGCCTTTTCGGGCATCGTGGAGCGGGGCGCGGGACGGGGCCGGACCATCGGCATTCCCACGATCAACCTGACCCCGCCGGCCAGGAAGCTCCTCCCGCCCGATGGGGTATATGCCGTGCACGTGTGGGTGGGTGGCCGGCAGTACGGTGGGATGATGAACCAGGGGGCGCGGCCGACGTTCGGTGTCACGGCCCGCGGCCTCGAGACCCATCTGTTCGACTTCGCCGGGGATCTGTACGGCGAGCGGGTGCGGGTGGAATGGGTGCGTCGCCTGCGCGACGTGCGTACTTTCCCGTCCCGCGACGCATTGATCGCACAACTCGAGCATGACCGCGCCGCGGCGCGGGAGAGCCTCAACCTGTCAGGGACGCGATGAAAACCATCCGGAACCGGCTGCTCTTGATCGGCGCACTCTTCCTGGTCGCCGTGTACGCCATCGTGCCACGCTCCACTCAGGTCAAGCAGCTCGATCCAAAGAGCGGACAGATGGTGGTGGTCACCGAACGTCTGGTGCCGATCACCCTCGGTCTCGACTTGCAAGGCGGCGTACACCTGGATCTCGAGGTGGACCAGAGCCAGGGACCGGTGCCCGACTGCAAGGACGCCATCGAGCGCTCCGAGAAAGTCGTGCGGACCCGGCTCAACGAGTTCGGGACCCTCGAGCCGGTGGTGCAGACCACCGGCAACTGCCGCCTGAACGTCGAGCTTCCCGGCGAAAGCGACCCCGAGCGCGCCAAGCGCATCGTGCAGCAACAGGCGCACCTCGAGTTTCGCATCACCGACATGAAGAATCTGTTCCGCGACGCGTTGCCGGGCATCGACAAGGCCCTCCATGACGCCGGGGTGAGGGGCGCGGGGAACGCCGGTCCGTCGAACACGGTTTCGCAACTCTTCGGGGCCGATTCCTCGAAGAAGAAGGGCGCGAAGGCCGCTCCCGACACCACCAACAACTCGGCGGTCTTCTCGAGCGTCCTGTTCCAGGGGCAGCTCCCTGGTGAGTACCTGGTGCCGGTGGAGCAGACGCACCTGGTGGACTCCCTGCGGAGGATGACGGCCTTCCAGACCGCGATGCCGCGGGGGATCGACCTCTTCTGGAGCACGGATTCCGTGGTTCGGGGTGCCCGGGAGTACAAGTTCCTCTACGCCGTGGAATCGAAGGCGATGCTCACCGGTGACGAGCTCGAGAAAGCGACCGCTCGCCGCGATCCCGTGAACAATCATTCGGTGGTGCAGTTCGATCTGAGCCGCCGTGGCGGACGCCTGTTCGCGGATGCGACCGGGCGCCACGTCCGCGACTACATGGCCATCATCCTCGACACGCTGGTGCAGGGGCAGCCCCCCATCATCAACGATCAGATCGGGGCGCATGGCCAGATCGATCTGCAGAGCAAGCCGCTGGCCGATGCGCAGGACTTGGCGCTGGTGCTGCGCGCCGGCGCGCTGCCGGTCCGCCTCGCCATCGTCGACGAGCAGTCCATCGGACCGACGCTCGGCGCCGACGCGATTCATGACGGCATCAGGGCCGGGGCGGTGGGCGTCGCCCTCGTGATTCTGATCATGGGCATCTACTACCGGCTGTCGGGCCTGCTGGCCGTCGCGGCGCTGGCGCTCTACGTCCTCTTCACGCTCGCCGGCCTCGCCATCTTCGGATTCACGCTGACCTTGCCGGGATTGGCGGGGTTGGCGCTGTCGGTGGGTATCGCCGTCGACGCGAACGTGCTGATCTTCGAACGCATCCGCGAGGAGCTCCAGCACGGGAAGTCGGTGCGCCTCGCCATCGACGAGGGCTTCAAGCACGCGATGAGCGCCATCGTCGACTCGAACGTGTCGACCGCGCTCACCGCCGCGATTCTGTACCTCGTGGGCACCGGCCCGGTGCAGGGCTTCGCCATCACGCTGATCGTGGGCATCGCCGCCTCGATGATCACGGCCATCTTCGTCGTCCGGACCTTCTACATGATCTGGCTGCAGCGGCGGCCCGACATGACTACGGTGAGCATCTGATGTTCCGACTCTTCGCGAACGCGCGCTATGACTTCATCAAGTGGCGCAAGTGGGCGTACGGGCTGTCCGCGCTGCTCATCGTGCCCGGGTTCGTCTGGCTCCTGATCTCGCCGCCGAACTACAGCATCGAATTCACCGGGGGCACCCAGGTCCAGATCGCGACCCTCGATCATGCGATCGGCGCGGCCCAGATCCGCGCCGCGCTCGACGCCGGCGGGCTGCATGGCGCCGAAATCTCGTCCTACGGCGCCGACACGGCGTTCATGATCCGCGCACGGCTCGGCGAGACCAACAGCGGCACCCAGCAGGCCTCGGACAGCACCATGCGGGCGGTCCGCAGCTCGTTCGACAACGGGCTCGGTCCCACCAAGTACAAGGTGATGAAGTACGAGGGCATCGACGGGAAAGTCGGGAAGGAGCTCCAGGGGAAGGCGTTCCTCGCGATCTTCTTTTCCTTCTTCGTGACCCTGGCGTACCTCGCGATCCGGTTCGAGTGGCGCTTCGGCACCGCCGCGGTGCTGGCGACGGCGCACGACATCCTCACGACCATCGCGTTCATCAAGTACATGAATCTGGAAATCAGCCTGGTCGTGGTCGGCGCGGTGCTGACGATGGTCGGGTACTCCCTGAACGACACCATCATCATTTTCGACCGGGTCCGCGAAAACTTGCGGAAGTTCCGGCGCCAGAACCTGTACGACGTCGTCAACCTCTCGATCAACGAGACGCTGCCGCGGTCGATTTTGACGCACGGCACCACGTTCGCGACGACGGCGGCCCTGGCGATTCTGGGCGGCGAAGTGATTCGTCCCTTCGCGCTGGTGATGGCGTTCGCCATTTTCACCGGCACGTTCTCCTCGATCTACATCGCGGCGCCGATCCTGATGTACATCGAGAAGCGCTGGCCCGGCGAGGACGCGCGGGGTGCGCGGATCCTGACGTCGCCGATGGCGATGGCACCCGCCGGCGCTCCCACGGCCGGTGCAGCCGTTCCCGCGGCTCCCGCCACGCAACCGAAGGCCGCCAAGACGGCTCCGCCGACACCCAGCCCGGCGCGTTGACGTGCTGGTCGACGCCCATTGCCACCTCGGGGATGGGGCGTTCGACGGAGACCGTGACGACGTGCGGGCCCGGGCCCGCGCGGCCGGTGTAGGTCATATCGTCGTGATCGGAGACCGGGTCGGGACCAGCCGTGATGCGCTGGCCCTGACCCGGTCGGCTTTGGGGCTCTCCGCCACCGCAGGAATCCATCCCCATCAGGCCACGGAGTGGTCCGCCGCCAGTCGGGCCGAGCTGGTCAGCCTTCTCGCCGAGCCCGAGGTGGTGGCGGTCGGGGAGACCGGTCTCGACTACCACTACGATCATTCGCCCCGCCCCACGCAGATCGAGAGTTTCGAAGGGCAACTGGCGCTGGCCGAAAGCGTCCGGAAGCCGGTGGTCGTGCATGCCCGGGACGCCGACGCCGACGTCGCGCGGCTGCTCTGGTCCTGGGCTGCCCGGGTCCCGGCGATCATCCTGCATTCCTTCAGCAGTGGACCCGACCTCTTTGCAGCAGGGATGGAGATCGGGGCGTACTTTTCTTTCAGCGGGATGATCACGTTCAAGAGCTGGGGGCACCCGGAGTACCTGACCGGGTGTCCCGCGGACCGCCTGCTCGTGGAGACCGACGCGCCCTACCTGGCGCCGGTTCCGCATCGGGGGAGCCGCAACGAGCCCGCGTTCGTGCGGGAAACCGCGCTGGCGCTGGCCCGGGCCCGGGGGGTCACCTTCGAGGCTCTCGTACCCACGCTCACCGCCAACGCGACGCGGGTGTTCGGCGCCCGCGTTACACCGTCGCCCTGATTCGAGGAGCGCCCTTGTCCACGGTTCCGTCCGACATCGCCATCGCGCAAGCCGCCAAGATGCGTCCCGTTGCCGACATCGCCCGCGAGCTGGGGCTCGCCGACGACGAGGTCGAGCTCTACGGGAAGTACAAGGCGAAAATACAGCTGTCAGCCATCAGTAAACGAAAGCCGAAGGGCAAGCTGGTTCTCGTCACGGGGATCAATCCGACACCGGCGGGAGAAGGGAAATCGACGGTCACGGTCGGCCTGACGCAGGCGCTCCGCAAGATCGGGAAGGATGCCATCCTCTGCATCCGTGAGCCGTCCCTCGGCCCGGTGTTCGGGGTGAAGGGGGGCGCGGCGGGCGGTGGCTATTCGCAGGTGGTGCCGATGGAGGACATCAACCTTCACTTCACCGGCGACTTCCACGCGATCTCGAGCGCACACAACCTGCTCTCCGCGATGCTCGATTCACATCTGCACCACGGCAACGCTGCCGGGCTCGACACGCGCCGCATCACCTGGCCCCGCACCATCGACATGAATGACCGCGCGCTCCGCTCCATCATCGTGGGGTTGGGCGGCATCAACGGCGGCCCGACGCGGGAGGAGCGCTTCGTCATCATCCCGGGCTCCGAAGTGATGGCCATCATGGCTCTGGCGACGAGCATCGAGGATCTCGAAGCCCGGCTCGCCCGGATCATCGTCGGGCTCACGGCCAACAAGACCGCGGTGCGCGCCTCCGATCTGAAGGCACAGGGCGCGATGACGCTGCTGCTCAAGGACGCGCTCAAGCCCAACCTCGTGCAGACGCTCGAAGGCGGGCCGGCGCTCGTTCATTGCGGACCCTTCGGCAACATCGCGCACGGCTGCAACTCGGTGATGGCGACCCAGCTCGGCCTTCGACTCGCCGATCTCGTCTTGACGGAAGCCGGATTCGGCGCCGACCTGGGTGCCGAGAAGTTCCTGGACATCAAGTGCCGCATGGCGGGGCTCAAACCCGATGCCGCCGTGGTCGTCGCCACGGTGCGCGCGCTCAAGATGCATGGCGGCGTGAAGAAGGACGCGCTCGGTCCGGAGAACGTCGCGGCGGTCGAGAAGGGCGTCGTGAATCTTCAGCGGCACGTCCAGAACGTGAAGAAATACGGATTGCCGGTGGTCGTGGCGCTGAACCGGTTCATCACCGACACGGACGCGGAGATCGCCGCGGTGAAAAAGGCGTGCGCCGCCGAGGGGGTAGAGGTCGTGCGCTGCGAAGTGTGGGAGAAGGGTGGGGCGGGGGGCGAGGAGGTCGCGCGCGCGCTGCTCAAGCTGCTCGATACCGAGAAGTCGAACTACCACCCGCTGTACGACGAGGAGAAGCCGATCCGGGAGAAGATCGAGACGATCGCGAAGGAGATCTACGGGGCCGGGGCGGTGGCGTTCGCGCCGGCGGCCGAGCGGGCGATGGAGTTGTTGCCGAAGCTGGGGTTGGGGGAGACGCCGGTGTGCATGGCGAAGACGCAGTATTCCTTCTCGGATGACGCGACCAAGCTGGGAGCGCCGAGCGGGTTCACGCTGCAGGTGAGGGACATTCTTCCGTCGGCGGGGGCGGGGTTCGTGGTGGCACTCGCCGGCGACATCATGACGATGCCGGGTCTGTCCAAGGAGCCGGCGGCCCAGAAGATCCGGATGCATCCGGACGGGACCATCGAGGGACTCTTCTAGCATGACGCTCAAGGTGGTGGCGACCGATCAGGCGCCCGGGGCCATCGGCCCCTACAGTCAGGCGATCGTCGCAAATGGCTTCGTCTACACGGCGGGGCAGGTGGGCTTCGATCCCGGGAAGATGGAGCTCGTGGGCGCGACGGTGGGCGAGCAGACGGAACAGGTGATGAAGAACCTGGCCGCGGTGCTCAAGGCCGCCGGATCCGGGCTCGATCGGGTGGTGAAGACGACCGTCTTTCTCGCCGACATGGCGGATTTCCAGGCCATGAACGAGGTGTACGCGAAGCACTTCGGGAATCACAAGCCCGCGCGGTCGACGGTGGCGGCGGCCGGGTTGCCCCGGAACGCGCGAGTCGAGATCGAGGTCATTGCGGCGGCCGGGTGACGATCAGCGCCGAAATCTCCGATCTGATCGAGTTCACGGAGGCCCAGGCCTTCGCGGATATGCTGGCGGCCGCGCCCCGGGAGTGGGGGGCGTGGTCGGAGCGCCGGGAAGGGGGCTGGATTCTCCAGGTGCCGACGATCGACATCCTGCTGTTCAACCGGGTGATCGGGGCGGGTTTGCCGGCGGCGACGCGCGAGGAGATCGACGACTGTCTCGCGCCGTTCAAGTCCACCAGGCTGAAAAACTGGGGAGTGCAGCTCTCACCCGCCGCCGAGCCCGAGGAATTGCCTGACTGGATCGAGGAGCATGGGCTCGTGCGCCGGGACAACTGGAGCAAGGTGTACCGGCCTGTGGGAGACGTCCCCGTCGTGCGGACCGACCTTCGGATCGAGGCGGCAGGGCCGAAGGACGCGGCGGCAGTGGGGCGGGTGACCCGCACCGCCTTCGGGATGCCCGAGGCTCGCGAGCCCTGGCTCGCTTCGCTGGTGGGGAGGCCGAACTGGCACCACTACCTCGCGGTGGACGACGGGGAGCCGGTGGCCGCGGCGGCCCTGTACGTCCACGGGCCCGTCGGGTGGCTCGGCGTGGCGGGGACGCTGGAGGGAGTCCGGCGCCGGGGAGCCCAGGGGGCCTTGATGGCGCGGCGATTGGTAGACGGGGCACGGCTGGGGTGTCAGTGGTTCGTCACGGAAACGAGCGAAGATCTCCCGGGTCGGCCGAATCCTTCGTATCACAACATGGTGCGTTTGGGATTTCAACTCGCGTATCAGCGGCCGAACTACCTGCCGGCCGCGTGACCACCGGCGCTCGCGGTCGGGCCTCGGGTTCACCCAGGAACTCATCCTAACGAGGGGGTCCCCACCGGACCTGGCTCTGTCGATCTTGAGAGGACGCAAGCCTTCTCAGGAGGACGAGAGTGCAGCTTGGGATGATCGGACTGGGGCGCATGGGCGCCAACATGGTGCGCCGTCTCATGCGCGGCGGGCATGAGTGCGTCGTCCATGACACGTCACCCGCCGCCGTGCGGGCCCTCGCCGCCGAAGGAGCGATAGGCTCCCAGGGGCTCGACGATTTCCTGGCCCGCCTGTCCATACCGCGGCACGTGTGGTTGATGGTCCCCGCCGGTGCTGTCGATCCCACACTCGATACCCTGCTCCCGAAACTGACTGCCGGTGACGTCGTGGTGGACGGAGGGAATTCCTACTACCGGGATGACCGCGCTCGCGCCCAGCGCCTGGCCGCGCGGGGCATCCATCACGTGGACTGCGGCACCAGTGGGGGAGTCGTCGGGCTGGATCGCGGTTACTGCCTGATGATCGGTGGCGAGCCGGAGATTGTGCGGCGGCTCGATCCGGTCTTCGTCACGCTCGCGCCGGGAGCGGGGTCCGCTCCGCGGACGCCCGGGCGTGACGGACGGTTGGGAACCGCGGAATTGGGGTATCTCCATTGCGGGCCGAACGGCGCCGGCCACTTCGTGAAGATGGTGCACAACGGCATCGAGTATGGACTGATGGCGGCGTACGCCGAGGGATTGAACATCCTGAAGCATGCCGGTGTGGGGAAGGAGGCGAAGGATGCGCCGCCCCCGGATGCCGAGACGACGCCCCTTCGCGATCCCGACGCCTATCAATATGATCTCGATCTCGCGGACATCGCGGAGGTGTGGCGCCGCGGCAGTGTGATCGCGTCCTGGCTCCTCGACCTGACCGCGGCCGCCTTGGCGGCTGACCCAGGGCTGGGCGGGTTCCAGGGCCGAGTCTCCGATTCGGGAGAGGGGCGCTGGACTCTCGAGGCGGCGATCGACGAAGCCGTGCCAGCCAACGTGCTCGCCGCGGCGCTCTTCGGCCGCTTCACGTCCCGCGGGGACGCGGACTTCCAGAATCGTCTGCTCTCCGCGATGCGGGCGCAATTCGGTGGACACGCGGAGCGGGGCGCCGCTGCACCGGGCCCGGGCGGGCCGGGTGGGTGAGGCCGGCTCACTGGTCCCCGGGAGCGCCTGACTGATGCGGGTTCCCCTGCCGATTTTTTTCCCGTCGCTCCCGCCCCTCGAGGACCCGATCCGGGCCGAGCTCTTCGGGATCGAGCGCCTCGAGCAGCATGCGGAGAGCCTGGCGGCGGCGCAGCCGGTGGCGGCCGGCCGCGCACCCCGGAAGTCCCTCTTGCCCCGGGTCGACGACAACGGCCGGGTGCTGCGCGAGGCGAACCGGGCGATCGCCGAGGCGGTGCGCGAAGAGCACTGGATCACGCCGGCGGCCGAGTGGTTGGTGGACAATTTCTTCGTCGTCGACGAGCAGATCCGGGAGATCCGGGATGACCTGCCGGTCGGCTTCTATCGCGAGCTGCCCGCCCTCGCGGATGGGCCCCTCAGCGGGTATCCCCGGGTGTACGGCATCGCGTGGGCGTTCGTAGCGCATACGGACAGCCGCTTCGATCCCGACACCCTGCGCCGATTCGTGAAGGCCTACCAGCGGGTCCAACCCCTCAACATCGGCGAGCTCTGGGCCCTCACCATCTCACTGCGCGTGGTGCTGGTGGAAAACCTCCGCCGCGTGGCGGACGCGATGGTCCGGGGACGGGCGGCGCGGCAGGAGGCCGACGCCCTCGCCGACGAGCTGCTCGGAAAGCGAGGGCAGGGGCTGCAGTCGGTGGCCGCGGTGATGTCGCGGGACGACAGCCCGCGACTGGTCACCGCGTTTGCGGTCGAGCTGGTCCAGCGACTCCGCGACCAAGACCCCGCGGTGACGCCGGCGCTGGCCTGGCTGCGCCAGCGCCTGGCAGCCCAGGGGACGAGTGCCGAGGAAATCGCGCTCGTGGAGCATCAACGTCAAGCCGCCATGACGGTCACGGTCCGGAACATCATCACCAGCATGCGACTCATGTCGGCGCTCGACTGGACCGCGTTCTTCGAGGGCGTGAGCCTGGTGGATGAGGTCCTGCGGGCCGGCAGTGCGTTCGCCGCCATGGACTTCACCGGCCGCGACAGCTATCGCCACGCCATCGAAGTGCTGGCGCGCGGCTCGGGACGGACCGAGCTCGACGTGACGCAGGAGGCGCTCGGGGCGGCCGACCGGGCACGGGGCCAGAGCGCCGACGGCGGGGGCACCGTCGACGAGCGTCGCTGCGACCCCGGGTACTATCTCGTCGGCGCCGGGCGCCGGGCGTTCGAGCGCCTGGTGAACTTCCGCCCCCCGTGGCGGCTCCGGCTGCGGCGGGCCTTCATCGACGCGGCGACCCCCGGATATCTGGGCACGCTCTTCATCGTCACGGTCGCAATCCTCGCTGTGCCGCTCGCCCTGACGGCCCTGGGCGACACGCTCCCGTGGAGGCTGCTGGTCCTTGGCGCACTGGGTCTGATCCCGGCCTCCGATCTTGCGGTCGCGCTCGTGAACCGATTCGTCAACGCCGTGGTGGTCCCCCGTCCGCTGCCGCGCCTTGAGTGGGCGGCGGGCGTGCCCGAGCAGTGCCGGACGCTGGTCGCGGTGCCCACGTTGCTGATCGGTGTGGATGACGCGGAAGAACAGGTGGAGCGCCTCGAAGTCCACTACCTGGCGAATTCCGACGGCGACGTGCGGTTCGCGTTGGCCTCGGACTGGCTCGACGCGGCCACCGAGCACGCCGCCGGAGACGAGGAGATCCTGTCCGCGGCGCGGAACGCGGTGGCGCGGCTCAACGCCCGCCACGGGCCGGCCCCCGGCGGGGGTGACCGCTTCTTCGTGTTTCACCGACGGCGGCTGTGGAACGCCAGTCAGCGCGTCTGGATGGGGTGGGAGCGAAAACGCGGGAAGCTTCACGAACTGAACCGGCTGCTGCGCGGTGCCCGCGACACGACCTACATCGCCGCGAATGGAGACGTGCCGGTCGCGCCGGGCGGTGTCCGCTACGTCATCACGCTCGACGCCGATACGCGCGTGCCGATCGGAGCGGTGCAGCGATTGGTCGGCACCATGGCGCACCCGCTCAACCGGCCCCGGCTCGACCGAGAAACCCGGCGGGTGGTGGAGGGATACGCCATCCTCCAGCCGCGCGTCACCCCTCCGCTCCCGGGTCGCATGGGCTCCCGGTTCCAGCGGCTGAGCTCTGGCATGGCCGGGATCGATCCCTACGCGGCGGCGGTCTCCGATGTCTATCAGGACCTCTTCGGGGAGGGGTCCTACACGGGCAAAGGGATCTACGACGTCGACGCCTTCGAGACCGCGCTCGCGGGGCGCGTGCCCGACAACTCGCTGCTGAGCCACGACCTCTTCGAGGGGTTGTTCGCTCGGGCCGGGCTGGTGACCGACGTGGAATTGCTCGAAAGTGCGCCCGGCAACTATCTCGCGGCCGCGGCGCGCCAGCACCGGTGGGCCCGGGGGGACTGGCAGCTGCTTCCCTGGATTGTGCGCGAACGCCTGTCGCCGGTGGGCCGGTGGAAGATGATCGACAATCTTCGGCGGACCCTGTCCCTGCCCGCGGCCTTCCTGACCCTGGTGGCGGGGTGGGTAGTGCCAGGCCCTGGGCCGGTGCTCTGGACGGCCTTCATCCTGGCCGTCATCGCCATCCCGCCCCTCCTCCCGGTTTCCGCCGGTTTGTGGCCGCGCGCGCCGGGAATCGCCAAGCGCAGCCACGTGCGCGCGGTGGCGAGCGACTTCCGGTCCGCCGTGAGTCAAATGGCGGTCACGTGTACGACGCTCCCGCATCAGGCGTGGCTGATGGGCGATGCCATCCTGCGCACGCTGGGGCGCATCTCTCTGACACACAGGCGGCTGCTCGAGTGGAGGACGATGACCCAAGCGGCCTCACACGCACCGACCACGGCCGCCGGGTTCTATCGCCGGATGAGCGGCGGCATGGTCCTGACCGCGATCGCCGCTGCGACCGTCGGCTGGCTCGATCGCGGCGCCCTCCCCGTGGCGCTGCCCCTGCTGGCCGCGTGGGGGCTCGCGCCGGCCGTCATGAGCTGGATGTCCCGCCCGGGGCCCGGCCCCCGGACCGCCCAGCTGTCCGCGAACGACGCCCGTGCGCTACGCCTCATCGCGCGCCGCACGTGGGGATACTTCACTACGTTCGTGACGGCGGAGAACCACCATCTGCCGCCCGACAACTTCCAGGAGACGCCGCAGCCGGTCATCGCGCAGCGCACGTCGCCGACCAACATCGGGCTGTATCTGCTGTCGGTGGTGTCGGCGCGCGATCTCGGATGGATCGGGACGCTCGACGCCGTCGACCGGATCGAAGCGACGCTCCGCACCATCACGAATCTCGAGCATTACCGGGGCCACCTCTACAACTGGTACGACACACGTGACGGCCGCGCGCTCGAACCGAAGTACATCTCGACGGTAGACAGCGGGAACCTGGCGGGCGCACTCATCACGCTGGGCAATGCGTGCCGGGAGATGCTGGGGCAGGGAGTGCCGCTCCCGGATGTCCGCTCGGGGATCGCCGATGCCGCCAATTTCCTCGAGGAGGCCGTGCGGGCCGGCGCGGACGAAGGGGAGGGGAAGGCGCCCTGGAAGCGGCTCTCGGAAGCCCTCGAGGTTGTGATGACGGTGGTCGGGCAGCCGTCCGGTACCCCGGCGGCCTGGGCCGCCCGTCTGGCGGAGCTGGCGGCGGCGACGCAGGCCGTCGCGAACCGCGCCCAGGATACCCGCCAGGGCGTCCCGGCGCAGAGCATTCCCCTGTTGACGGCCGCCGAGGCCTTGCGGGGAGCGGTAGAGACGCACGAACGGGATCTCGACACGCTCATGCCGTGGGCTTCGAGCCGTCCGGACGATAGGGCGGCGGCGTTGATGAATCGGCTGCAGGAGCCGCTGACCCTGGCCGAGCTGCCGCCGCTGTGCCAGGCGGCGCTGGAGGATCTCGCGACGGTGCGCACCGCCGTGGCTGGGGCGGTGGACGGGACTCCCGCGCGGCTGCGGGCTCTGGATGCACTCGCGGCGTCACTCGAGCGGTCGGCGGCCTCCGCGACGGCGCTGATCGAACGTCTGAACGGGCTCGCGGCCCAGGCCAGCGATATGGTGGCGGCGATGGACTTCGGGTTCGTGTTCGACCCCACCCGGATGCTCTTCGCCATCGGGTTTCGGATGGGGGACCGCACCCTCGACCCCGGACGTTATGACCTGCTGGCCTCCGAGGCCCGCCTGCTGAGCTTCATCGCCATCGCGAAAGGTGACGTGCCGGTGCGCCACTGGTTCCGGCTCAGCCGGCTGCTGACGCCCGTGGGACGGGACTCGGTGCTGCTATCGTGGTCGGGCTCGATGTTCGAGTATCTGATGCCCGGCCTGATCATGCGCTCACCCCTCGGGAGTCTTCTCGAGCAGAGCTGCCGTCTGGCCGTCCAGCGTCAGATGGACTATGGCGCCGAGCGCAAGGTGCCCTGGGGCATGTCGGAGTCCGGCTACTACGCGCGCGACCTCGCGATGACGTTCCAGTACTCGAGCTTCGGCGTGCCAGGGCTGGGGCTCAAACGCGGCCTCGTGGAGAACGTCGTCGTGGCCCCCTACGCTACCGCGTTGGCGGCGATGGTCGATCCTGAAGCCGCGCTGCGGAACTTCCGTGCCCTCGCCCGGGCCGGCGCCGACGGACTCTACGGCTTCTGCGAGGCGGTGGATTACACGCCCAGCCGGCTTCCGGCGGATACCGAGCAAGCGGTCGTTCGCATGTACATGGCCCATCACCAGGGCATGTCGGTCGTCGCGCTCGCCAACGTGCTGACCGGTGACGCCATGCGGGCGCGGTTTCACCACGAGCCGATGGTGCGGGCCACCGAGCTGCTGCTGCAGGAGCGGACTCCGCGCGACGTCCCGGTGGCCCGGCCTCAAACCGAGGCCGATCGGGTGGTGGGGGACGTCCGCGAGTTGGTGCCGCCCCAGCCACGGCACTTCACGTCACCGGACGGCGCCACGCCGCGCACCCAGGTCTTGTCCAACGGCCGGTACGCCGTGATGGTAACCGCCGCGGGGTCGGGGTACAGCCGCTGGCGGGATCTCGCAGTCACGCGGTGGCGCGAGGATGTGACGTGCGACGATGCCGGGTCGTACATCCTGCTGCGGGATGTCGAGAGTGGAGATCGCTGGTCGGCGGGGTTCCAGCCCGCCGGAAGCGCCCCCGAGAGCTACGACGTGTCGTTCGCCGAGGACCGCGCGGAGTTCAGCCGGCGGGACGGGGCGATTACGACGCGTCTGGAAGTGATCGTGTCGTCCGAGGACGACGCCGAGGTCCGGCGGGTGTCCCTCACGAACAACGGCGCCCGCATTCGCGAGATCGACGTCACCTCATACGCGGAGATCGTGCTGGCGCCGCCGGCCGCCGACGCCGCGCATCCCGCCTTTTCCAATCTGTTTCTCGAGACCGAGAGCGTGGCCGAGCGCGACACCCTGCTGGCCACCCGGCGCCGCCGGGCACCGGAGGATGCCGAGGTGTGGCTCGCGCACGTGCTGGCGGTGGAGGGCGAGACGGTCGGAGATCTCGAATGGGAAACGGATCGCGCGCAGTTCCTGGGGCGGGGAGGGACGCTGCGGGCGCCCCGCGCGGAGACGGAGGGGGGGCACCTCTCGAATACGGTCGGTTCTGTGCTCGACCCGATCGTCAGTCTCCGCCGGCGGGTTCGGGTGCGCGCGGGGCGAACCGTCCGCGTGGCGTTCACGACGCTCGTAGGGCCGTCACGGGCGGCGGTGCTCGATCTGGCCGACAAGTATCATGACGTCACCACGTTCGAACGGGTTGCCACTCTGGCCTGGACGCAAGCCCAGGTCCAGCTGCATCACCTCGGCATCGAGCCCGCCGAGGCTCACCTGTTTCAGACGCTGAGTGGGGCGCTCCTCTACACGGATCGCGCCCTGCGGGGGCCGACCGAGGTGCAGGTCCGGCGCCACGAGGGCGTCACCGCCCTCTGGGCCCACGGCATTTCGGGCGATCTGCCCATCGTACTGGTCGAGATCGACGAGTCGGATGACATCGGCATTGTGCGGCAGCTGCTGCGCGCGCACGCATACTGGCGCCTGAAGGGGCTCGCGGTCGACCTGGTCATTCTCAACGACCGGGCGCCGTCCTATGAACAGGACCTCCAGGGACTCATCGAGACGCTGGTGCGGACCAATCAGTCCATGCCGAGCCCGGAAGGGCCCGACCCCCAGGGACGGGTAATCATGCTGCGGGCGGACCGGGTCACCGCCGGACAGCGCGACGTCCTGGAGAGCGTAGCCCGCATCGACCTCTCCAGCCGGCGGGGCACCCTCGTGGAGCAGGTCGCCCGTGCGCACCGCGCCGATCCGCCCCCGACGCCGGTGACCCGGCGGGAGCCGGCGGAAGTGCCGTCGGCCGCGGCGCCTGCGGCGCCGTCCCCCCGGCTCGAGTTCTTCAATGGCGTGGGCGGATTCGACGCCGAGACGCACGAGTACGTCATCACCTTGCGGGCGGGGCAATGGACGCCGGCCCCCTGGATCAACGTCCTCGCGAACCCGGATTTTGGGTGCCTGGTGTCGGAGAGCGGGTCCGGGTGCACGTGGGCGATCAACAGCCAGGAGAATGTGCTGACGCCCTGGTCCAACGATCCGGTGCGGAATCCGCCGAGCGACATGTTCTACATCCGTGACGACGAGTCCGGCGCGCTGTGGAGCCCCACACCGTTGCCGATCCGCGAGCCAGGCGGTGAATACGTGGTGCGGCACGGCCGTGGCTATACGCGATTCCGGTACGACGCGCATGGTGTCACCAGCGAGATCTTGCAGTTCGTGCCGGCGGACGACCCGGTCAAGATCTCCCGGCTCACGCTCACCAACCAGGCGTCTCACACCCGGCATCTCTCGGTGACCGCATACCACGATTGGGTGCTGGGAACATCGCGCAGCGCGTCCGCGCCCTTCATCATGACGGAGCTGGACCCTGCGACCGGGGCGATGTTCGCGCGGAATTCGTGGAGCCGCGACTTCGCCACGCGGATCGCCTTCGCGGATCTCGGCGGGGGCCAGGTCGCCTCGACCGGGGACCGGACGGAGTTCCTGGGCCGGAACGGCGGACTCGACCGCCCCGCGGCCCTGATCCGCCGCCAACCCCTTTCCGGGAGAATCGGTGCGGCCCTGGACCCGGGATGCGCGCTGCAGGTGACCGTCGACATCCCCCCCGGAGCGAGCGTCTCGGTGGTTTGGCTCTTGGGGCAAACCGACACTCGGGAGCAGGCGCGGGCGGTGATCCAGCGCTACCGGTCCGATGATCTCGACCGGCGGCTCGCGACCGTCATCGGTGGCTGGAGTGCGATCCTGGAAACCATCCAGGTCACCACGCCTGACCGCGCCTTGGATCTGATGCTGAATCAGTGGCTCCTCTACCAGACCCTCGCCTGCCGGCTCTGGGCCCGCACGGCGTTCTACCAGGCGAGTGGAGCGTACGGATTCCGGGATCAGCTGCAGGATGTGATGGCGCTGGCGGTCACGCGGCCCGATCTGATGCGTGCGCACATTCTGAAAGCCGCGTCACGGCAGTTCGTCGAAGGGGACGTCCAGCATTGGTGGCACGAACCGGTGGGGCGCGGCGTACGCACGCGCATCTCCGACGACCTCCTCTGGTTGCCCTACGTCGTCGGCTACTATCTCGAGGTCACGGGTGACCAGGCCATTCTCGACGAGGTGGTGCCGTTCCTCGGCGGGGCTCTGCTCGCCGCGGGGCAGTCGGAGTCGTACTTCGAGCCTCGTCCGGCGGCGGAGCACGGCACGCTCTTCGAGCACTGCGGCCGCGCCCTCGATCGGAGCCTGGGCGTCGGCGCGCATGGACTTCCGCTGATGGGCACCGGGGACTGGAACGACGGGATGAATCGAGTGGGCAGCCAGGGGCGGGGAGAGAGCGTCTGGCTCGCCTGGTTTCTCCACTCCGTGCTCCGGACCTGGGCACCGATCGCGGCGACCCGGGGGGAAGCGGCCCGGGCCGCGGCGTGGGGCGAGCACGGTGTCGCCGTCACGCAGGCGGTGGAGCAGGAGGCCTGGGACGGGAACTGGTACCGTCGGGCCTACTTCGATGACGGAACACCTTTGGGGGTCGCGGGCGCGGACGCCTGCGCCATCGACTCGATCGCGCAATCCTGGAGCGTGCTGTCGGGGGGGGCCGGGCCGGAGCGGGCACGGCGCGCCATGGCGTCGGTGGACGAGCGCCTGGTGCGGCGGTCCGATGATCTGATCTTGCTCCTGACGCCGCCCTTCGATCGCACCGCGCTCGAGCCGGGCTACATCAAGGGATACGTGCCCGGCGTGCGCGAGAACGGCGGACAATACACCCACGCGGCGGTCTGGGCCGCCATCGCATTCGCCCAACTGGGCGACGGAGCCAAGGCCGCGGAGCTCTTCGCCATGTTGAACCCGATTTCCCACACCGCCACTGCCGCCGGTGTCCAGCGGTACCGGGTCGAACCCTACGTCGCGGTGGGAGACGTCTACTCCGAGCCGCCCCACGTGGGCCGCGGCGGCTGGAGCTGGTATTCCGGATCAGCGGGGTGGCTCTATCGGGCGGGGGTCGAGTGGCTGTTGGGACTCCGTGTCCGGAGCGGACACCTTCTGGTTGATCCCTGTATTCCCCCCGGGTGGTCCGGGTTTACCGCGGTACTGCGGCACGGGGAAGCGCGCTATGAGATCTCCGTGGAAAACCCAGCCCGGGTGTGCCGCGGGGTGGTACTGGCCGAGCTCGACGGCGTCGCGCTCGACCACGGTGCCGGTGTTCTGCTCGTCACCGGGAAGGGGGTGCACCGGGTCCGTGTCGTGATGGGGGCCACCGGCGCTTCGCGGATGCCGGGGGGCCCGATTGGTGCCGGACGGATCGAGGCGGTGGCCGAATGAGCAACGAGGGGGTCGTGCGGGCCGGGGTCGAAGTGCTCGCCGATGTCGAAGCGCTGGCCGATGCGGCCGCGGAACGTGTCACGCAGCACCTGACCGCGGCGATTCAGGCCCGTGGGCAAGCCGTCGTAGTCCTCGCGGGCGGATCGACGCCGCGACCTACATATGAGCGTCTGGCTGGCGAAGGATTCTCTTCGAGGATCCCCTGGCCCTGTGTCCACGTGGTGTGGGGGGACGAACGCTGTGTGCCCCCCGACGATGCCGAGAGCAACTACCGCATGGCCCGCACTGCCTGGCTCGACCGCGTGCCGATCCCTCCGGCCAACGTGCATCGCATCCACGGCGAGGATGACCCAGCGGTGGCGGCGAGCGCCTATGAAGCGATGCTCCGGGATCTGGTGCGGGCGGCCGGGCCGCCCGATCTCGTGGTCCTGGGCCTGGGTGAGGACGGGCACACGGCGTCTCTCTTTCCGGGGAGTGGCGCCGTCCGCGAGCGGACCCGGTGGGTCATGCCCGAGTACTCGAGAGCCACAGGGACCTGGCGGGTCACGCTCACGCCCGTGGTGATCAACACCACGGCGGAAGTGCTCTTTCTCGTGTCGGGAGCGCACAAAGCGGAGATCCTCAAGCGCGTGCTCGAAGGTCCCCGGCGCCCCGATGACCTCCCGGCGCAAGCCATCGCGCCGTCGGGAGGCCGGGTGGATTGGCTGGTCGATCGGGCGGCAGCCGCGGGATTGGAGCGCCCATGAACGCCAGTCCGCTGGCGGGCCATCCCGCCCCTCCGGAGCTGCTCCTCGACGTCTCGAAGCTGGTCACCGCCTACTACACCCGGATCCCCGATCCCGCGGTTCCCGCGCAGCGCGTCGTCTTCGGCACCTCGGGCCATCGTGGCTCGGCGTTCGAGACGACCTTCAACGAGTGGCACATCGTCGCGATCACCGAAGCGTTGTGCCGCTATCGCATGAGTCAGGGGATTGACGGTCCGCTGTTTCTGGGAATCGACACCCACGCGCTGTCCCTGCCGGCGTGCGCGACCGCGCTCGAGGTGCTGGCGGCACATGGCGTCGACGTCATGCTGGCCGAGGACGACGAGTACACGCCGACCCCCGCCGTCTCACATGCCATCATCGGCTATAACCGCGGCCGCGCCGGCGGCTTTGCCGACGGCGTCGTGATCACGCCTTCTCACAACCCCCCGGACAACGGGGGGTTCAAGTACAACCCTCCCCACGGGGGACCCGCCGACACCGACGTGACCGGGAGGATCGAAGCCGAGGCCAACGAGCTCATGACCCAGGGATTGCAGGACGTGAGACGAATGCCGTACGAGCGTGCCCTCCGCGCTCCGACCATTCACCGGTACGATTACCGGACCGCGTACGTGAACGACCTCGGTGAGATCGTGGATCTCGACGTGATTCGCGCAGCGGGGATCCGGGTGGGCGTCGATCCCCTCGGTGGGGCAGGCGTCCACTACTGGGGTGCCATCGCGGAGCACTATCGGCTCAACCTGACCGTTGTCAATGACGCGGTGGACCAGACCTTCCGATTCATGACCGTCGATTGGGATGGGAGGATACGGATGGACCCGTCATCGTCCTATGCCATGCAGCGATTGATCGGTCTGAAGGACCAGTACGACATCGCGGTCGCGTGCGACACCGATCACGATCGCCATGGTGTGGTTACCCGGAGCACGGGTCTCCTGCCCTCCAATCACTATCTCGCCGTCGCTATCGACCATCTTCTCCGGCATCGGCCGGCGTGGGGTCCGGGCACCGGAGTGGGGAAGACCGTGGTGTCGAGTGGAATGATCGACCGGGTATGCGCCCGGCTGGGGCGCCGGCTGTACGAGGTGCCGGTCGGGTTCAAGTGGTTCGTGGCGGGGCTGAGCGACGGCTCGTTGGGCTTCTGCGGCGAAGAAAGCGCGGGAGCGACGTTTCTGCGGCGGGATGGGACCGTGTGGACGACTGACAAGGACGGCATCGTGGCGGCCCTGCTGGCCGCCGAAATCACGGCGCGGGCGGGCCGGGACCCGGGGGAGATCTACCAGGATCTGACCCGGGACCTGGGCGAATCCAGCTACGAGCGGGTGGAGGCGCCGGCGACGGCAGATCAGCGGCGCATCTTGGCGGCCCTCACTCCGAATCAGATGCAGTGTTCCGACCTCGCCGGCGAGAGGGTGGAGAGGGTCATCACCGAGGCACCGGGAAACCATGGACCGATCGGGGGGGTGAAGGTGATGGCGGCCACTGGGTGGTTCGCGGCCCGCCCGTCGGGGACCGAAGACATTTACAAGATCTACGCCGAGAGTTTTCGGGGGGCGGACCAGCTGGCGCGGGTCCTCGAAGAAGGGCAGGCCGTGGTGGACGCCGCGCTGGGCGCCGCAGTGCCGGGTGGCGCACCGTGAGCCGCCGCAACGCGCAACCCCCGGTGTCCGACGCCCTGGTGCTGTTCGGCGTGACGGGCGACCTCGCGCACAAGATGATCTTCCCGGCGCTGTACGCGATGGTGAAACGCGACGCGCTGACGGTACCCGTGGTCGGCGTGGCCTCGTCGACGTGGACAATAGCGGAACTGCGGAAACGGGCCACCGACAGCATCCGCGAGTCCGGAACCAAGGTCGAACCGGACGTGCTTCGCCGCTTCCTCTCGTTGCTGCAGTACGTCTCCGGGGACTACAACGACGCGCAGACGTTCGCGGCGCTCAAGACGGCTCTGGGGAAGGCGCGCCGCCCGGCGTTTTACCTGGCCATTCCTCCGTCCCTCTTCGCCACCGTCATTCGAGGGTTGGGCAGTGCCGGTCTCGCGGATCAGGGGCGCGTCATCGTGGAGAAACCCTTCGGGCGCGACCTCGCGTCCGCCCGGGAGCTCAACGCGGTGGCGCGCTCCCTGTTCCCGGAAGATTCCATTTTCCGGATCGATCACTTCCTGGGGAAGGAGGCGATCATGAACATTCTGTACTTCCGGTTCGCGAACGCCTTTCTCGAGCCGATCTGGAACCGCAACTACGTGGCCAGCGTCCAGGTCACGCTGGCCGAGCAGTTCGGTGTGAACGGCCGCGGAGCGTTCTACGAGAGCGCGGGCTGCCTCCGCGACGTAATCCAGAATCACCTCTTCCAGATCGTCGCCCTGTTGGCCATGGAGCCCCCGGCCTACCGGGGGTACGGCGCCGTTCACACGGAGAAAGCGAAAGTCATCGAGGCCATGCGGCCGCTCGGCCCCCGCGACCTGGTCCGGGGCCAGTATGCCGGCTACCGGAAGGAGCCCGGTGTGGCCAAGGAATCCGACGTGGAGACCTTTTGCGCGCTGCGCCTGTTCATCGACTCATGGCGCTGGAATGGCGTGCCCTGGTTCCTCCGGTCCGGGAAGTACCTGCCAGAGACGGTCGCCGAAGTGCTGGTGGAGCTGAAGCCGCCCCCGGCCCGGCTCTTCGCCGACTCGACGCCTCCGGCGGGGCCGGCCAATTACCTGCGCTTCCGGCTCTCCCCCGACGCGGCGGTAGCGCTGGCCGCGCGGGTCAAGCACCCGGGCAAGGAGTTCGTGGGCGACCTGCGGGAGCTGTACATGGTGGAAGAGGTTCTGGGGGCAGAGGCACCGTACGAACGCCTGTTGGGCGACGCGATGATCGGCGACGGGGCGCTCTTCACGCGGGAAGATGCCGTCGAAGCCGCCTGGACCGTGGTCGATCCGGTGCTCCAGAAGCATTCCCGGGCGCTGCCCTACGCCCGGGGCACGTGGGGGCCGAAGGAGGCCGACGCGCTCATCGCGGCGTTTGGCCCTTGGCACAATCCATCCCTGGCCGGCGGGGTCGAGTGAGCGAGCGCGAGGATGTGGTGTTCCTTCTCGACTGTGACAACACCCTGCTCGACAACGACCTGGTGCAGGAGGACCTGCGGGACCACCTGGCGCGGGAGTTCGGGGTCCCGAGCCGTGACCGGTATTGGGCCATCCTGGAGGACCTGCGGGAAGAGCTTGGCTACGCCGACTACCTGGGGGCCCTGCAACGGTATCGACAGGGAGACGAGGGCGATCCGCGGCTCCTCTGGATGTCTTCGTTCCTCGTGGATTATCCGTTCGCGACCCGCCTCTATCCGGGGGCGCTCGATGTCGTCCGGTATCTGGGCACTCAGGGAACGACCGTCGTGCTCTCGGACGGGGACGTGGTGTTCCAGCCTCGCAAGATCCAGCGCTCCGGCCTCTGGGCGGCCGTGGAGGGCCGGGTGCTGATCTACGTCCACAAGGAGCGGATGCTCCACGCGGTCGCGGCACGGTACCCGGCCCGCCACTACGTGATGGTGGACGACAAGCTGCGCATTCTCGCGATGATGAAATCCATCTGGGGCGACCGTCTGACGACGGTGTTCCCCCGTCAGGGCCATTACGCCCAGGACCCCCGCCTGCTCGCGACCTATCCCCCGGCCGACCTGGCGGTGGACCGCATCGCGGATCTTCTCACGACCGACTTTTCCGCATTACTGGAGTCTGCATGAAGGCGACTGAAGAGCTGCACCAGCTGGGGCAAAGTCTCTGGCTCGACAACATTTCCCGGGTCATCCTCAACGACGGCACCCTCGAGCGCTACATCCGGGACTTCTCGGTGACCGGGCTGACGTCCAACCCGACCATCTTCGATCAAGCCATCAAGGGCAGCGATCTCTACGACGACGCCATCCGCGCGGAGGGAGCGGAGGGCAGCTCCGATGAGGAGCTGTTCTTCGAGGTCGCGATCGACGATCTGGTGCGGGCCGCTGACCTGTTCCGTCCGGCTCATGTCGCCAGTGGCGGAACGGACGGCTGGGTCTCCCTCGAGGTGTCACCGCGGCTGGCGAACGACACCTCGGGCACGGTGACGGCCGCCGTGCAGCTCCATGCGCGGGCCCAACGTCCAAACCTTTTCATCAAGATTCCGGGGACGCCTGAAGGGGTGCCGGCCATCGAGGAGACGATCTTCCGTGGAGTGCCGGTGAACGTCACGCTGCTGTTCTCGGTGGCGCAATACGTCGCCGCCGCGGAAGCCTACTGGCGGGGGATCGAACGGCGCATCGCCGCGGGACTCGACGCGCGGGTCGAATCCGTCGCCTCGCTCTTCGTGAGCCGGTGGGACGTTGCGGTCCACGACCGCGTGGCTCCCGCGCTCCGCAATCGCCTCGGCGTCGCGGTGGCGCGACAGACCTACCGGGCATATCGCGACCTCCTGGCGTCTCCCCGGTGGCTGACCCTGGCCGCCGCCGGCGCCCGGCCTCAGCGCCTGCTCTGGGCCAGCACCGGGACCAAGGATCCCCAGGCATCGGACACGCTGTACGTCGAGGCCCTGGCCGCCCCCGATACCATTGATACGATCCCCGAGAAGACGCTGGCGGCGTTCGCCGAGCACGGACGCGTGAATGGCGTGATGCCGGTTGATGGTGGAGACGCCGCGGAGGTGCTGGCGGCGTTCCAGCGGGCTGGAGTGGAAGAAGCGGCCCTGGCGCATCAACTCCAGCAAGAGGGTACGATGGCTTTCACGAAGTCGTGGAATGACCTCCTCGCTCGGGTGGCGGCCAAGCGGGTGTTGCTGGCGGGGGACCTGCGATCGACCGAACGCGCACCGTGACCCGGTCCGCGAGCGCGCTCGACCAGCTCTGCATCAACACCATCCGCACGCTGAGCATCGACGCTGTTGAGAAGGCGGGTTCCGGACATCCGGGGTTGCCGATGGGTGCGGCCCCGATGGCCTACGCATTGTGGACCCGCCACCTCCGCCACGACCCCGCTTCCCCCTCGTGGATGGACCGCGACCGGTTCGTCCTGTCGGCCGGGCACGGCAGTGCGTTGCTGTACAGCCTCCTGTGTCTCACGGGGTACGGTGTCACCATCGAGGACCTCAAACATTTCCGGCGCTGGGGCAGCCGGACCCCAGGGCACCCCGAACGAGGGCTCACCCCCGGCGTCGAAGTGACCACCGGGCCACTCGGCCAGGGGTTTGGCAACGCCGTGGGGATGGCGATCACCGAACGCTGGCTTGCCACGACCTTCAACCGGCCGGGCCACGCC
>DATNDQ010000123.1:0-7083 GCA_035553475.1 Gemmatimonadales bacterium
TGGGCGGTGGTCTGCGCTCCGAGGCTCCCAGTGGCCAACCCTACGGCCAAGACCGCCGCGATCAGGTGATCATTCGACCTTCGATCTTCACCACGTTCCAGCGGCCAGATTCTTTCAACAGATAGTACCAGTCGCATTCGCCAAACTCGGGAAGTGGGTGCGGATCGTCCGGTGGGTTGACTGAACCCTGCCCGACTTGAACAATCACCGTGTCCGCGCGACCACGGAAGAGGCCGGAGACGTTGATGGTTACCCCGTGCACCCGGATCGGGCACGTCCATTCGGGGGCCGGACTGCAAGTACCGTCGAACCTTCGACTCGATAGCAGGGCGCTGATCGCCCAGGTTGGAAGTTGTGCCCGGTGCCCGGCCATGGGTTCGAGCCCCCACAAGGGGGCTCGCCTGGTATCGAGATAGATCCCGCCCTCGCCGTACGCGTTGAAGACATCGTCAGCGACTGCTTGATAGATCTCGGCCGCTTCCGGTATGTGCATTGTGAACGGATCACGGGCCGTTGCCACATGGTCCGTCTCACAGGCGCCCAGCGCAAGGAGCAGGGTGGGGAGAGCTGTTCTGAGGATCATGTCTGAGAGACGAGCTGCCGGCTTGGAATTGCACGGGTGGGGGAGCGCCGGCCCTGGATACCTGTCTTTTCCGGGTATGACAGATACTTGACTCAGTCAACTAATTGCCGTAAATCGTGCAAGGACCCTACTGGATGCGCCCATGGCTGTTCGGAACGAGCAAATCGCCGCTGTCCGCCGGTTCAATCGGTTCTACACTCGCCAGATCGGCCTCCTCGACGAGCATCTCAACGGGTCCCCCTTCTCGTATCCCGAAGCCCGCATCATGTACGAGCTCGCACACAGTAAGGACGCGTCCGCTTCCGACCTGGTGATGGGCCTGGGGATGGACGCGGGATTTGTCAGTCGGATCCTCGTGCGCCTCGAGCGGCGGGGACTGATCAGCCGGCGGCGTTCGGAGTCGGACGGGCGGGTCTCGCAGCTGAACCTCACCACGCGAGGCCAGACTGAGTTCGCGGCGTTGAACGCGGCATCACAACGGGACATGAGCCGGATGCTCGGGCGCATAAAGGGCGACGGCCCGGACCGCCTCATTGGTGCCATGCGGGCGATCGAGGATCTGCTGGGCTTCCGCGGGGCGAGGATCATGCCCGTCAGGCTACGACGCCCTCGGCCCGGAGACCTGGGCTGGGTCGTAGAACGCAACGGTGCCGTGTACGCAAAAGAATACGGATGGGGCCTGCAAGCCGAGGCGCTCTTCGCCCGGATCGTCTCAGACTATCAGCAGCAGCACGATCCCGAGAGGGAGCGATGCTGGATCGCAGAGCGCAACGGGGAACGCGTGGGCTGCGTGTTTCTGGTGAAGAAGACAGATACCGTCGCGCAACTCCGGATGCTCCTCGTCGAACCCGGCGCCCGAGGTTCCGGGCTCGGACGCCGGCTGGTCGACGAATGCACGCAATTCGCGCGGGAGGCGGGGTATCGCAAGATCGTACTCTGGACCAATCGCGTCCTCTCAGCCGCGCGCCACATCTACGAGTCGGCCGGATACCGCTTCGTCAGAGAGGAACGCCACGACGAGCTCGATACCGATCCTATTTTCGAGGTGTGGGAGCTGAAGCTCTAGCCCACGTATCGTTGGTCGTATCGGCGTCCACCCAGACCCCGTGCTTCAAGGTTACCGAGCTGATTGTTTTCTTGGACTTGAGCACGACGCTCGCCTGCGTTGGTGTCTTCTCCCACACGGCGGACGTCTCGTGCAGCGAGTCTTGTGACCCGTCGCTGTACTTCACCAACAGGTCGAAAGGCGCCGGCATCCCGCCGATGTTCTTTACCTTCACCGTCGAGCCCGTTACTCCAGTCGGTGCAAGGTCGATATAGGTGTTCGAGAAGTACCACGAGTTCCAGAACCAGTCGAGATTCTTCCCGGTGACGTTGTTGAAGGTGTAGAAGAAGTCCCAGGGGATCGGGTGCTTCCCGTGCCAGCGGTCCATGAACTCGTGCAGGGCCTTTCCGAACGTCGCGTCGCCGAGCATGTCCTTCAGGGCCAGGTAGCCAATCGACGGCTTCCCATACGCGTTATTCCCGTACGCCTGCCCATTCTCGGCGTCATTCGGCGTGATGATCGGCAGGTCTTCGAGCGGTGACGGGTCGGCGGCCCAGCCATTGACCCGGAATTGCTTGTAGAAGTCCGTAGCCCGGGCCGGGCCCACATCCGCCTGCCCAATCAGGTACTCGAACGTCGTCGCCCAGCCCTCGTCCATCATGGCGTACCGGCTCTCATTGATTCCCATGTAGAACGGGAAGTAGGTGTGAGCCATTTCGTGCTCGACGACGAAGCGCGCGAAGACGGTGTCGGCGAACGAATTGTCGTTCACCATCATCGGGTATTCCATGTCCGCCCGTCCCTCGACCACGGTGCTCTTTTCGTAGGGATAGGGTACGCCGGGCCAGTTATGGGACAGCCAGCCCAAGCCATGGCGGCCGAACTGAACCATGTGCTTGTAGTCCACCGATGTGTCGTTGTACGCGGCCTGAACGCTGGCCCGCCGTCCGGTCGCGTCTTCGACCACCACCGACCCGCCATCCCAGTCGTAGTGATCGCTCACGGCGAAGGTCATGTCGGGGATATGCGTGGCCGTGAAGTGCCAGGTGTGGTCGCCGTCGGCCCGCGTGACACGGTGGGCCTTCAAGTCCTCCTGGGTCGCGATGTTCACCGTCTCGTCGGACGTCATCGACGTCTTGAGCCGCTGCGCGAATTCGGGAGCCAGCACGTCGTCCGGATTGGTCAGCGTCCCCGTGCCCCAGACGATGAAGTTCGCCGGGACCTTCACCGACACGTCGTAATCGTTGAAGTCCGAATAGAACTCCTGCATGTCCGTGAACGCAGTGCCGTCCCAGCCGTCGTAGTCGTCGTAGACGTCGACCCGAGGGTAGAAATAGGCGAGGAAGGCGGTGGTGGAATCGAGCATCCCCTCGCGGTTGCTCTCCTTCGACAGGTCGTAGTGCCAATTCAGCGAGACGCGGACGGAATCGTGAGGTGCCAGGGGAGCCGGAAGGCGAACGCCACGCAGGGTGAAGATCTGCGCGTCATTGCCCCAGGGTCGCGGCGCCCCGTTGACCACGAACGAATCGACGTGAACCCCCGACGTCAGGTAGTCCTCACTTGCGGGAAAGGCCCGCGGCGCTCCGGGCTTGTGGATGTTGAGGATGAGCCGGAACAGCAGGTTGTGCAGCGTGTCAGGACTCTCGTTGAAGTAGGTGATCTGCTCGGTGCCGGTCACCTGTCGTGCCGGGGGCGCCAGGCTGATCGCGATGGTGTAGCGCGCGTGATTCTGCCAGTAGTTCGGCCCGGGCCGGCCGTCGAGCGCCCGCGCGCCGAGCTTGTACGCGTGGGCAACGGCGCGGGGCGTGTACAGCGTTTGGGCGGGCAAGAGGACAGGCACACCGAAGGCGAGGAGGGACAACGCGGCTACGCGCATCGAGAATAGCTCCTGGGTATGGTCAGATTACTACGCGGATCCAACTGCTGAGATTCACCGATTGGGCGGACGGTTGCGTCTACTGGGCGCGGCCTAGCGGATCTTCGTAGTGGTCATGCGGCTCACGATGTCCGGAAACGATGTGATCGCTCCAAGGAATGCACTCTCCCGCTCAGGACTCGAGAGCAGCACGAGCAGCCGGCCCGCGGGGCTGATCGCATTGGTCCAGGCGAACGACCCCATGAAGGGGCCCTCGGCAAGCACCTCGGCTCGCCCCGCCCGGAACCCGCCTGCCGTCGTGATCGGTGACCGGTAGTACCGGTTGCCGTCCCGGTACACGACCGCGTCCCCCTTTGGAGTCCACAGGGGAAACTGCCCGCGCTCCGCCACGGGGTAGACGGCGCCGGTGGGGGGCACCGGCGAAGCCGCAACCGATCCGTCGATCGCACCCCAGGCCAACCAGCGGCCATCGGGAGAGAATGACGCCGCAAACCCCTTCGCGGGGACCGGCGTGCGCACCGTATCCTGCTCGCTCAATGCCCGCAGGAACATGTCGCCCGAGCGCCAGTCGGAAAAGACGAACGACTTGCCGTCGGGGGCCGGCGTCAGATACGACGCGCCGTGCAGGCGAATGTCAGACCATTTCCCCGTCTCGAGGGACTGGAGACGCAGGCCGTAGTTCAGGAACTGGACGGGATCCCAGATGCCGATCATGAGATCCCGATTGGAAAGCCAGGAGGAGGGGAACGCACGATAGTTGCCCGCGACCGGCACGATCTGCCGCACGCCGCTCGACATGTCGAAGACCATGACCTGCCAGCCGCCGATCGGGTTCCGCATCTGCACGGCCAGGCGCGTGCCGTCGGGCGAGATGCGGGTCTGGGTGTATGGCCCGCGGGGTACCGGAAGAGTGTCGAATCGCCCGTTGGCAGCGACGAATGCGATGTTGACATAGAGCTGGTTCCGGCCCGGGACGTAGATCAGGGTGCCGTCATCCGCGACCGCAAACTCGGCGCACCCGTACCCGCCCTCCATCCGCATCCCGTTCACGATAGGCGCGGGTTCTCCCAGGACGCGCCGCGCCGAGCCGTCGAAAGGCATCGCGGCGAGCACGCCGTCGCCCGTTCCATACAACAGGTGACCGGACCGGAGGTATTGCGGACTCTCGCCGAAGAGGAGATCCGCCTGACTCACGGAATCGAACGGCAACACGCCGCGGCGGGTGACGGCGAGCTCCGATCCGTCCTTCAGGGAGAGCAACGCCAGCTGGCCCGAACTCAGCTCGCCCGCGGCCCAGTCGCCGCCGGGGAGGATGCCGGGAGTGCCGAACTGGGTCGAGAGATGGAGGGTCGAATCGACCGTCGCGCCGGACCCCGACAGGCGGCGCAGGTCGAAACCGCCGTTGTCGAGCAGGAAGATCCGGTCGGTGGCGGGCCACAGGGCGCCCGTCACGCGGTCGGCCGTGGTGAGTGTGGTCGGCGAGCCGCCGGAGGCCGGGACCTTCCGGAGCAATCCGCCCGCCAGAAACGCGATCCACCGTCCGTCGGGCGAGAAGAAGGGATAGGCCGCGCCTTCCGTTCCCGGGTAGGTCACGACCGAGTCCCCGTCGAGCATCTTGGCCGCGAGCACGGTAGCGCCGCCCCGCGCCGCGATGAATGCGAGGCGACCGCCCCTCGGTGACAGGGCGACGCCCGGCTGGCCGGCCGAGACACCAGGACCTTCGAGCGCGACGGCGACCGGAAGCGGGATGGTCCAGCGGGCCGCAGGCATGCGCGGTGTGGGCCGGAGCAGGAGTGTCGCTCCGATACCCAGGACCAATCCGACTACCGCCGCCACGGCCACCGGCCAACGTCCCCGCATGAGTGGCCCGGGCGGCGGGGCGATCGCGATGATCGTCTGCGGACCGGTCGTCAGCGCGGTCCCGAACTCGGCGGCGGTGGCAAACCGGTCCGCCGGAAGACGCTGCAGGCCGCGATGGACGGCGGCCACGAGGGAGAGCGGAGCGGTCGGGCGCCGTTCGTTGAGCGGCGTCGGCGTGCTGGTCAGCACGGCGGCGAGCACGGCCTGCGCCGTCGGCCCGACGAAGGGCGGATCGCCGCTGAGCAGCTCGTACGCGACGCACGCCAGCGCGTAGATGTCACTGCGCGCATCGAGATGCCGGTCCCCGGACACCTGCTCGGGGCTCATGTACGACGGCGTGCCCATCGAAATGCCGGTGCCCGTGAGCCGCTGCGGTCCGCCGGCACTCGCGACGGCCAGCGCGATCCCGAAATCAGCCAGCATGGGCTGGCCGTCATGCAGCAGGATATTTTCGGGCTTGATGTCGCGGTGCAGGACGCCGTGCCGGTGCGCGTAGTCGAGGGCACTGGCGAGCGCCCGGATCATGTTGACCGTCTCGTCGACGGGCAGGGGACCCTCGCGCTCGAGCCGGCCGCGCAACGATCCGCCCTGCACCAGGGGCATGACGTAGTAGAGGTAGCTGCCGATCGCTCCCGAATCGAAGAGCGGCAGGATGTGCGGGTGTTGGAGCTGAGCGGTGACTCGGATTTCGCGGAGGAACCGGTCGGCGCCGACGACCGCGCCGACTTCGGGGCGGAGTACCTTGACCGCGACCTGCCGGTCGTGCTTGAGGTCGGTGGCGAGGTACACCATCGCCATGCCGCCCTCGCCGATCTGGCGGTCGAGCTCGTAGCGGCCGGCGAGGCCGTTCTTGAGATCGTCGAAGAGGTCGGTCACGATGTTACAAAACTAGACCAGCCCCTTCGTAACCTCCAGACAGCGGTCGATCTCTTCTTCTGTATTGAAGAGGGCAGGGGCGATGCGGATCTGCCCGTCCCGTACGGTCACGTCCACCGACGCGCCCTGAAAGGCCTTCCGGACCTCGGCCATCGGCTTCGCAGTGAACATGGTCACGATGGGGGACCGGTTTCCGGGGGGCGTGAACAGTTTGTGGCCCTGCCGGGAGAGTCCGTCGTGGAGGCGCTGGCCCAGGGCCACGGTGTGCGCCTCGATGCGGCCGATGCCTACGCCCTGGAGGTAGGTGAGTGCCGCCGAGAGCTCCTTCACCGGACCGAAAGCGCGGCTGCAGTAGTCGAACTTCCGGGCGGTCTGATGGAGCTCGAAGTGGTAGTCGGGAAGCTCCTTTTCGACCTGGAATTCACCGTACCGGTCGATCTTCAGGCGCTCGAGCACCTCCTTCCTTATATAGAAGGGAGCGACGCCGAAACCGGCCAGCATCCACTTGTACGACCCCGCGCAGATGGCATCCACACCCGCCGCTTGTACATCCAGCTCGATGGTCCCGAGGCCCTGGATGACGTCCGCGTACAAGACGGCGCCATGCGCGTGGGCCAGGTCGGCGAGGGGACGCAGGTCATGGCGAAATCCGTTCAGGTGGGACACCCACGCCACCGACACGATGCGGGTCCTGCCGTCGACGAGGGACTCGAAGTCCTTCACACTGACGGCGCCGTCGCGATTTCGCGCGATTCGGAGCTCGATCCCCTTCGACGCTTCGAGGGCCCGATACAGGACGAACTCGGTCGGGTAGTGGAGGTCGTCGATCACGACGTTGTCGCC
>DATNDQ010000124.1:0-7189 GCA_035553475.1 Gemmatimonadales bacterium
GGTGAGGGGGTCGCCTCTTCTCTGGATCATGCTCGCGTTTGCAGCGGGGGCCGCCGCTCAGGGGTGGCAGCCGGCACCGGGACACCGCCAGGTCGCCTTGTGGCCCGGTGCGGCACCGGGGACCCGGCCCAGTCCGGACAGCGAATCCGTTGGCACCGCGTCCAGCGTCGCCGGCAAGCCCTGGTACTACATCTCCCACGTTTCGCGCCCAACGCTCACGGTCTACTCGCCGCCAGGGGAGAACCTCGGTGCCGCGGTCCTGGTCTTCCCCGGCGGCGGGTATCAGATCCTCGCGATCGATCTCGAAGGAACCGAGATCTGCGATTGGCTGACGTCCCGCGGGATCACCTGTGTGCTCCTCAAGTACCGGGTGCCCCGTTCGGGGCCGTCGTGGGTGGATCACCACCGCATCAATCCCAAGCCGGCGCCGGCTCTGCAAGATGCCCAGCGTGCGATGGGAATCGTGCGTCAACATGCCGCCGAATGGCACATCGATCCGCACAAGGTCGGCGTCCTCGGCTTCTCAGCGGGTGGACACCTAGTCGCGGCGATCAGCAATGACTACCAGCGGCGCTCGTACGCCCCGGTGGACGACGCCGACCAGCTCAGCTGCCGTCCCGATTTCGCGGTCGCCGTGTATCCGGGGCATCTCTGGATTCCGGACGACCGCATCCCCCTGAAATTCAATTCCGACATCCACGTCACCGTGCACACGCCGCCGACGATGCTGATCCAGGCCGAGACGGACAGCGTGGACAATGTGAATCAGTCGCTCGTGTACTACATCGCCCTGAAGGACGCGGGCGTGCCGGTGGAAATGCACTTGTACACGAATGGCGGGCACGCCTTCGGGCTCCGGCGCACCAAGGATCCCATCACCGAATGGCCCCAGCTGGTGGAGAAATGGCTGGGGGCCATCGGCATCGTGTCGGGGCACTGAGGCTCGTGCGGGGAGGCTGGCACGCGGGGGAGGAGGGCCCCAAGTTCAGACCCTATGGTCGACAGCATTCAGTGGCTCAAAAAGCCTGAAGATCACGACTACCGCGCTGCAGAGTCCTACCTGAACCTGCTGTTCCCCTCAGCGGCGGCGAAGCGGTTCGTGTCTCAGCTGCGCCGCGCCAAGCTCACCGAGTTCAAGGCCAAGGACATCTTCCGCGCTTCAGGACTGTCGCTCCTCGGCATCAGCAACGCGCACGTGGAAAAGGACCGCCGAAAGATCGCGGCCGGGAAAAAGCTCTCGCCCCTGCTGCTGGTCCGTGACCGGGAGCGTGGCCGCGTGATCATCGCCGACGGATATCATCGCTTGTGCGCGGTCTACGGTTACGACGAAGACGCCCGCATTCCCTGCCGAATTGCGTGAAGGCCCTCCAGCTCGTCGAAATCGGCGCCCCGGTCGCTCTCCGCGACGTCCCCGAGCCGGCCCTCGGTCCGAATGACGTCCTGATTCGGGTCCATGCCGCCGGCATCTGCCACTCCGACGCGCACTATCGCGCCGGGCGGTCGCCGGCGGGGCCTCTCCCCCTCACCCTCGGTCACGAAGTCGCGGGGGTCGTCGAGCGGGTCGGAGTCGAGGTGAAGATGCCGCGGCCAGGAGACCGGGTCTGCGTCCACTACCTGATCAGCTGCGGCGGGTGCCCGGCCTGTGTTCGCGGCGATGAGCAGTTCTGCGCGACCGGGGCCATGATCGGGCATCATCGCGCGGGTGGGTGGGCGGAGTTCATCGCCGTTCCCGCGGGCAATGCGGTGCCTCTTCCGGCGGGGATTCCGTTTGCGCACGGTGCCGTCGCGATGTGTTCGGCGGCCACCGCATTTCACGCGCTCAAGCGGGGCCGCGTCGCGACGGGAGACCGAGTCGCGGTCTTCGGGATCGGCGGGCTCGGCATGTCGGCCGTGCAGCTCGCGCGCGCCATGGGTGCCGCGGAGGTGTTCGCCGTGGATTTGGACGAGCGCAAGCTCAAGATGGCGGAAGCGTTCGGGGCCGTGACCATCCGCGCCGGGGTGGGGGATCCGGTGGGGAAGATCCGGGAGCGGACCGGCGGCCGAGGCGTCGACGTCGCCCTTGAGCTCATCGGACTCCCGCTCACCATGGAACAGTCACTGAAGGTCCTGGCCGTTCATGGCCGGGCGGTCGTCGCGGGTCTCGCGACCAAGCCGATGTCGGTGGACACCTATCGCGACTTGCTGGGGCGCGAAGCTGAACTCCTCGGCGCCAACGACCACCTGAAGTCCGAACTGCCGGGCCTTCTGGATCTCATTGGGAAGGGCTCCGTGAATCTCGAACGCGTGGTCGAGCGCCGTGTGCGGCCCGACACAGGCGCCGTCAACGAAATCCTCGATGATCTGGATCGCTTCGCCGCGCCGACGCGGACCGTGATCGAATGGTCCTGACGCGTTCGCCTAGTACCTTCGAGCCAGCCAGGAGGACCTCGTGATGCAGCGGCCGCGGCACCGTCTCCTCGTTGCCGTCCTCTCAGTGCCCGCCCTCGGGCTGGGCTGTACGTCCAGCCCTGATCCGGCCCTTGCCTCCGCCACCGATTTTACGAAGTCCTTCTACGGCTGGTACGTCCCGAAGGCCGACAAGGGGATGGGGGAACAGCTCGCCATCGGGGACAGCGCGCACCTCTTCGATTCGACTCTGGTCGCAGCGTTGCGGGCGGACGCCGAGGCGCAAGCCAAGGACTCGGATGAGGTGGTGGGGCTGGACGGGGATCCGTTCCTGAACGCCCAGGACTTCTGTCAGTCCTACGAGGTCGGAGGCGCAAGGCGCGACTCGTCGCGTGTCCTGGTCGACGTCTACGGTGTGTGTGACGGAAAGAGGCATGCGGCCCCTGACGTCCTCGCCGAGGTGGCTCCGCGCGGTGCGTCATGGATCTTCGTGGATTTCCGGTATCCGGCGGCGCACTCGTCGCTCTCCCGCACGCTCGTCGCGCTGCGGGACTCCCGCGAACACGCGAAGAAGAGGTAGCGCGTATGGAACGCACCATCCGCCTGCGTGTCACGCTCCATGGGGCCGTGGTGATCCTCATCGGGCTCTTCTGCGGTTTTCCCACGGTCGTGGAGTCGGATTCGGAACGCTATTGGCACACCGCGCACGAGGCGCTGATCCTCACCGGGACGCTGATGCTGGCGGTGTCTGCGGTGATGTCCCATCTGGTGCTCGCGAAGCGGGAGGCACTGGGGCTTTTCTGGGCCCTGCTCGCCACCGGGTACGGGCTCTCGGTGGGGACCGTGCTGCAGGGCATTCTGGGGCAGCATGCGTTCGGTCCCAGCTCATCACCCATGGTCATGATCGCGTTCATCGCGAACGCGATTGGGATCGGAGGATCCGTGATCGCGACGGCGCTGGTCGTCATGGGTGCCGGCGCCGCCCTCAAGGCCTCACCGAATGACTGACACTCTCACCAGGAGCGAACGATGAAGCTCTCGAGAAACCTCGCCTTCTTTCTGCTGGGTGCGTGGCTGATCCTCAACGGGCTGATCTCGATGATTCATCTCAGCTTTTCAGGACTCAGCCTCATCATGTCGATACTCGCGGTCGCCGCCGGGGCCCTGCTCATCATCGGGAAGTAGGCGTCCTCCGCCAGTTGCCGGACGCGCCGGTGAAGGCGAACGTCGTACGATGAAAGTGCCGGCCTGTTGATGGCCCTCGAAATGCGTGCGACCTGCGAGGGGTGCGGTGCTGCCCTGCTACCCGGCGGCGCCGCGTTCATCTGCACGTACGAATGCACGTTTTGCCCAACGTGCACATCCACCATGAAATCGATCTGCCCGAATTGCGGCGGTGAGCTGGTGCCGCGGCCGCGCCGAACGACTTGACTCCGGAGGGCTCGTGGTCTTCATCATGAACCAGTGCCGAAAACCCAGCGGGGCCATGGGGCAACGCGTGCTTCAGGCCATGAACCTCAGGCACTCGACGGTCACCGACTGGGGACTCGGCCACACACGGGTCGAACCGTCGTTCCGAATTCTGGACGTCGGATGCGGAGGTGGGCGGACGGTCCAGAAGCTGGCCGCCCTCGCTCCCCAAGGGCACGTCTCGGGCGTCGACTACTCTGACGCCTCGGTCGCGGAAGCACGGCGGGTGAATCAGGCGGAAATCGCCGCGGGCCGGGTGGACATCCGGGAGGCTTCGGTATCCCATCTGCCCTATGCGGACGCGGCGTTCGACCTCGTGACCGCCGTCGAAACCCATTACTACTGGCCTGATCTCGTCGGCGATCTCCGGGAGGTCAGGCGCGTCCTCAAGCCGGGCCGGTCGCTGGTGATCATCGCCGAGACGTACCGGGGCCAGGCGTTCGGACTCCTGCTCCGCTTGCCGATGATGCTGCTCCGAGCCAAGTACTTGACGGTCGACCAGCATCGTGAAGCATTCACGGCGGCGGGGTTCACCGAGGTGGAGGTGTCCGTGGAGCGCTGGAAGGGCTGGATTTGCGTCGCCGGGAAGAACCCGGCGCCGTGAAGATTCGCACCAAGCGGGTGTACGATCCGCCGGCGACGGGCGATGGCCGCCGGATCCTGATCGACCGGCTCTGGGCCCGTGGCTTGTCGAAAGGGAAAGCGAAAATCGACTATTGGGCGAAGGCCATCGCTCCGTCGACCGCGCTCCGGAAATGGTACGGGCACGATCCGGACAAGTGGACGGATTTCCGGAAGCGATACTTTGCCGAGCTCGATGCGAATCCCGAGGGGGTCGCCGAGCTCAGGGCGCAGATGGGGAAGGGCACCGTGACACTGCTATTCAGCTCGAAGGAGACGCGCCTCAACAACGCGTCGGCCCTGCGGGAATACCTCGAAGGCAAGTGACCCACACCCGAGGAGAGTGACCGATGATGACATCTCCGCCGCTCGTGCCCGTTCTGGTCGCCACGCTGGTGGTGTTCGTGGTCGGCTGGCTCTGGTACAGCCCGCTCCTCTTCTTCAAGCCGTGGATGCAACTCCGGGGCAAGGACCCCGCCGCCGCCATGACCGGCAAGATGCCGATGGGCAAGTTGGTGGTGGAGCTGATCCGGTGTTTCGTGTTCAGCTACCTCGTGGCGCACCTGGTGGTGAACGGCGAGATCCATCATCTCACCAGTGCCGTCCATCTGGGGGTCTTCTACTGGGTGGCGTTCCCGGTGGTGATGCTGGTCGGGACCGTGACCTGGGAGGACCTGAATTGGAAAGTCGCCGCCATTCACGCGGGCGAGTATCTGGTCAAGCTGCTCCTGATCCCGATCATCATCGTCGTGATGCAGTAGCTCGGCGCCGTCCATCCGCAATTGTGCCGGGGAATGCGTACCAGTGTGGGACACCTTGAACGCTGGTACGCTTCCTCTCTCAAGGATTTGCCATGACCCGGATTCAGACGTACGGCCTCGCCGCGGTCCTCGTCACGGCCGCTTGTGCCGCGGGGACCTCGACCGTCGACCGTTCGACCATGTTCCTGAGTGCCGCGCCCGCTCCCCAGGGCCGGACTTGCAACCCGGCGGCCAACCCCGCGACGCTCCCCTCGGCCGATGCGGTCGTCGATTCCGCGGCCGTCGCGCGAGGCGCTCAGCCCGGCGCGGGCGAGCCCGGGGGGTACGCCCTCTTCTCCCTGCAGTTCGACAATCAAGGGCGCGTCGTGGCATTTCATACGATCGAGTCCACGCTCGCACCGGACCGGAAGACCACCGTCGAGCAGCTGACGCTGAACCGGGTTCGGGTACAGCCGGCTGGCGATCCCTGGTCGGTCCGGCTGAAGGTTACAAGCGACTCGACGACCCGTTTGCAGGTGGGGCGGTCCGAGCTGTGCCCCGCTGTGGTGAACGGGATTCTCGACTTGAGCACCGGTACGAGCACGATCAGCAGCAGCAGCAGCCGGGGTGGGCGCGGGAGGGGAGGGGCCCCGGCACCCAGCGCCTCGTCGTCCGTCGCGATGCCGCAGTTCTCCGTACTCGTCGATACCACGGGGCATGTGCTGGACCTGAAGTTGACCCAGAGCTCCGGCCAGAACGATCTGGACCAGCGGGCCGAAAGCGGTCTGCGCGAGAAAGGATTCCGCCCCACGCTCCTGGACGGCGCTCCGGTCATCGCCTGGACGCGCTGGCCCCTGTCGGAGCGGTAGAACTTCATGCGCGATGTGCTGGCGATGCTTCTGGCGGTCGGGGTCGGGACCGCGCGGGGCCAGACGCCCGACCGGGTCCCGGTCCACGACACGTTCACGGTCGTCTCGCACGTTCTCGGTGAGTCACGTCTCATCAACGTGCATGTGCCGGCCACGTACGCGGGGTTGACCACCGTCCGTTTTCCCGTGCTGTACATGCCTGACGGCGGCATGGACGAGGATTTTCCGCACGTCGTGAACACGGTGGATTCGCTGATTGCGCTCCATCTGATCAGGCCGGTGATCGTGGTGGGGATTCCGAACACGGAGCGCCGGCGCGACCTGACCGGCCCCACGCGGGTGCATTCGGACAGCGCGATCGCCCCCCACGTCGGCGGCTCGCCGGCGTTCCGGCGGTTCATCGAGACGGAGCTCCTGCCGGCCGTCGGGGCGCGCTATCGGGTGACGGACGAGCGGTCCATTGTCGGCGAATCGTTGGCGGGGCTCTTCATCGTCGAAACGTTCCTGGTCGAGCCGACCCTCTTCCGGCACTACATCGCGCTCGACCCCTCGCTCTGGTGGAACAACGGTGGCCTGGTCGATTCCGCACCGACCTTGCTTGCCGGACGTGACACCACACCCAGGTCGCTCTTCCTGGCGAGCTCGTCCCAACCCGACATCGCGGCGGGCACCCAGCACCTTGCGCGCCTGCTGGATGCCATCCCACCTGGTCAGCTCACCTGGGTGTGCACGCCGAGGCCGGACCTCACGCATGCGACGATTTTTCGAGGGGTGGGGCCCGGCGCATTGGCCTTTACCCTCAAGTAGGATGGCGTTCGACCTGCAGCCCACGCTCACTGGGAACCTCCTGGAGATGCGGCCACTCCGGGCCGACGACTGGAATGCGATTTACGCTCTGGCGAGTGATCCGCTCATCTGGGAACAGCACCCCGACCGCGAGCGCTGGCGGGAAGAGCGGTTTCGCGTGGTCTTCCGGGAAGGGATGGAGTCGGGGGGCGCGTTGGTCGCCATCGACCGGCAGACCGGCCAGGCAATCGGGTTTACCCGCTATCACGATTATCGCCCTGAAAAATCGGAAATCGAGATCGGCTGGACCTTCCTGGC
>DATNDQ010000125.1:0-24488 GCA_035553475.1 Gemmatimonadales bacterium
GCGATCATGATGTTGTCGGGCTTGAGATCGCGGTGCACGATGCCGAGATCGTGCGCGGCCTGCAGCGCGTCGGCGGTTTGCTGGAAGATCTTCACCGCGCGCCCGACCTTCAGCGCGCCTTCCCGCGCGATCAGGTCGGTGAGCGGCTCTCCCTCGATGAACTCCATCGCGAGGTAGATGAGCCCGTCGGGCGTTTCGCCGAAATCGTAGACGGCGCAAACGTTCGGATGGGTAATGCGGCTGGCGTTCGCCGCCTCGCGATTGAACCGCGCGACCGCGTCGGGGTCGTGCGTCATCGAGGGATTCATGACCTTGATGGCGCTCCGGCGTCCCATCTTCACGTGTTCGGCCAGATATACCTGGCCCATCCCGCCTTCGCCCAGCTTCTTCACGACGTGATAGCGCTCCGCGACCACCTGGCCCACGAGGTCGGACGTCGGAGCGGCGCCACGCAGCACGCTGCCGTCATTGGGGCAGAATTTCTGGTCGTCGGGAAATTCGGTGGAGCAGACGGGGCAAATTTTCACGGGAATTCGATCCGCAGGAGCTTGTCGCCGACCAGGATGCGCGATCCGGCGGCGAGCGGAACGGCCCCGCGCGCCGCGCGCGCGATGCCGTTGCGGCTGCCGTCGTCGATCACGATGAAGTCGGCGTCCTCGGAGCGAACCACCGCGTGTTTGCTGCTCATCGACGGGTCGTACGGAAACACCCAGTCGCCGTCCTCACGCCCGATCCGGACGTCCCGGCCCGGCGACAACTGGACCACGTCCCGCGCGCTGCCGTCGGAGCGCAGCTGCGTCAGGGAGGCGATGTCGGCGGAGGGAATCAGGGAGCCCATCCGCTTGGTGGCGTCGGCATCGGGGGGATGGGGGCCCGGGTAGCCGAGCCGGCGGAACCGGATCATCTGCGAGCCGATGAGCAGCAGGTCGCCGTCCACCAGCTTGTGAGGCTCGTCGAAAAAGACCCAGGTGCCGTTCCGGCTTCCCAGGTCGCGCAGCATCAGCTGATCTTGCTCCCAGGTGATGCGTGCATGCAGCGGAGACAGAAACTGGTCGTCGGGGAAGCGGATGTCGCCATCCTGCCGCCCGATACCCGTATCCATGGCTCGCCGCTCGTAGCGCTGAATCGCCTTGCCGCCTTCATCGAGGAGATTCAGATAGAACGTGAAGTCGGTCTTGACGGGCGGCTGGGACGAGGGCCGTTGCAGGGCAGGCGTCGAGGACACGGGCGCCCCGCACGTGGCGCAGAACGCGACGCCGGGCGCGACGGGTGACCCGCAGCGGGCGCAGGCGGGTCCGGATCCAGGAGCCGAGAGCCGGCGCCCGCAATGCGGACAGAAGGGAAGCGCTCCGCCGACCGCTTTGCCGCAGAACGGACACCCGGTTTGGACTGGCGCCGACGACGCATCCGCGGCGACGGGCTCCGATACGCGGGTACTGGAGATGGGAGCCATGGACGGATGAGGGAGCGGCGTCGCCGGCGAAATCGGCGCGGGATTTCCGCCGGCAGGAGTGACCCCGGCGGCGGCAGACGACCGCGCCTTGGCCTGGGCCGCCGACTTGGTCAGCGGTTTGCCGCAGTCCATGCAAAAGGCGGCTGCCGCGTCGTTAGCGCGGCCGCAGTAGGGGCAGCTGGTCACCGGGGGCGCTCCACAGGACGCTCAAGTTAAGATGCACCAACGGATTCGGCAAATTGGCGGGCTCAAACCGCCCGGCGTACTTTGCGCGTCTATGCGAAGCGCCGGGATCTGCGCGCTGGTGCTACTCGCCCTCGCGCGCTCCGGGACTGCGCAGGTCGAGCCTTCGGGCGTCTGGCGCACCCTCCACACTCCGCACTTCCGGATTCACTTTCGTCCGAGCTACCGGGACGTCGCGCTCCGCGAGGCCCGTGAGGCTGAGCGCGCCTACGGATTGCTGGCCACCGAGCTGCACGTCCCTCGAGAAACGGTGGATATCACCCTCTCGGACGATTTCGACGGGGCGAATGGACTGACCACCGTCTTTCCGACCGACCGCGTGACGTTGTTTCTGGCTCCTCCCGCCACCGATCCCGCACTCGCCCAGTACGACGACTGGTTGCGGCTCGTTTCCCAGCACGAGCTGACGCATGTCTTTCACCTCGATCGCGTCCGAGGCGTGTGGGGTGTGATGCAGAGCGTCTTCGGCCGGGCGCCGGGACTTTTTCCGGAGGAGTATCAGCCGAGCTGGGTGACCGAAGGTCTCGCGGTCTACTACGAGTCGAAGTTCACGACCGGCGGGCGCGTGCGGGGCAGTTACCACAGCCAGGTGCTCGCCGCCGACGCCGCGGACTCGTCTTCCCGTCCCCGCTCGGATGCGCTGCTGTTTACCCGTTGGGCTGACGGCTACGTGCCTTATGCCTACGGTTCGCGGTTCTTTCGGTCCATCGCCGACGCGCTCGGCGATTCCGTCATCCCGCGCTACGTCGAGCACTCCGCGGGGCAGTGGATTCCGTATCGAGTGGGTCACCCGCTCTCCGCCGCGTCCCCTGGCTTGCAACTCGACTCGGCGTGGGAGGCGGACACGAAGCCCGCGTCCGGTCCCGGAACTCCCGGCACCGTGCTCGAGCGCGGGCTGTACAGCGAGCCCGTGCCGCGGGTGTCTCCCGATCGGCGGTGGGTGGTGTGGCTGCGCGACGACGGACGCGGACCACGCCGGCTCATCATGGCTGACGCGCGCACGTGGGAGGAGTCCCGCAGTCACTACGTGAACGCCGGAGTCAGCTACGACTGGGTCGGCGACACGGTGATGGTGGCGCAGGTCGATCTGACCGGACCGAACCGGATCCGCAGCGACCTCTACCGTTGGGATCCCGACGGCTCGTGGACCAGACTCACCAGAGGCGCGCGCATCACCGAACCGCGGGGCGGTGGTGGCGCGCTCGTGACGGTTCAGGTTTCACCGGACGGGAATCATCCGACCATCCCCGAAGTCCGCGACACCGCCGGCACTGACTGGGGCGACGTCGTCCCGTCCGTCGATCGCCAGTGGGTCGCGGCCACGCGGCACCGGAATGGGCACTGGCAATTGGTGCGCTGGCCCTGGGCGTCTCCCGACTCTGTGTCGGTTCTGAGCGAAGGATCGTCTCTCGTGTCGGGTCTCACCTGGTGGGGAGATACGCTGCTCTTCGTGTCGGATGCGTCGGGGTTCCCGCAGGTCTATCGGTGGAACGATTCCACCGGTGGCCCGGCCGCGCGGGCGGTTACCGCCGAGCCACTCGGCGCCCGCTCGCCCGCCATATTGCCGGAGGGACGGATCGCCTACACGTCCCTGCGCTCCACCGGTTGGACTCTGATGAGCGCGCCCATCCGGAATGGCGCCGCGCTGGGTCCGGTACCGCCGGCAGCGCCGTTCGACAGCGCGCCCGCCGTCCCCGTGCGCGAGACGGGCTACACCGCGTGGCCTTCGCTCGCGCCGCACTTCTGGATTCCCGTGTACTTCGATGCGGGACCGTCGGGGCGCTTCGGCGGGGCGGTGACCGCCGGGTCCGACGCGCTCGGGCGCTGGTCGTATGCCGCGATCGGCATGGCGTCCGTCTCCCCCCTGCGCTTCCGCGGGGAGCTCTCCGTCATCGCCGACCTGCTGCCCCAGCCCGTTTTCGATGCGGACGTGTCGAACGCATGGTCCAACATCGGGGAGACCTCCGGAGGAACGATCGTTTCGAAGCTGGCGCAGGACGCCGATCTTGGGGCCACCTTCCGGTATCTGCGCTGGCGGACGGCGGTGGAGCTCCGGGTGGCGGCGGAATTCGAGCGTGCGGAGTACGTGGCGACTCCCGACACCACACTGGCCGCCGTGTGCACGGGATGCGCGAGCCGCGACCAGATCGGTGGATCGGTCACGCTGGCCGTCGCCCACAATTCGTCCGGTGTCTTGTCCGTCTCCCCGCAGAATGGCTTCAACTGGTCGGTGACCTACCGGCGGCGAAACCAGCAGGGATCGCCCCTCTTCGCCAACGAATACCGGAGCCTCCTCGCACTGTACGCGGCACTGCCGGGTCCCGGCTTTGCACCGCCGGTGCTGGCCCTCCGATTCGGCGTGGGGGAGACCAATGGCCCACTCCTGCGGACACTCGGGGTGGGCGGTGTGTCGTCGGGAACGTACGACCTGGGCTTTGGGCAAACACTGGGCGGCGTGCGGGACTTCCCGGTGCGGGGGTACGCCGGCGGCGCGCTGGTTGACCGTCGCGCCGCGACTGGTACTGCCGAGCTCCGCATTCCCCTCGCGCTAGTGGGGCGGTCCCTCGGCCATTTTCCTGTCGGCGCCGACAAGGTGTCGCTGCGTCCCTTCGCCGACGCGGGCGATGCGTGGGCCCCCGGCTCGAGTCCGCGCCTCACCCGGCTCTGGTCGGTTGGTGCGGAGCTCGCCCTCGATCTCACGGTGAACTACGACGTGCCGCTCGCCCTGCGGCTGGGAGTCGCGGAACCGATGACCACTCCGCCCGCCGGTGGGCCCCGCCGCGCACAGGTCTACGTCGCCTTTTCCTCGGATTTCTGAATCACTGCGCGACTCGGCGCGCCGGAGGAATTACTGGTCCGATTCCGGCCACAACTTGACGAACTCCCGAACGTCCGGTGTCTCCGGGGTATAATGAAGGGCGCATGAGACTCCTGGCCCTGCTCGTCGTCACGGCCACCACCGTCGCCGCCGCTCAGTCACCCGACCAGCGCGCGGCGCTCGAACGTCTCCGTGACTCACTCGAAACCAGCTCCGATTCCGTCGCCCTGAAAGGCCTCGAGGCCGCCACCATCGCGGTCGCGAAAGCCAACCGCGACGATCCCGTCATTCATCTCCGGCTCGGGTTCATCGCCTATCGCCTCGGCGAGATCGCGAAGGAGAGCCACCATTACGACGACGCGGCGGGGGAGTTCGAGTGGGCGTCGCAGCTGAAGCCCGACTGGCCCTATCCGTGGTTCGGCCTGGGCCGCTCGGAGCTGGCGATCGGCGCACACTCGTCCATCGCGGCCGAAAACCTCAAACAGTTTCTGCACCTCGACCATCTCTCCAAAGCGATCAACGCGTATTCGAAGGCCGCCGCGGTCGACCCCACGTTCGCCGAGCCGGTGATCGAGCTGGTCGAAACGGCGCTGCGGCAGCGCGTGCGCGCGGAGACGGACGTCGCGCTGCGCGTGGCGCGCACGGCGGCCACCTCGGCGCACGGCATCCCCGCGTTCCAGATGGCGCGAGGACGGATCGAGCGGGAAGTGGGGGAGGGGGATTCGGCGCGCGCCGCGTTCGAGGCGTTCCTCAAGGACGGCGGCGATTCCGGGATCGGGCTGCTGGAGCTCGCGCGGACCGACTACTACACGCATCTCGACAGCGCGGGACGCGCGGACTACTTCGCGGGCGCGCGCGCCGCGGGGTCGGTGGCGGCGATCCGGATGTACCGCACGGACTTCAGCTGGATCGCCACCCCGCCGGAGCTCATCGCCTTCGACAGTTTGCGGACCAGCGAAGCACGGGCGAACTGGCTGAAGGAGTTCTGGGCCAAGCGGGACGTCGCCGACGTTCGGGAGCCGGGCTCGCGGCTGGCCGAGCACTACCGCCGGTGGTTCGTGGCGATGCGGTCGTTCGGATTGGTGAGCGCCCACCGTCACTATGATTTCACGGAGGTCTATCGGAGCTCGCAGGATCTGATGGATGACCGGGGCGTGATTTACATGCGGCTCGGACCCGCCGACAAGGTCGGCGCATTCTCGGGCTCGGGCGGCACCGCCGCATCGGGTGTGGAGCCGAACGAGAGCTGGCTGTACCGGCGGCCGGGCGGGGATCTGATCTTCCACTTCGTCTCGCGCGGTGACGTGCAGGATTTCAAGCTGGTGGAGAGTCTGACCGACGCGCTGAGTTTCCAGGACCGCCAGCGATTGCAGCTGTCGGGCGACACGATGAACGTCGTGCGGGGGCTGTTCGCGTCGCGCTCGACGTTCGGTCCGATGTACGAACGCGTCGGCAACACGATTACGAGCAGCAACTTCCTCCCGGCCATCGCGGAGGACCGTCAGCGGGGGACGTATTCGATCGGTGTCGGCACCACCACCGACGACAACCATCTGCGGTTCGACCGGCCGCTCGATCCGGCCGTGGAGGGGTACCTCGTCGGTGCCTCCGATTCGGGCGGGACGCAGGCGCTCCACCTCGTGTTCGCCATCCCGGCCGAGGAGCTCACCCCGGTGGGTGCGGCGTCCGGTGTGCTGTACCCGCTGCGCTTCCGTCTCTACGTCTCGACCCTGAGTGACAGCCTGGTCGGGCGGGTCGACACGCTCCGCGTGTTCGGCGCGCCGCAGATGCTCCGGAGCCCGTCGTACCTGACGGGGCAGCTGGAGGTGCCCGTTCCCGCCGGGGACTACCGCTATCGCCTGCTCATCGAGTCGAAGGACGGTGTGACCGGCGCGGTGGCCTCGGACACGATCGCGGCGGCTCCCCTGGATGGCCGCGGGTTCGCGATGTCCGACCTGGTGGTGGGGAAGCTGGGCGGCCTTTCGTGGGAGCAGCACGGGGACACCGTGTACGTGAATCCGCTCGACCGGTTCCCGGCCGGGGGCGACGCCCAGCTCTACTACGAGGTCTACGGGTTGCCCGTGGGCGGCGCCTATCACACGGAGATCAAGGTCGAGCGGAAGGGTGGCGGGTCGATCTTCGGCGCCATCCGCCGGCTGTTCGGCGGGAATCACCCGCCGGTGCAGCTCGAGTTCGACGCGGCGTCGACCGGCCCGGTGACCCGCGTGCACCGGACTGTGGCCCTCCGCGACGTCCCAAACGGTACGTACGATCTGACCCTCCGCATCACCGATCCCGCGACCGGTCACGTGTTGACGCGGGTCCGACATTTCGAGGTGGTTTCCGCGAACTAGATTGACACTCCCTCGCGCCGCGCCCTAAGTTTCCCGCACTCCTTGCGGAGATGGGATGTACTGTTCCCGCTGCGGCACTCAGAACGAAGACAACGCGAAGTTCTGCAAGTCCTGCGGCCTGGACCTGACCGCTACCACTCCGGTCCATGCCATCAGCACCGGTCAGCAGGAAGTCACCGAAATCGATCTGGTCCGCGAACAGCTGAAAGAGGAGTACGAGATCCTCGACGAGCTGGGACGCGGTGGCATGGCCATTGTGTTCAAGGCCCGCGAGAAGCAGCTCGAGCGGGACGTCGCGATCAAGGTCCTGCCGTTCTCCCTCGCGTTCGACAAGGAATTCGTCGAGCGCTTCCAGCGCGAAGCCCGCACGTCCGCGAAGCTCGAGCACCCCGGGATCATTCCGATCTACCGGGTCGGCAAATCGGGCCGGGTGATCTACTTCGTCATGAAGTTCCTGCGCGGGAAGCCGCTTTCGGCGGTGCTCTCGCAGCGCGGCGCCCTGCCGCCCGCCGACATCCGCCGCATCCTCACGGAAGTGGGCCGCTCCCTGGGGTACGCGCACAAGAGCAATATCGTCCACCGCGACATCAAGCCCGACAACATCATGTTCGACGACCTCGGCCAGGCCGTGGTCACGGACTTCGGGATCGCGAAGGCGGCGAGTGGGGGGAAGCTGACCGGCACGGGCATGGCCATCGGAACCCCGCACTACATGAGTCCCGAACAGGCCCGCGCCCAGTCACTCGACGGCCGCTCGGACATCTACTCGCTCGGGGTCGTGGCGTATGTCTGTCTCACCGGCGCGGTGCCGTTCGACGGGGAAGACAGCTTCGCGATCGGCTACAAGCACATCATGGAAGCGCTCCCGATCCCCGAGCTGAAGACCGACGAGCACCGCCACATCTTCGAGATCGTCAAGAAGATGATGGCCAAGGTACCGGAGGAGCGGTTCCAGACCGCGGAGCAGATGGTGGAGGCGGTGGAGGCGGGCGGGTTCGTGGCGACGGGGATCTCGACCGCCGCGACCCGGGCCATGCCGTCCGTCTTCGGACCCCGGGTCACGACGGGGGCGACGGGTCGTGAGGACGCCGCGCCTGCGGAAACGAAGCCCCGCTCCACGGTGGGGGGGATCGCGGTCTTCCTCTCGATACTGCTGGTGGTGGGGGCGGCGGTATGGTACTTCGGGATTCGCCAGGGCCTGATCAGCCGCCTCCTGTCGTCGGCGGTCCCGGCCGTACCGGTGGACACGACCACTCAGGCGGTGGGCACGAAGGACTCCACGAATCCGGCCGGGACCACCGCGGCCGCCGATACGACGAAGCACGACACCACGCACGCGCCGCCGTCGGCGGTGGGCGCGACGCCGGGCGGCAAGCCGAAACCCCCTGTCGCACAGTCGCTCGCCGTGATCTGCGCCGAACCTGGCCCGGAGTACAACCGGGGCAAGGCGTGCTACGACACACCTCCGTCCCCGACGGTGGCCCCTTTCATCAATCTCCCCGCGGACGCCACCGAAGTGCCTCGCCGGGTCATTCTGGCGGTCCACGTTTCCCCCGAGGGGACCACGCTCGAGGTCCGCACTGTCATGGCCTCCGACGTGGACAGCATCACGACCCGCGCGGTCGAGATGGCGAAGAGCATGCAGTGGACTCCGGCGCTGAAGTCGGGCGCGACGGTGGACGCCTGGATCCAGCAGCAATTCGTGCCCAGAAGGCAGAACTGACCCTCCACCCGTCCTCCTACATCGCTCCCGGCGCCGTCGTGCTGGGGGATGTCACGCTGGAAGCCAAGTCCAGCGTCTGGTATGGGTGCGTCCTGCGGGGAGACATGGCGCCGATCGTGGTCGGGGAGTGCTCGAACGTTCAGGACGGTACCATTGTTCATGTAGATGAAGGGAAGCCCGCGCGGATCGGGGCGCGGGTGGGGATCGGCCATCGTGCCATCATCCATGGATGCACCATCGAGGATGACTGTCTGATCGGCATGGGGAGTATCCTGCTGAACGACGTGGTGGTGGGGACGGGCAGTGTTATCGCCGCGGGTGCGGTGGTGCGGGAGGGTCTGGTGATTCCGCCCGGGTCGCTGGTGATGGGGGTGCCGGGCCGCGTTGTGAGGCAGGTGGATCACACGCTCGCTGCCCGGATTCGAGGCACGTGGGAGCACTACGTGGCGGAGGCGGTACGTCATCGGAGCGGACGGTTTCCGCTCCAGGGAAATCTGTAAGACAGATTTGTGATGTTGATTGTCAAGACCCGTGGTATTTTCGAAGGTGTTCTCAGAGCTTGCTCGGGCGTTTGGACCCGCCTACCTTGGGCCTCCGCGCTTCTGATTCCACCGAGCGCACGCCGCCATCATCCTTCTCAGCGCCTAAGGCTCTGTGTAACGCTCTTACCGTGAGGGACGAGCCCGCATGACTGCTTCCAATTCCCGCAAAGGTGCGCTCGATCTGAGCGCCAACGCCCTCACCGTTCTCGAGAAGCGGTACCTCGTGAAGGACGATGCCGGCAAGCCCACTGAAAAGGCGGAAGACCTTTTCTGGCGGGTGGCCCGCACCATAGCCGCGCCCGACGCCAAGTACGGCGCGTCGGAGAAGGCGGTGGCCGGCCTGGCGGAGACCTTCTTCGAGCTGATGGCGACGCGGGCCTGGATGCCGAATTCGCCCACTCTGATGAACGCCGGACGCCCCCTCGGCCAGCTGTCGGCCTGCTTCGTGCTCCCGGTCGAGGACGCCCTGTCCAACGGGAAGAGCGGGATCTACGACACCCTGCGCTCCATGGCCCTGGTGCATCAGTCCGGCGGCGGCACGGGCTTTTCCTTCTCGCGCCTCCGTCCCAAGAACGACGTCGTCCGCTCCACGATGGGGGTCGCTTCCGGGCCCGTCTCGTTCATGAAGCTGTATGACGCGTCGACGGACGTCGTGAAGCAGGGCGGGACCCGCCGGGGCGCCAACATGGGCATCCTGCGCGTCGACCACCCGGACATCATGGAGTTCATCACCTGCAAGGAAGACCTCACCCAGGTGACCAATTTCAACATCTCGGTCGCGGTGACCGACGCCTTCATGCAGGCGGTGGAGGCGGGGTCGAGCTACGACCTGATTCACCCGAAGTCGAAGAAGGTCGTGGGCCAGCTGGACGCACGCGAGGTCTTCCGCAAGATCGTGCACGGCGCGTGGCAGACCGGTGAGCCGGGCGTCTACTTCATCGACCGCGCCAACTACTACAATCCCGTCCCGCACCTCGGCAGCTACGAGGCGACCAATCCGTGCGGCGAACAGCCACTGCTCCCGTATGACGTCTGCAACCTGGGCTCCATCAACCTCGGCCTCTTCGTCAAGAACGGGGACGTGGATTGGGACCGCCTGCGGACCGTGGTGCACCTCTGCACGCATTTCCTCGACAACGTCATCGACGCGAACAAGTACCCGCTGTCCGAGATCGACGATCTCGCCAAGCGGATCCGCCGGGTCGGGTTGGGCGTGATGGGATGGGCCGATCTCCTGGTCGAGCTGGGCATCCCGTACAACTCCGACGAAGGCGTCGCGCTCGGGAAGAAGATGATGGCGTTCATCGAAGAAGAGTCGCTCGTGGCGTCGGAGAAGCTGGCCACGCAGCGCGGCCCGTTCGCAGAGTGGGAAAAATCGATCTGGGGACCGGACGCGACCTGCGCCCGCGGGCCCCAGGGCGAGCGCATCCGCCCGATGCGGAAGCTCCGGAACTGCAATCTGACCACCGTGGCGCCCACCGGCACCATCTCGATCATTTCGGGGTGCTCGTCCGGCATCGAGCCGCTGTTTGCCGTTGCCTTCCTGCGGAACCAGGCCGGCGCGCTGATGCCCGACGTCAACGAGCAGTTCGTCGCCATCGCCAAGCGTGAGGGCTGGTACTCCGAAGACCTGATGCGGAAGATCGCCGAGGCGGGGCACATCCACTTCGACGAAGTGCCGGTCAAGTGGCAGCGCACCTTCGTGACCGCGCACGACGTGACGCCCGAGTGGCACATCCAGATGCAGGCGGCGTTCCAGGAGTTCACCGATTCGGCGATCTCCAAGACCTGCAACTTCTCCCACGACGCCACCGAAGACTACGTCGAGAAGATCTACCGCGACGCCTTCAAGCTCGGCTGCAAGGGCGTGACGGTGTATCGCGACGGGGCGCGCGAGGGCCAGGTGCTGTCGACCGGCACGACGGCGAAGAAGGTGCAGGAGCACGCCACCGAGTCCGGATCGGCTACGCCCGTGGAAGCCTCCCGTGCGGAAGTCGCCGAGACCGCCGGCCGGATCGCGGAACTCGAGGCGGAGCTCGAGCGCACCCGCGCCCAGCTCCACGACGCCGAGGCGGAGAACCTCCAGCGGCGGGCGAAGCGGTCGCGTCCGGACCTCCTCCGCGGCGCCACGCGCCGGGTCGAGACGCCCCTCGGCACCATGTACGTGACCATCACCGAGGACGACAAGGGTCAGGCGTTCGAAGTCTTCGCCTCGCTCGGCAAGGCCGGCGCGCCGATCATGGCGGACGTCGAAGCGATGGGCCGCCTCATCTCGCTCGCGCTCCGCTCCGGGATCCCGATGAAGGAGATCCACCGCCAGCTCCGCGGCATTTCGTCGGACCGTGTGGTCGGCCTCGGGCCCCACAAGGTCCTCTCGGTGCCGGATGCCATCGGCATCGCGATCGAGAAGTGGATGCACGAGAAGCAGGGGATCCAGCAGGACCTCCTGTCCGGCGCTGCACCGGCCTCGGCCGGGTCGTCCCCGATTCCGGCGCGCGAAGTGATCACCGGGATGGACGGCACCCTTGGCATGCGGGAAGGGGACGGCGCCCAGGACTTCATCGGCGCCTGCCCGGACTGCGGCTCACAGCTCGCGTTCATCGAGGGCTGCGCCAAATGCCATGTCTGCGGCTTCAGCGAGTGCGGCTGATCCGCCGGAAATTGTGAGGTTTGTCACAACGCCGGGTGACGGAGCCGATTAAATCTCTGGCATGACAGCGATAGCCCCCACCCGGCTCCAACCGAAGGGTTGGGCCCGCGTCGGTCCCTCCGGCGCGTACGCACTTCGACGGGGTGCCTGGTACCCCGTCGTCCGAGTATCCACCTCGAGCATCGTGGTGCTGGACGTGAACCGGCAGAACGTGCCGGTCGATCGTCGCTTCCTCGAGCTCCGATATCATCCACCCGAGCGCTGGAGCGTGGTGCATTGCGAGCCCGCGACCATGCGCCGGCTCAACCGCGAATTCCCGCTCACCTACGGCGTGTGTCCCGCGTGCCGGCATCGGCAAGGCTTCGAGATGCGGCCGGCGGAGCTGACGTGCGACCGGTGTCATCAGCGAGCCCACGTGGCCTGGGATGAACTGAGCTAGACATCAAAGACAACAGACATCAGACGTCAGACGTCAGACATCAGTAGATGCGAGAAGGGGGAGCTCCTCATCGGAACTCCCCCTTCATGTTTTTGGCTGATGTCTGACGTCTGACGGCTATAACGCGTGCAAGAGATCTCCCACTTCAACCACCGCACTCCCCTCCGCCTGCAGATAGAACCCCCGCATCCCGTTCTGGAGGAATTGCAGGTTCTCCTTCAGCACCGCGGACTCGACCTGCTTGCCCTGCGCCCACGCCGTGAAGGGCCGGCACGGCTCCGCCGGCTTCAAGACCGTGAGCTGAACCTTCTCGGCGCCGTCCGGTCCCGTGACCACCAGACCGCGGGTGATCTCGTCGGCCGTAATCATCCCCGCGGTCTCGGCGATCAGGTTCTCGCCGGCGCAGCCGAGTTCCACTAGGTCGCCGAACCGCTCCCGCATCGCCCGATAGTGCGATGTGAACCCGACCGAGACGCCGTGCACGCCGTCGTCGTTCTTGGTGCTGGGGTGGGCCCGGTGGTGGATGTCCACCACCCAGGCGTCCCGGTCGCCCCAGCCCATCACGCCGTCGGGACTGACCGCCGCGCGCGGGACGTGCAGTAGGGGGGTGGGGTCGTAAGTCCGGTTCGGTTTGATGCCGGTCTTGAGGGTCGTGCGCTGTACCTGGAGCAGTACCAGGCGGCCGATCGGTCGCATAACGGAATTTAGTGGAAAGGGGTATCTTCTTGCGACTGAGAGGGCACTCAATGGCGCAACTTGGCTGGGCCCGGTGCACCGACCGGATTGCCGATACGCTCCGGCGCGGCGCGTGGTACCCGATCGTGGAAGCGGTCGGAGAGGAGTCCGTGGTGGTGGCGGTGGCGAACCGCCGCATCCGGCTCTCGCTCCATGACGTGCGTGTGCGTCAGGAGGAGCCCAAGCGCTGGAGCATCGTCGTGCGCACGGGCGTCCTGCGCCCCACGCTGGGCGGGCAGGGGCGGGATCTGGTCACGACCTACGCCGTGTGCCCGAAGTGTTCCGAGCGCCAGGATTTCACCGGACGGCCCCACGATCTCAAGTGCGATCGCTGCAACGTGACGTCCGAGGTTGACTGGACGGAGCTCTGCTAGGAAGAAGCGATTCCTGCTGACGACGGATCCATCCGGTCGAAGACGCCACCGAGGAGCTGCACCGCCAGCCAACACTCTCCACCCACCGCCCCAGCCCCCGCCACCGCACCGAGCGCCACCGACCAGGGTCCACCCACCAGATCACTACTGAGCCACATCACCGCGCCGAACAGCAGGGCGGCGGGGATCAGGGCGAACACCAGGGCCAGCAGTGAACCGATGGTCAGGAGCAGCCGCTGACCGGTCGCCTCGAGCCCCACCGCCCGTTGCGGACCTACCGTCACCCACGCCGGGAACAACAGCACCGAGGTGTTCTGCACCAGCAGAAACACGGCGATCACCGCCGGGATCCCGGCGAGCGCACTGACCAGGATAGCCAGGCGGTCGGCCAGCGCCGGCAGAGTGTCGTTGGTGATGGTCACCAGAAACGCGGCGGTCGTGAGCGCACCCGCGGTGAGGGCGAGGACGAGGAGCAGGGCACCGACCTCACCCATGACCACCGTGCGCCCCCGCACCGGGTACGTCTTCAGCACCTCGAGCATCTCCAGATCACGCCGGAGGTCGAAGCGCAGCGCGAGCGGACCCAGGAGCGTGACCATCCCGGCGCCGAAGAGAAGAAACGCGCCGAGGAGATCGGTGGACGAGGTTCTTGGGCCCCGCAGGGACATGACTCCCACCACGGTCGCGACGCCGACCAGCACGAGGGACCGCATCGTAAACTCGCGCTTGATGCCGAGCCGGTTCTTCCACACGATGGCTCCGGCGGCGGAGCCGACAGGATTGAGTGCCGCGGACGTAAGGGGCTTGGCACGACTGCCCCGGGGCTCCGTCCACCCCCGGCCGGCGCGAAGCGCGGCAATGCGCTTCGCGGTCCGCTGGGCGTGGTCGGTGGCCGCCTCCTCGAACGCGATCGACGACCCGACCACCCACCACACGTGGACACCGAAGACGAGGAGCGCCGCGGGTAACGCGGCCAGGAACTCGAGGGGGGTGGTCGCCAGGAAGGGAGCCACCACGGCGCGCAGGGGCCAAGACAGGATCGCGCCGGCTCCCGAGTGCAGGACCTGACTCAGCGCGGCAAAACCCGCTCGCCAGCCAGTGGTGAAGGCCGTTGTGAGTACCGGGATGTCCTGACGTCCCACCCACCAGAGAGCGCCGGCCAATAGTGCGAACACGATCAGGGTGCCGGTGCGGCGCCGTACGCCGGAGACCCCGTGCTGGGCCAGGGAGAGCCGGAGCAGTCCCATCCCCGCGCCATTGAGGTTCAGCACGGCGTACCCCAGCCAGAGTCCCAGCGCGTGAAGCAGGGTGACAAAACTCCACGCCCCGCGCCGGAACAGGAACACGGTCACCATGGCGGAGATCACGAGCGCCATCTGCGAGCGGAAGATCTTGAAGAGCAGGACCTGCCTGCGGGTCATGGGGGCCGCGAACAGGAACTGCGTCTCGGCCAGCGTGAAGGGGAAGGGGGTTTCGCTGGTCTGGAGCGCCCAGTTGAGGACCAGGATCACGCCGAGGAACAGCACGGCCACTGTTTCCCGGGTCTCGGGCCCGAGGAGGCCCAGGGAACTCACCGGCCCGCCGCGGCGGAGAAACATGAACCACAGGTAGAACACCCCCGCCGAGAAGGCGACCATGTACTTCGGCTGGCGGAGGCGCAGCAGGCGCACTCGGAGGGAATTGGCCCACGTCCGCCGGCTCAGGTACAGCGCTGCGGCAATCACGATCGTGGCCTAGGCCGACCCGGTAAGCGCGAGGAAAATGTCCTCGAGGCTCTTCCCCTGGAGATCGGGACGCCCGGCAAGGATCTCGGGGATGGTCCCGATGGCCACCATCCGGCCCCGCTGGAGGATCAGGACCCGGGTGCAGATCTCCTCGACCAAGTGGAGGAGGTGGGAGGACAGGAGGACGGCGGCCCCCTGCCGGGCCCGGTCCACGATGGTCTGCTTCATCCGCCTGATCCCGGCGGGGTCGAGCCCGGTCAGGGGCTCGTCGAACACCAGGGCCTTCGGGTCGTGAATCAGCCCGCAGGCGATCACCAGTTTCTGGCGCATCCCGCGGGACAACTCGGTGGGGAGGGCGGAGGCCTTTTCGGACAGCTCCAGCTCGGTCAGCAGGGCAGGGATCCGGACCTCGGCTCCGGTGGCCTTGTACAGCCGCGCGGTGAACCGGAGGTGCTCTTCGACGGTCAGGTAGTCGAAGAGGTGGGGCTCGTCGGGCATGAAAGCGATCTGTCCCTTGGCCCGGACCGGGTCCCGCCCCAGATCCACCCCCCCGATTTCGATCGTCCCCCGCGTGGGTTGAATGACCCCGCAGAGGGAGCGCAGGGTGGTGGTCTTCCCGGCGCCATTCGGTCCGACCAGTCCCAGCACCTCCCCCGGCGCGACCGAGAATGACAAATCCTCGACCGCGACGAGCTGGTCGTACAGGCGGGTAAGGCCGCGGACCTGGAGCATAGGCCCCGACAATCTAGGCGGGGCAGGGACTTGCGGGAGGCGAGATATCGTTCATATATTAACAGTCAACATATTAACATTCGCTGACCTGCGGTGCTTTGTGGGTGTCACTAAACAAGAGACGCTAAGTCGCTAAGGCGCCAAGTCCGTAACGCGCCAAGTGGGGGGGACGCATGAGTGACCGATCGGAGCTGGCCCTGCAGCTCACCGACGCCGTGACCGCGGCCCAGTCCGCCGTCGAGCGGTCGGGAGACCGTGCCTTCCGCACCTACGGGCTCACGCATCGGGCCCACACGGCCCTCTACGCCGTCGATCAGGGTGGGCCCGACGGGATCAGGCCCCGGGAAGTGGCCGAGGCCCTCGGGATCAGCAGGGCCGCTGCCACGACGTTCATCCAGCGCCTTGAAGCGAAAGGCCTCGTGGAGACCACCCCGGACCAGGACGACGACCGTGGCGTCCGCGTCACCCTCACGCGGCACGGTCTCGAAGTGCTCCTCCGGGTTGGTCAGCTCGAGCGCCGTCTTTCAGCTCGCACCATCGAAGGCATGCCCGCCACCGCCATCCAGCGGACCATCCACGTGCTCCAGGAGTACCGCCGCAGGCTGGAAGGGCGTCAGATCGAGGTCCTGCGGTAGGCGCTATTCACGTGTGCGTATCTTTATACAGTCGTATGCAGAGCCATGCGGCGTGAGAATTCGGATGAACACCGTCGTCGCACAGCGTTTTTGAACAACCACTTACCAACTGGTGATTTGTCTATTTGTGGCGGTCAGGAAATCGCCACCTGAACCGCGAGTTATCCACACCTCGCCGATCTGGAAGGAATGTTGAAAACCCAAGTCCAGAGTCCTCCCTCCACTCTTCTCCGTGCCAAAACGGTGCTCCCAGCCGGGATCACCGCCGACGCAGTGTGGTGGCGCGGGGGAAAAATCGAAGCGGTCGGCACCTTCGCGGACGTGCGGAGCGCCGCCATGGTCGCTGGCGGACCGCCACCAACCCTGATCGAGCTTCCGGACTGTCTCGTCACGCCCGGGTTCGTGGATGGCCACACCCACTTCGCCGAGTGGGCCGTCGGGCGCCAGCGGGTGAGCCTGAACGGGTGCCGGACCCGTGCGGAAGCGGTAGCTCGGGCGGCGAAGGGGGTCCTCACCGATGGGTGGATTCAGGGGCAGGGGTTCGACCCGAACGGCTGGGAGGCTCCTCCCACGCGGGATGCGCTCGACCAGGTCCTCCCCAACACACCCGCGGCCTTCGACTCGCATGACGTGCACTCCCTTTGGGTCAACTCCGCCGCGCTCGCACTGTGTGGGATCGACCGCAGCACTCGGGACCCTGAGGGCGGGCGGATCGTTCGCGACCCTGCCGGGGAGCCCACCGGCCTCTTGCAGGAGCACGCCGTTCGTCTGGTGCACCGCCACCTGCCCCACGTCGGTCGGGACCGCATGGTGGAGGCGGTCCGGGGGGCCCAGGCGGCCGCCCACCAGCTCGGCGTGACGGGGATTCAGAACGTGGAGGGGCCCGACGCCCTGACCGCCTTTCAGAGGCTCGAGGAAGAGGGAGCCCTGCGTCTCCGGGTTCTGGCCCACCTGCCGGCCGACGGGCTCGATGCCGCCCTCCGGGTGGGTCTGCGGAGCGGCTGGGGCTCCGAATGGCTGGTGACCGGGGGCGTGAAGCTCTTTCTGGATGGGGCGCTCGGAAGCCAGACCGCGCTGCTCCTCGAGCCGTATGATGGCTCGATCGACCGCGGTATCGCCCTGATGAGCGAGGCGGACGCCCGCGAGGCCCTGACCCGTGCCGCACGGGGGGGAATCGCTGCGACGGTTCACGCGATCGGGGACGCGGCCGTTCGGCGGGCGCTGGACATCATCGAGACGCTTCCCCCCGTAGCGATCGCGCACCGCATCGAGCACTTCCAGATGGTGCATCCCGCCGATCTGCAACGGGCCGCCCGCGCTGGAATCGTCGCCTCGATGCAGCCGGCCCACCTCCTTACCGATATTCCTCTGGTGGACAAGCACTGGGGTGACCGGGGCGCCGGGGTTTATGCGTTCCGGTCTCTCCGCTCAGCCGGGACGGCACTGGTATTTGGGAGTGACGTGCCGGTGGAAACCATCGATCCTCGCGATGGCGTCTACGCCGCGCTGGACCGCGTCAGCCGGGATGGCGTTCCGGCCGGCGGATGGCGTCCGACGGAGCGGCTGTCCTTCGCCGAGGTACTCCACGCCTACACGGCGGCGCCCTGGGTGGCAGCGGGGCGGGGTGGAGCGGGTGGAACCCTTGTGCCGGGGGAGGTGGCGGATCTGGTCGCCTGGTCGCCACCGGCGCTGGACGGTGTGGCGGGAGACGGGGCGGCGTTCCGGTCCGCTCAGGCGGTGCTGACGGTGGCGGGAGGGGAGACGGTATGGCGGGCGTAGGGGGGCTGGTAGAGCGGCGGGGCCTCCCGGCCTCGAGGGGGATATCTTCCCGTCCGGGAGGAACCGTGATTCGACGCACCAAGATCGTCGCCACTCTGGGTCCGGCCACGCAGTCGGACGAATTGATCGGCCAGCTGCTCGACGCGGGCGTGAACGTCGTGCGCATCAACGCCTCGCACGGCACGCCCGAAGTGCGGGGCCAGTGGATGAAGGCCGTCCGCAGGATCGCCGAGCAACGGGGGCTGGCGGTCGCCATTCTGGTCGACCTGCAGGGACCCCGCATCCGGGTCGGTGACTTGAAGGCACCCATCGAGCTCGTGCCGGGTTCCGACGTGGTCTTCGCGCCCGAGGACGTGGCCAAGGGCGCCGAGATCCCGACCACCTACGACGAGCTGGCCGCCGACGCGCGGGTCGGCGCGCGCATCCTGCTGAACGACGGACTCCTGTCGGTGGAGGTCACGAAGGTGGCGGCGCCCCGAGTTCACGCGCGTGTGGTGGACGGCGGGACGCTCACCAGCCACAAGGGCATGAACCTGCCCGGGCTTCAGGTCAGCGCCCCCGCGCTCACCGACAAGGATCGCGAGGACGTGGCGCACGCGGTCCAGCATGGCGCCGACTTCCTGGCGCTGTCGTTCGTCCGGCGCGCCGATGATCTGGCGGAGCTGCGGCTCCTGGTGCCGTCCGAGATGAAGCTCGTGGCGAAGATCGAGAAGGCCACGGCGCTCGACGACCTGCCGCGCATTCTCAGTGCCTGCGACGCGGTGATGGTTGCGCGCGGCGACCTGGGCGTGGAGTTGCCCTTCGAGGAAGTCCCGCTGGTGCAGAAGCGCCTGATCCGGGATGCCAACGCGGTGGGGAAGCCGGTGATCACCGCGACGCAGATGCTCGAGTCCATGGTGCACGCACCGCGGCCCACGCGCGCCGAGGCGTCCGACGTCGCCAACGCGATTCTCGATGGGACCGACGCGGTGATGCTCTCGGCGGAGACCGCGGCGGGCGAGTACCCGGTCGAGGCGGTGCGCGCGATGGACCGCATCATCCGCGAGATGGAGCGTCACCTTCCGCCCCGGCAGGAACAGCGCCTGTCCTCGCGGGAAAACGTCACGGTCGAGGACGCGATCGCGCTGGGCACCTCGGCGGTCGCCAGGCTGCTTCGCACGCCGCTCATCGTGACGCTCACGTCCGGTGGGTTCACGGCGCGCAAGGTCGCGGCGATGCGTCCCGCCCCACCGATCCTCGCGGTCACGACGCTGAAGCACACGTTCCGCCAGCTGGCCCTGGTGTGGGGCATCACGCCGGTGCTCGTCGACCGCGTGCCCGGATACGATGCGATGCTCGCCGTCGTGCGCGACCTGATCCTCAAGCGGGAGTACGCGCGCCCCGGCGACCGCATCGTGATGACCGCCGGCGTGCCCTGGGAGGTCTCGGGATCCACCAACCTGATCAAGGTCGAGGAAGTCTGAGTGCGGCTGACTCTCCTCGGCACCGGGACCAGCTTCGGGGTCCCGCAAATCGGCTGTCACTGCCGGACCTGTACCTCCACTGATCCGAAGGACCGCCGCGGGCGCACCGCGGCGCTGATCGAAGACGGCGACCGCCGCATTCTCATCGACACACCACCGGAGCTCCGGTTGCAGCTGGTCGCGGCCGGCGTCGACCGGCTCGACGCCGTGCTCTTCACGCACGCCCACGCCGATCACGTGCACGGGATCGACGATCTGCGGGCGTTCACCGTCAAGCAGCGCGCGCCCCTCGAAGCCTACGGCTCCCGCGAAACACTGGCGGAGCTCGGCGCGAAATTCCCGTACATCTTCGATCTCGAGTCGAAGGCGCCGGCGGGGACGTCGAAGCCCGAGCTCATCGCTCGTCCGCTCGTCCCCGGCGTCTCAGTTCGCATCGCCGGCCTCGACGTCGAGCCTTTGGCGCTGCCGCATGGCCGGCAGGAGGTGCTGGCATACCGGATCGGCCGTCTCGCGTACGTCACCGACGTGAAGGAGGTGCCGGAGGCGGTGAGGACGCGACTGGCAGGCCTCGACGTGCTCGTGCTGTCGGCGCTCCTGTCGCGGCCCCATCCCCTGCATCTCTCGGTACCGGAAGCGGTGGCGGTGGCGCAGGCTATCGGCGCGCGCCGGACGTTCTTCACCCACCTGACGCACGAGACACCGCATGCGGATTTGGCCGCTTCGTTGCCCGCCGGTATCGCTCCGGCGTACGACGGTCTGGTCATCGACGTAGGCGAGTCCTAAATTCAAGGATACGGGAGGTTTACGGATGGTTGAGGAGCCACAGGACATCCTGCGCCGCTTTGCGTCGCCTTCGGTGCGGCGGAGCGACGCCATGGACAAGCTGGTCCGGGACGCGGTGTTCGGGGACCAGGGGACCCGCGACCGGGCGCGCTGGCTGATCTGGGAGATCGGACAGCAGGCCGGGGCTCGTCCCGCCTCGATCCATGAGCTGTATCTGGCCCGTGGACGCGGGGAGGTCTCGGCGTTCACCACCCCCGCGATCAACGTGCGGATGATGGGCTACGACACCGCGCGCGCCATTTTCCGCGCCGCCGTCCGCATGGACGTCGGGGCGGTGATCTGCGAAATCGCGCGCTCGGAGATCGGCTACACCGAGCAGCGTCCGGCGGAGTACGTCGCGGTGATCACCGCGGCCGCGCTGCGTGAAGGCTTCGACCACCCGATCTTCATCCAGGGCGATCACGTCCAGGTCAACGCGAAGAAGTACGCGACCGACCCCGGCGCTGAGCTGTCGGCCATCAAGGCGCTGATCGACGAGGAGATTCACGCGGGCTTCTACAACATCGATGTCGATACCTCGACGCTGGTCGATCTCTCCCAGAAGACGCTGGACGAGCAGCAGCGCGTGAACTTCGAGCGCGCCGCGGAGCTCACCCAGTACATCCGGCAGCGCGAGCCGAAGGGTGTCACGATCTCCGTCGGCGCCGAGATCGGGGAAGTGGGCGGGAAGAATTCGGACGTGCACGAGCTCAAGGCGTTCATGGGCGGCTACGAGCGCACGCGCCACCACCTCGGCGTCACGCACGGCATCAGCAAGATCTCCGTGCAGACGGGCACGAGTCATGGTGGCGTGGTGCTGCCAGACGGCACCATCGCGAAGGTGCAGCTCGACCTCGCGGCCTTGAAGGAGCTCTCACAGGAGGCGCGCTCGATGTACGGGCTCGGCGGCGCGGTTCAGCACGGCGCGTCCACGCTGCCCCCCGACGCCTTCGGCAACTTCCCGCTCTGCGAGGCGGTCGAAATCCACCTCGCCACGAACTTCCAGACCATGGTGTTCGATCACCCGAAGCTGCCTCAGGCGCTCCGGGCCGAGGTGAATGCGTGGGTGAAGGCGGAGTGCAAGGAGGAGTGGAAGAAGGGGGATACCGAAGAGCAGTTCATCTACAAGAGCCGCAAAAAGGCGATCGGCCCCTTCAAGAAAAAGTTCTGGGATCTTCCCGCCGACATTCGTCAGGCCATCGGCGCCGACCTCGAGAAGACGTTCTCGTTCCTCTTCGAGCAGCTGAGAGTGGGGAACACGCGCGCCGCGACGGACCGGTTCGTGAAACCGCCCCTCGACTCTCACGCGGCGCCTCGCATGGCGGCGGTGGCGGCTCCCGACGATCTCGAGGCGGGTGAATGAGCGACGACGAGGGCACCCCCACCCCCGGCCGCTCGGCGGTCGGACCGTTTCTCGTCGGCCTCGCTCTCGGCGCGGCGCTCGGGGCGCTGTTCGCGCCGGAGTCGGGATCGAAGATCCGGGCCCGGGTCGGGAAACGCGCGGGACAGCTGCGCGAGGACCTGGGGGACATCGTCGACGAGATCAGAACGGTGATGGCGACGGAAGAAGCCGACGCGTCTCCGCGGGAGCACCTGCGCCGGCGCTTGGACGCGGCGCGGGCCGCGCGGCGCACCCTTCCAGGTGCCGAAGCGGGGACAGCGGATACGCCCGTCGCGTGAAGGTCGAGGGCGGGTGGCACCAATCGTTCGTGGGCATGGTGCGCCGCACCTTCCAGGCGGCGTTCGAGGACAACGTTCCGTTTCTGGCGAGCGGACTGTCGTTCGATCTCCTGCTCACCGCCATCCCGTTCGCGGCGCTCGCGCTCGCGGTGGTGGGCTACCTGGTGCAGCATCAGATCACCGCGCACCAGATCTCGGTGCACCAGCTCCTGCAGCGGTTTCTCCCGGGCGGGCCGACGGGGCGGGGCGTGGATATTTTTGACCAGGTCGAGCACGCGCTCGGCGGCATCGTGGCGCAACGCGGGCGCCTCACGCTGTACGGGTTGCCGCTCTTCATCTGGTTCGCGGCCCGGTTCTTCTCGGGCCTGCGGATCGCGCTGAACGAAGTGTTCGACACCGAGGAGGTTCGTCCCTGGCCGGTCGCGAAAGGCACCGATCTGGCGATCATGCTGACGACGGCGGCCCTGGTGGTGGGCAACGCGTTGCTGCCCGCCTACGAGGTCCGCAGTGCCGGAAGCATGACCGACTCCTTCTGGCTGCTCTGGTCCTGGCGCTTCGGGCTCGAAGTCACCGCCTTCGGATTCAGCACCATCCTCTTCTTCCTCATCTTCAAAGTGTTGCCGAGCCGGCGCATTCAGTGGCGCACCGCCCTGGTCGCCGCCGGGTTCTGCGCCCTGGCCTTCGAAGTCGCCAAGCGCGCATACGCGCTCTATCTGGCGCGCTTCGTGACCCTGGATCGGGTCGCGACGGACGCGAACATCATCGCGTTCTTCCTCTTCTTGCTGTGGGTCTACTACACGGCGTTCGTCTTCCTGCTGGGAGGCGAAGTGGCCGAGACCTACGACCTGGTGCGCATGCGACGGGCCCAGCGGGTGCGCCTGGTATGAGCGCGATCGATCTCCGGTCCGACACCGTGACCAAGCCTTCCGCGGCGATGCGGCGGGCGATGGCCGACGCCGAAGTGGGCGACGACGTCCTCGATGGCGATCCGACTACCCGTCGCCTGGAGCAACGGGTGGCCGAGCTGCTGGGGAAGGGAGACGCGCTCTTCTTCCCCACCGGCACGCAGGCCAATCAGACGGGCGTGGCGATGTGCACCACTCCAGGTACGGAACTCGTGCTCGAGGCCAACGCCCACCTGGTGCACTACGAAATCGCGGGCGTGGCGCTCCTCGCGGGTGTCCAGATCCGTCCGGTCACGACGCCCGACGGCCTGCTCTCCCAGGACCTGGTGAAGGCGGCCCTGCGGCCGGCGTCGCCGCACGTTCCGCGGGTCAGCGCGATCGCGATCGAGAACACGCACAACGCGGCGGGGGGGCGCGTGCTGCCCCTCGACCGCCTCCACGCGATCACGGCGCTGGCCGCCGAGCGGAACCTGCCGGTGCATCTCGACGGGGCCCGGCTCTGGAACGCGGCCGCCGCGCTGAACCAGAAACTGTCGAGCCTGACGGCCGGCGTCGCGACCGTGATGGTGAGTCTCTCGAAGGGACTTGGCTGTCCGGTGGGATCGTGCCTCGCCTTCGACGCGGGGCGTCGGGCGGAGGCGTGGGAGATCCGGAAGCGGCTGGGTGGCGGCATGCGGCAGTCCGGCATTCTCGCCGCGGCCGGGCTGTACGCGCTCGACGTCAACCTTCCGCGCATCGCCGAAGACCACGCGAATGCGAAAGCGTTTGCCGCCATCGTGGCGGAGAACAAGGCGCTGCGTCCGGTGCCACCCGACTCGAACATCGTGATGGTGGACCTCGCGCGCGAAACGGACGCGGCCGATCGGGCGGTGACGGGCCTCGCGGCATCGGGCGTGCTGTGTACCGCCTTCGGGCCCCGCCGTCTTCGCTTCATCACGCACCTCGACGTCTCGCGCGCCGACGTCGAGCGTGCGGCACACGTCGTCGCCACGGTGCTCGCATGACGGGGCGTCCGACGCCGAGCGTGCCGCATCTGCCGCAGGTCCTGCCGACGGCGCGTGCCATTCTCTGGAATCCGATTCTCCAGGGGACGGTGCGGCGGACGCCGGGAGGCGCGTATCCGATCTTCATCGATCAGAAAGCGCTGACGGCGTTGACCGATCACTTCGCCTCCATTCCCAACGACCAGGCGGTGTTCGGATTTCTCGCGGGTGACCTGTTCGAGTGCCCCACCAGCAAGGTTCGCTATGCGGTCGTCGATTCTACCATCCGACTGAATCAGCCGATCTACGGTGACAAGACTGCGGTCGTGGTCCAGCGACTGTGGGACCGGATTCAAGACGAACTGAAAAAGATCGAAGGCCAGCTCATCGGCTGGTATCACAGTCATCCCGGGTTGCCGATGTCCCTCGCGCCG
>DATNDQ010000126.1:0-6840 GCA_035553475.1 Gemmatimonadales bacterium
CCCGGCACGTGCAGACCGCCGTGGACCGGAAGGGCCTGGAGGCGCTCTGGTCGGTGCGCCGCCTCGCTTCCCCGGCACTCGCCCGCCTCCCCGAGACCAGGCGCTCTCTACAGGTAATAGAAGACGGGTGCGTCCCCGTGGACCGGCTGGGAGCCTATATCGCGGGCGTCCGCACCTCGGCCGGGCGCCTCGGCCTCGAGATCACGATCTTCGGGCACGCCGGGGACGGCCACGTCCACGTAAACGCTCTCCCCGACCTGACCAGCTCCGATTGGCGCGAGCGCCTCGCGACCCTCTACCAGGACGTGACCGATCTCCTGGTCACCCTTGGCGGCACGCCGTCAGGCGAGCATGGCGACGGCCGGCTACGCGCCCCCATCCTGCCGCGCATCTTCGGGCCGGAGACCATGGACCTGTTTCGGGAGGTGAAGCGGTCCTACGATCCTCTCGGGAGGATGAACCCGGGTGTTATTATTCCCGCCGCAGGCTGGTCGCCGATTTCGAACCTGAAGGTGGGGCCGGGCGCTACGCCGATCCCCCTGGTGATCGCACAGAAGCTGCGGCAGATCGAACGGGAAGCAGGCTGGAGCGTTCCGAAGTCGTCTCTGACCCCTGACCCCTGACCCCTGGCCACCGCCTCATGGAAATCTTCCGCTCTCCCAAGATCACCTTGATCGCCCGCCCCCAGTTCGTGGAGCCGGCACACCTGCCGGTCAAATGGAACGGGGACGCCTCAGACGGGGAGCGTTTGGCCGAGTTCGCGGGCCGGATCTGCTACATGAGCCAGCACAATCCCATCGCCCGCACCACTCCGGAGTACCTCGAGAACATCAAGAAGCAAGGGCATGGGTCGGTCCTGGAGCACGCGGTCTACGTACTGCTGATCGAGGGCATTTCCCGCTCCTGTTCTCACGAGTTGGTGCGCCATCGCGCCGGTTTCGGGTACTCCCAACTCTCCCAGCGCTACGTCGACGAGTCCCACGCGGCCTTCGTGATGCCCCCCGCCATCATCGGCGACGCCAAACTCGAGTCCGAGTGGACCAAGCAGGTCGAAGAAGCGCAGGCGGCGTACGTGCGGGCCGTCGACGGGCTGATGGAGCGCTATTCCTGGGTCGCCGACAAGGTCCATCGCCGGAAAATGGCGCGTGAGGCCGCGCGCAGCGTCCTCCCCAATGCCACCGAAGTGAAGATCGTCGTGTCCGGAAACGCCCGCGCGTGGCGCACGATGCTCGAATTGCGTACGGGAGAGGGCGCCGAGCTCGAGATCCGGCGCATGGCGGTCGCGTGTCTCGCTGCGTTGTCGAAGGACGCGCCCGCGTTCTTCTCCGACTTCGAGACGTACAAGGCCGACGACGGTGGAGAATCAGCGAGGGTGGTGTATCACAAGGTCTGACAGATTTCGGATTGCGAATTTCGGATTGCGGATTGACTGAAAATCCGAAATCAAAAATCCGCAATCCGAAATTCGTTTTGCCTATTGCGCATCCTGCCGAATCATCCTATTGTCCTCATTGACATCGGGTTGAATGCAGTTAGACCGCCGACATAGTGCGGCCTTTTTTTGTAGGAGGTAATTCGAGACCAATGCGAATCGGTCTCGCCTACAACGAGAAACCTCGATCCGCCTTGGGAGCGGACGATCCTGCCAGTACCACCGACGCGTACGTCGAGTGGGACGAGCCTTCCACCATTGACGCGGTGGAGCAGGCACTCAGTCTCTTCGGCAACGTCATCCGGCTCGAAGCCGACGCCACCTTCCCGCAGAAACTCGCCCTCGCCCGCCCGCAAATCGTCTTCAACATGGCCGAGGGGCTCTCGGGCCCGAATCGCGAAGCGCATGTGCCCGCCATCTGCGAGTACTTTGGCGTCCCGTACACCGCCTCCGACCCCCTCACGCTCTCGCTGACGCTCCACAAAGCGCGCACGAAGGAGATCCTCGCATTCCGGGGGATCCCGACAGCCCCCTTTACGCTGATCTCGGCCCCAGAGGACCTGGAACGCGTGACCCTGCCCTTCCCGCTCTTCGTGAAACCCGTAGCGGAGGGCTCAGGTAAAGGCATATTTGCCAATAACTTATGCGAATCCAGGGCTCAGCTCCGGGAGCGGACCCTCTTTCTATTAGATGAGTACCGCCAGCCGGTCCTGGTGGAGACCTACCTCCCCGGCCGCGAATTCACCGTCGCCATCCTGGGCAACGGCTCGGACGCCCGGTGCCTCCCGATAGTCGGATTCGATTTCACCACGCTGCCTCAGGGCGCCACCCCGGTCTATGGCTACGAAGCCAAATGGATCTGGGATGATGCCGACCACCAGCTGGAGATCTACGAGTGCCCGGCCCGGGTCCCCGCCGACCTCCGCACCGCCATCGAGCGCGTTTCCCTCGACGCTTACCACGCGCTCGGCTGCCGCGACTGGTGCCGGATCGACGTCCGCCTGGACGCCGAGGGCGTCCCAAACGTCGTCGAGCTGAATCCGCTCCCCGGCATCATCCCGGACCCGAAGATGAACTCGTGCATGCCCAAGGCGGCGCGGGTGGCCGGGATGACCTACGACCAGCTGATCCAGGAAGTGGTCCGGATGGCCTGGAAGCGGATCTATGGCCGTGATCTGGTCGCCGGTGCCGAGGAGGCGATCGCGTGAAGGTCGTCATCCTCTATGACCCCGGCGCGCCGGACTGGACCACCGAGGACATTGCGGGCGTGATGAGGGCCGTCGACGAGATCGGCGTGATCTTCACCGACATGGGCCACCAGGTTCAGAAGGTCGGCGTCCGGCACGATCTCAAGTGGCTGCAGACATCCAAACGGGCCGACCTGGTCTTCAACCTGTGCGAAGGAGTGCACGGAGTTGCAGTCTGGGAGGACCACGTCGTCGCGGCGCTCGAGTTCGAAGGGATCCCATTCACCGGGTGCGGCTCCTGGACAGTGGCGGCGTGCCGGCGGAAGACGGTGGCGAACGCCATCCTGCTTCAAGCCGGGCTCCCGATCCCCCAGTGGACCACCACCCACGATCGCATCCCCGACGACTTCCCCTTGCCCGCCATCGTGAAGCCCGCTGCCGAGGACGCGAGTGCGGGCCTCGACCGTGGATCGGTGGTGACGGACCGGAAGGCGCTGCGGGCCCGCGTCGCCGCGATGACCGAGCAATTCGACGAGGTCCTGGTCCAGCAGTACATCGCCGGACGCGAGTTCAACGTCGGATTCGTCGGGACCCGGGTGCTTCCGGTCTCCGAGATCGACTTCACCGGCATGCCTGAAGGCGCCTGGCCCATCCTCACCTATGCCGCGAAGTGGCACGCCGGGTCCGCCGAGGATCTGGGGAGCCAGCCTGTGGTCCCCGCGCCGATCTCCCAGCGTCTGTCCGAGCGCCTGGTCCGCGTCGCCGAGAAGGCGTGGCAGACCATGCAGGGGAAGGGGTACGGCCGGGTGGACATGCGGGTGGACGACACCGGGCGCCCCTGGGTGCTCGAAGTGAACCCGAACCCTGATCTGACCGACGAGGCCGGCTTGTCCCGGATGGCCAAGGCCGCGGGGTGGGATTACGCCGAGCTGGTGCGCCGGGTGGCCGAAGTGGCCCTGCGTGAAGCTCAGGGAGCCAAGGCGGCCCGTGAATTGCTCGCTCAGCCCAGTCGGTCGCGGGCATAGAGAACGACTCGAGCGCCTGACCCGGGAGACCGGCTTTTTCCGCGAGGAAGAGGTCGCTACCGCGGTCGAGCTCCTGGATGAGCATCTGGACGGCGATGAGGACTACCGGTTCATCGGTGCCTTCGCCGGGAATGAACTGGCGGGATACGCGTGCTGGGGTCCGACACCCGGCACGGAAGGCACCTGGGACCTGTACTGGATCGTGGTGGCCCGGGAGCGGCAGGGCGAGGGGATCGGGTCGGGTCTCCTCAATCATGTCGAGCAAACGCTGATGGCTGATGGCTGTCGGCTTGTCGTTGTGGAGACGTCATCGCGCGCGGACTACGCGCCGACGCGTGGGTTTTACGAGGCCCGCGGGTACACCAGGACCGCGGTAATCCCGGAGTACTATGCGCCCGGGGATGACCTGGTGATCTATCTCAAGGACCTGACACATGGAGTCCTGGCAAGAACTGCTCCGTAAAAAGAGCATCGCGTCCCTGGAAGTGCTGGCCGCCCGCTTCGGCGCCGAGCACTTCCCGGAGCTCGACCTTCTCAGGCAGGCGGCGGAGAACTTCGAGTTCCGGATTTCGCCCGCGATGGTGGACCTGATCAAGTCCCCCGACGATCCTATCTGGCGTCAGTACGTGCCCAGCGTGCAGGAGCTCGAGGTGCACGACGGGATCGTGGATTCACTCGCGGAAGACGAGCATTCGCCGGTGCCCAACATCACGCACCGGTATCCGGACCGCGCGCTGTTCCTGGTGAGCCCCGTCTGCGCCTCGTATTGCCGGTTCTGCACCCGCCGGCGGAAGGTCGGAGACCCCGAGAAGATCCCGATGTCCCAGCTCGAGTCGGCGTTCCAGTACCTCGAGCAGCACACCGAGATCCGCGACGTGATCATGTCCGGAGGCGACCCCCTGCTCCTCTCGGACCGCCGGATCGACGACATCCTGAAGCGGCTCCGGGCCATTCCCCATCTCGAGGTCATCCGGATCGGGAGCCGGGTCCCCTGCCATTTGCCTGAGCGGATCACACCGGAGCTCTGCGCGATCCTCAAGAAGTACCATCCGTTCTACATCAACACGCACTTCAACCACCCGGACGAGCTGACCCCGGCGGCGGTGAAGGGCCTGGGAATGTTGGCGGACGCCGGGATCCCCTTGGGGTGCCAGACGGTCCTGCTCAAGGGCGTGAACGACGATCCGGCGGTGATGAAGAAGCTGATGCAGAAGCTGCTCGCCGCGCGCGTCCGGCCCTACTACATCTACATGTGCGACCAGGTGGCGGGTGCGGAGCACTTCCGGACCACGGTCGAGAAGGGCCTGGAGATCGTGAAGGCACTGCGCGGCTGGACCTCGGGCCTCGCGGTCCCGCATTTCGTGATCGACGCCCCCGGAGGCGGCGGGAAGATCCCGCTGCTCCCCGAGTACGTCGTGAAGATCACGGACAAGGAAGTGGTCCTGAGGAACTACACGGGCAAGCGATTCAAGTACAAACAGCCCTACGTGCCCGAACCGGCGCCGGAGTTGGAGCCGATTCTGGTCGGCTAGGTCTCAGGCGGTTACAAGCGCAAAACGGGAAACGTGGCTACCACGTTTCCCGTTTTGCGTCATCGTCGGCCGAAGCGTCTAAAGCAAGACTCCAGGTTCCGAAGCACGAACAGCCTGGCACCGGGCACGTAATCGTGCCCCCCGTGGGCGATGGAAGTTCGCCGGAAACGAGGTGGTCATCGAAGGGATGGCCACATTGAGCACAAATCTCGGGCTGGACCCGACCCCACTGAGGATCGCTCACGCTGCCTCCGGGTCGAAGTGGCGCTGCCCACCTTCGGACACTTCACCGCCGCCATCGTTCCGGCGGGACTAGCCTATGGTTTCACGAGTGTCACCTGCTGAGTGGCGGTCGGTCCCGTCCCAACAACCTGAAGGACGACCTCGCCATTCCCGGTCCACGCGTAATGGACCATGCGCGCAGGCTCCGTCCACAGGCTGCCCACCGGTATCGCGCGCATCCGGCTCGTATCCCCCGAGTCGCCCAACGCGAAGTACATCGTACCGGAGAGCACCTGGACAATCCGGTTGTCCGTATGGTAGTGCGGCTGGATATGGAGGCCGGCCGGAAACCGGACGCGAAGTACGTACGGTCCGGGGCGGGTCGGGTCACCGAGCAAGACCGTCTGTTCGCCGCCGGCATAGTACGGCGTCCAATGCAGCTGATCGGGGGTGACAACGACGTGATCAGCGCTTGTGGTTTGGGCGCCGGGGGTGGCTGCAGCCAGCAAGAAGAACAGAGGAGCCGTCCCCTGGATAAGCGCGCCACGCTTCATCTGCGGCGCAGAGGCAACCAACACCACGGCAGCCCCAAGCATGGACAGGCAGCTCCACGTCGCCAGGATCATCCCGGCCGTGTGATGTCCGGTCAGCAGCAGCGCGAGCCCCGCAAACACGCCGATCGCCAGGAACAGGTTGTAGAAGCCCTGATTGAAGGCGAAGAGCTTGGTCGCCTGTGCCTGGTCGGGCGTCTGACGAAATCGCTTCTGCACGCCCGGGGCGGTCCACCACAGGCTTTCCATGCAGAATATCAGCACGTGAATCGCGCCGGCGAGGATTCCCGCCAACCACATCAACAAGACCATCATTGTGCCCCCTCGACCACGCGTTTGACGTGCTCCAACACGCGACGGTGAATCGCTTCGATGATCCGATCCGCCACCCCATCCCAATAGAGCTGGGGATACATCTCCATCCGGTACCAGGTATGCCCCACTAGCTGTGTACGCCTGCCTGGAAGCGGCACCAGCTCAAACTCCCCTTTGGTCGCCTGGAAATACCCGTCCAGGTGAGGGGCGTAAACCCTCCGATATGGCGACATCTCATTCATCGGCGGCGGATTCCTGGTCACGTCGAACGCCAACACCCTCGGCTCATCCCAGGTGGTGATGGGCTCCACGAAGGCCCCGGTAGTGAACTCGCAATACCGAATGGCCCCCACGCCCGTGCCGTCGATGTGCGCCCGGATAGGCGCGGCCACTCCGGCCCTGAAGATCAATTCCGTGGGAGGAGGCAGCTCCGGAAACGCCACTACCGTCTTCCAGACCGCTTCGGGAGGTGCGGCGATTTCAACGGTGGTCACCACTTCCCGCAGCGGGACCGGGGCACGATTCGGCTCGACCAGGACGACCAGCGGGAGGACGAGCGCCGCCATCCCGGTGGAC
>DATNDQ010000127.1:0-7229 GCA_035553475.1 Gemmatimonadales bacterium
GGTCCTTTCAGGGAGTCTCGATGCGCCACGCCTCGTTCGTTTTCGCCATTCTCGCGACCTCCACCGTTCCCGTGGCCAGTAACGCACAAGGCCCAGCGCTCGCCGTTGCGCTCGGTGCCGGCCGCGCCTACACCGATCATCGGAACACGTCGCTCCAGGATCAGGGGTTCAGCGCGTTCGTGCGCGTGACATCGATGCGCGCGCCCTTTCTGCTGGACGTGTCCTACGTCCATGTTCCTCAGGCGCCGATCGTCGCGTACCCGTGCCCATCCTTTGCGCCCTCGTGCGGCAGCAACCAGTTCGTCGGCCCAGTCAGCGCGCTCACGCTCTCCCCGGCGGCGCAGATGATTGAACACAACTCCTGGTCGGCGATGACGTGGCGGGTAGGCCCCACCGTCAGCTGGCTGCCGGATCGGCAAGCAGGCACGAGTGGCGCGGCGCTCGGTGCTCGCGCGGGCGCCAGTTTTCTCGTGAAGTGGGGTGGGCCTGCCTTGGTGCTGTCCGCCGACTACTTCCGGATGTTCCGGGGCGGCCAGGCGCCGCAGTGGTTCGTGCCGATCACCTTCGGGTTGCAGCTCTAGGCCGCATCGCGTAGTCCCGCACCACCCGGCGCTCCTCCGGGCTTCGCGGTGGCAAACGTTTGAGCCGGATACCGATCCCGACTCCCCGAAAGTCGCGAATCTTGGTTTCTGAGGACACCACCGTGCTCCATATGTCTCGCAAGTATGCAATGGTCGCTGCGGCGTGTTTGGCGACCGCAAGACCTGTTTGTGCCCAGAGAATCGCCCCGCAGTTCGCCCCCAAGGGAGGCCAAACATACTTCCGCCAGACTGCCGTCGAAGGGAACGTCCTTGCGCCGCTATTCTCTAAACCCACGCCGGACCACAGGTGGGAGGGATTCGCCATTGGAGCCGCCGTTCTCGGAGTAGGCGGAGCGATCGCGGGGAGCCAGTTGTGCCACTTGAGCGATAGTGCCAATCAGCATTGCGCTCGCACGGCAATCGGACTGGGTCTTCTCGGAGCGTTTGTAGGGGGCATCACGGGTGGTCTGATCGGCGGGTCGATTCCGAGAATGCCATCAGACTCTACTCCCTGAAGAGATGAAACCCTCCCGCCGCTCTTGGCCGCATCGAGCGTAATCCGGCACCACCCGACGCTGCTCCGGTTACGGGGCAGGAGCGCTGCCGCTGTACCCTGTCCCGATTTTCTTGCGTAGGTCATTGAGTGGGGCTATGGTATCGCCGTCGTGAGGAAGGCGAGGCCGTCACTCGGGGGGAAGATGATGCGGATGCTCGTTGTGGCTGGAGTGGTGCTAGTAGGTGGACTCCGAGCACAAACGCCGATCCGCTTTGCCGATATACCCTGGGGATCTGATGCAACGACCATGACGCGCCTGATGCTGGCACAGGGACTACGGTTCGATAGTGTCACCCATGACGGGGACTATCACTATTCCGGGACACTTGCTCGGTTTCCCGCCCAAGTAATAGGTCTAATGACGCCGGATGCGCGACTTGCAAAGGTGTTCGTAAACTTGTTGACTCCTGACCCCGATTGTCGGCAGGCTTATCGCGACATGAAGGACGTGCTTGGACGCAAGTACGGTGCCCCACTTCTCACCCTGGAGCGCTTCGACAACCCCTACTATGAAGGTGATGGTTACGAATTATCTGCGATCAAGCTCGGGAAGGGGCACTTCTCTACTGCTTGGGAGCAAGTCAGCGATAACAGTGCGGACACTGCGGCAGTCACAGTCTATATCGGCCGTTCGCTGGTCGTGCTCTTAGCCTACGAAGGTCCGCGATGGAACGCTGAAGCAGAAAGGAGGGCGGCCAAAGGGACGAAAGCGTTCTGAGAAGGTCTGCCAGATAGGGACTTCCCTCGACTTTCCGTGGAGTTCCTTCCCGAAAACGTTTGGTCCTCTGACCCTTCCGCCAATGCCAACTCGTCACCATGGCACTGATACGCGCTTGCCGTCAGCTGCGCTCTTGGGTTTGATGCCCCTCACGGGACGTCGAAGAGATCTTAAGTCCGCCGACCGAAAGCAGGCACGCCAAGGAGGACAATCAACCCAGATACAAGCAACGCCAAGGAGCTGGGTTCCGGGGTGATGCTGCTGCAGACGGCTTCGGGGAGTGTGGACTCGGCTGACTGTTGGCCGTTGCCGATGAAGTCGCAACTACCCCCTCCTTGTCCGCTGAATCCAATGTCTGCGAAGTTGACCTCCGAAACATTCCATATTGGGGATGGGACGCTGAAATCGAATACCACGAAGCCCTGCCCACACGTCCTGAAGTAGGGAGCCGACGCGCTCGCCGGCAGAGAACACCCATAAATCGGATCCATCTGGATATTCAAGACGACGCCCCCAAATGCGGGCGGCACGGCCCTGTCCCAAAACCAGTTTGCTCCCGGATTGAATGGATTGGTGCTGAATCCTTCGGCTGATCCTTCGAGCGCTCCAAGGAGTTTGGGATCGGATTCATCTTCGTGGACTGCGTTAACGCTGTCTGCCAAGAGCGAGATCCCGCTGATTCCGTAGGTTGCGGGTGAGTCCGTTCGCCAACCCTCCCAATTGCTGACCTTGAGGATGATCTCGGTGCGGACCTCACCTCCCACGACGGTCGGATGGGTCGCGATCTCCACGCTTGCACAGACTTGGAGCGCTTCTGGCATGCAAATGTCCCACTCCCCAGGACTCTGGGCGTTCGCTTGGGTCGGTGGGAAGAGCATGGCAGTAGTAAGGAGGCCCACACACTGAATTCGGGACGCGAGCGAATGAGGGCCTGCCATGACGTCACCTCGGCAACGGGGTTTCGACGCGAGCCGGGAATATCGGGGCCAACGACTGTGCACAATGTGCAGGACCGCCGAGCTAACGGCTAGGGTGCCGATAGTGTCGATCCCGCGTAATTCCGCACCACCCGGCGGGATTCGGCCTAGGTCGCCGGTCCCACGTCGCTGTACCCTGTCCCGATGCTCGCTCGCGTGCGCTCCGCGGCGGTCCTCGGGATCGATGCGTATCTCGTGGACGTCGAAACCGACATCGCCAACGGTCTTCCCACCTTCGTCACCGTGGGCCTGCCGCAGGGCGCGGTGCGGGAGAGCAGGGACCGCGTCTACTCCGCGATCGCCAACACCGGCTACAGTTTTCCGCTCAAGCGGTGCACGATCAACCTGGCACCCGCGGACATCCAGAAGACCGGGTCGGCCTTCGATCTCCCCATCGCCCTCGGCATCCTCGCGGCCACCGAGCAGATCTCCCCGGCACGCCTCACCCGGATCGCCGTCCTCGGCGAGCTCGGGCTCGAGGGCGCCATCCGGCCTGTCCGCGGTGCACTTCCGGTTGCCCTGGCGTCCCGCGCCGCCGGACTCGACGCGCTGATCTTGCCCCGGGAGAATCTGGCGGAAGCGGGTGTGGTGGCCGGCTTGCAGGTGCTGGGAGCGTCGACCCTCGCTGAAATCGCGGACTATCTCGATGGACGGTCCGAGCTGCCCAAGCCCTCCGTTGACGTGGAGCGGCTTTTCGAGGAGCGGGCACGCGACGAAGTGGACTTCTCGGATGTGAAAGGCCAGCAGCACGCGAAACGGGCGCTCGAAGTGGCCGCGGCGGGGTCGCATAACCTCATCATGGTCGGTCCGCCCGGCAGCGGGAAAACGATGCTGGCCCGGCGCCTCCCCACGATCCTGCCGAAGATGAGCCTGGATGAGGCCCTCGAGACCACGAAGATCCACTCGGTGGCGGGCGCCCTGCCACTCGGCGAATCCCTGGTGGCTCGGCGCCCGTTTCGGGCTCCCCATCACACCATCTCGGACGCCGGACTGATCGGGGGCGGCTCCTACCCGCGTCCGGGCGAGGTCTCCCTCGCGCACGGGGGCGTCCTCTTCCTCGATGAGTTGCCCGAGTTCCGGAAGAACGTTCTCGAGGTCCTGCGGCAGCCGATGGAGGACGGTCTCGTCACGATCGCAAGGGCGGCGATGAGCCTGTCCTATCCGGCCCGGTTCATGCTCGCCGCGGCGATGAATCCCTGTCCCTGCGGCTACTTTGGGGACCCGCACCACACCTGCTCCTGCGCTCCGCAAGTCGTCCACCGGTACCTGGCGCGGGTTTCGGGGCCGCTCCTGGACCGCATCGACATCCACCTCGAGGTGCCGGCGGTGAAGTACCAGGCGCTCGCGGAGCAGGGGGCGGGTGAGCCGAGTGAGGCGATTCGCGAGCGGGTGGACCGCGCGAGGGGGTTACAGCGGGAGCGGTTTGCGAATCGTCCCGGCATCTACGCGAATGCGCACATGGCGCCACGCGATCTGCGGGCCCACTGCCGGATTTCCGAAGGGGCCGACGCGCTCCTCAAGACCGCGATCACTCGCCTGGGCTTGTCGGCTCGCGCCTATCACCGGATGCTGAAGATCGCGCGGACCATCGCCGACCTGGACGGGAAAAAGGGACTGGAGCCCGCCCACGTGAGCGAGGCGATTCAGTACCGGACTTTGGACCGGCGGGCGGCAGCGTAGGGCCAGCGTTGCGCGGGCGCTTCAGGGCCCGTAACGTAGGTGCTCACTTGGCCCACCCCCACTGGAGATCGGATGCGCCCCTCCCGTCGCCTTGCACTCGCGCTGGTCTCAGGGCTGGTGGCCCTGGCCGGTACCCTGCCGGCCCAGGACCTCAGCACGCGGATCCGGACCCAACTGTTCACGTTCGGGACCTGCGGGGAGCCCCTCTGCCTGGCCGGCTCCCTCGGCTCCGGCCACGGGCTGCACTTCATCCCGGCAGACCAGGCGGGATCGACCAGCATCCTGGCCTTTCTGGGGAACGCCATCGGTGCGAGTGTCGACAACACGCCGATCACGGCCGCCTCGTCCGGCACGACGTTTGAGTTCGTCAATGGCGCGCCCGTCAAGACGTCGACCTCTTCCGGATCGGTCTTCGGCGAACGGGCGCAGACCCTGGGCCGGGGACAGTTCTACATCGGCATGAACGTGACCCAGATGCACTTCGAGCGCCTGCGCGGCATCCCGGTCAACGACATCATCATCAACTTCACTCACCAGAACGTCGCGCCGACGGATACCATGGGGAGCCCGGCGTTCGAGAACGACGTCATCCAGGTGCAGGTCGCGATGAACGTCAATCTGCTGGTGAGTACGCTCGTGGCGAGCTATGGGCTGGTGGACGGCATCGACCTGTCGGTGGCGGTCCCGGTGGTCCGTACCTCGATCCAGGCCAACAGCGTCGCGACCATTCTGCCCCTGGGCGAGGGAGAAGGGTTATCCCCGCACTTCTTCGGCGGCACCGCGGCCAACCCGATCACGACCGCGGTGGCGTCCACCAGCGGAGCGGCAACCGGCATTGGCGACGTGGCGGCGCGGGCCAAGATCAACATCACGCAGACCAAGTCGTTCGGGACGGCGATCCTGATCGAGGGCCGGTTCCCCACGGGAGACGCCAAGAACCTGCTCGGTTCCGGATCCTTCTCGGGCCGCGGAGAGCTCATCTCGTCGGCGACCTTCGGCGTGTGGTCGCCGCATGCGAACGTGGGTTATGTCCTGCGGGACGGCGATCTCGAGACCAATTCGATTCTCGCCAATATCGGCTTCGACCAGCTCGTGGCGTCGAACATCACCATGGGCTTCGACCTGCTCTCCGACTGGCAGGTGGGCGCCAGCAAGCTCGTGATTCCTCCGCCGGTGCAGTACCAGGCGCCCTATCCGCATGAGCAGCAGGTGTCCAACATTCCGAATCAGCGGGACAACTTCGCGAGCGCTTCGGTGGGCTTCAAGTTCACGACGCAGCGCGGCATCGTCATCGTCACGAATGCGCTCTTCCCCCTACGGAATTCAGGATTGCAGCCCTCCGTGGTATGGTCGGGCGGACTCGAGTACACGTTCTAGACGGCTAGTGCGTAGGCAGACGGCTAGACGTTCAGACGGCTAGCGGTATGCAGCAGAAAGGGGTCAGGAAGACAGCCTTCCTGACCCCTTCGTACTTCCCGCCGCTAGCCGTCTCGACGTCTAGCCGTCTGTCTCATGGCTAGCCATCTCCGTTCCTAGTTGTTAAGCGCTCCGTTGTTGATCCACGCCCTGACCATCTTCTGCTGGGCGGCGGAGAAGAAGGGACCGCCTGCTGGCATCTCCGAGCCACACGTGGGCGTACCCGTCGAAATCTTGTTGTAGATGTCACTGCTCGTGGCGTTGCCCGGGAGCACGTACTTGAGGCTACTACACCCGGACGTCACGTTCACGATTGAGGCGTACGTCCAGCCGTTGGGGAAATTGTGGCACCCAGAGCAAGGGTTGCCAGTGAACCCCGTTCCAAGCAGCGGTCCGGCGTCCGTCGAGAAGTTGAAGAAAGCCGAGTCCGTAAAGGTTACCGTGTTTGTCCCGCTCGCCGCGGCGTTGATGGTGTTTGTCATGATGCCGTGCGCATTGTCCGCGTTGCTCGAACCCATGGTCCACGTGCCAAGTGTCGCAATGCCCGACGCATTTGTCGCCGGCGTCGTGCCTGTCGCTGAACCGCCACCGCCGATGCTGTTGAATGTGACGGTCGCCCCCGAAACCAGGTTCCCGAATGCGTCCTTGATGAGGACCGCTGGCTTCGTAGCGGCGCCGGCACCCACGTGGACAATTTGGCTGTTGCCGCTAGAGATCGTCGCAGTGGAGGGGGAGGCGGCGCTCACAGTCACATTTTGTGTCTGCGTGATTCCGAGCGTATTCGCCGTCGCCGAAACGGTATGAATCGCGGCCGACGTGGAGTTGTACGTCGACGTCCACTGGCCGCTGGCAGGGGTGGTGCCGGTCGGGGTCGCGACGGTGTTGCCCGAGCCAGCCGCGGAAATCGTGACCGACGAGCCCGGCCGAACGTTGCCGAAGGCATCCTTCACCGTGACGGTCACCGTTACCGCCGTCGACCCGACCACGCAGCTGGTGCTGCACGCCGTCATCGATCCGGACGTCACTGCCACCGTGGACTGACCGACGTCGACCCCGGCCGGATTCACCGTGATCCCCTGCGTCTGCGTCACTCCGCCCGTCACCGATACGGTCTTCCCCTCGGCCTTCGTGGAATTGAAGGTCGAAGTGAGGACGCCGCTCGCATTCGTCGAGCCACTGGCGGGCGTGAAGGTGTTCGAGCTTCCCGTCGATTGGAAGAGCACGAAGCCGCCCGAAATCGGGTTGCCGAACTGGTCGAGCTCGGTCACCGTGATCGTGCTCGCCGTCCCGCCGCCCGTGGT
>DATNDQ010000128.1:0-17558 GCA_035553475.1 Gemmatimonadales bacterium
TCCCGCGAGCCCAAGGCACGCGACCAGCACTGCCGCTGAGAACTGCTTGCGCATAGTTCTGAACTCCTCCGAAGGAATGGAAGAACGGCATCGCCGACCCGCGGCCAGTATATGGCGGGGCGGCGGGGGCCGCAAGTAATCTTTATCACCATGTTGGAGGCCACTGATGTCCTCGACGCCCGCCGGCGCCGTCCCGTAACGGTCGCCGACCTCGTCGTCCTGTGTCTCATCGGTGCGACGATCGGCGGAGTGGTCGCCTTTGCGCGGGAATTCGGGGCTCCGTATGTCCAGGCGATCCACATCGATCTGTCGCCCGCGGCCCTGCCGAAATACACGCTCTACTCGCTGTCGCGCGGCGTTTTCGCGCTGATCATTTCTTACGGGTTCGCCCTCGTGTTCGGGTGGGCGGCAGCCTCCTCGCCGACCGCCGAACGGTTTCTGCTGCCCCTCCTCGATATTCTGCAGAGCATCCCGGTGCTCGGATTCCTGCCCGGGCTGGTGCTGGGCCTGGTCGCGTTGTTCCCGAGCCGGAACGCCGGCCTCGAGCTCGCCGCCATTCTCATGATCTTCACCGCGCAGGCGTGGAACCTCGCCCTTTCATTCTATAACTCGCTCAAGAGCGTACCCGAGCCGCTGCGGGAAGCGTCCCGTATCGCCGGGTGGAGCCCCTGGCAGATCTTCCGGAAGCTCGAGGTCCCCTCGGCAGCGCCGGGACTCGTGTGGAACGGCATGCTCTCCATGGCCGGCGGCTGGTTCTTCCTGATGGTGAACGAGGCGTTCCAGCTGGGGAACCGCGACTACCGCCTGCCCGGCATCGGCTCGTACATGAGCGTCGCGGTGGAACAGGGGGACCGGCGGGCGATCATCCTGGCCTTGATCGCCATGACTCTCATGATCGTCGCGGTCGACCGTCTGATCTGGCGCCCGGTGGTCGTGTGGGCCCAGCGGTTCCGGCTCGACGACTCGAGCGGAGAAACGCCGCAGACGTCGTGGCTTCTGGAGTTCCTTCGCCGTTCCCGCCTCCGGATGCAGGCGCACAACGTCCGCAAGTCGGCGGTGCGGACGGCGCGCCGAGCGACCCGGCCGATTCGCCGGTCCCTCCGCACCGCGGAGCGAATCCTGCGCCGGGTCCCGCGTCCCAAGCCACGACGTGCCCTTCTCATCCGCGTCAGCGGTGCGCTTCTCCTGGCACTGGTTCTGGCCGGCGGCGTGTGGGGTGTGTGGCGCCTGGCCGAGCTCCTCCTGCAGCTCTCGGGACCTTCCTGGGCGAACCTCGCGGAGGCGGCAGGACTCACGTTTGTGCGCGTGCTCGTTGCCGTGGCCCTGGGAACCGCCTGGGCGCTTCCTGCGGGCATCCTGATCGGACGCAGTCCCAAGATCGCCGAGGTGCTTCAGCCGGTCATTCAGATCGTCGCCTCGTTTCCCGCGCCGATGATTTTCCCGCTCGTGGTCCTGGGCCTCGCCCTCCTCGGCGTGCAGCTGAACCTGGGATCGATCGTGCTCATGATCCTCTCGTCCCAGTGGTACATCCTGTTCAACGTGATCTCGGCCGTCGCGGCCCTGCCGCCCCAGCTCAGCGAAGCCGCGCAGGTGTTCAAGCTGTCGGGGTGGCGCCGTTGGCGGTCGCTGTACCTCCCCGCGGCTTTTCCCGCTCTCGTCACCGGGTGGGTGACCGCGGCGGGTGGTGCCTGGAACGCGTCCATCGTTTCTGAATACATCAGCGCCGGCGGGTCGCTCCGGACCACCCTCGGGTTGGGGAGTCTGATTTCGGATGCCACCGCACGGGCCGACTTCCCGCTCCTTGCGGGTGGCATTACCCTGATGAGCATCATCGTCGTCGGGTGGAACCGCCTGGTGTGGCGGCCCGCCGCCGTTCATGCCCAGACGAGATTCGGGGTCACGCAATGACGACGGCCGGGACGCCCCCACAGATCCTGCTCGATGCGCAGCACGTCACGCAGAAGTACCGGCTGCCGAATGCCGGCGAGTTCGAAGCGCTCCGGGACGTCAGTCTCACTGTGAAAGAACGGGAAATCGTCGCCTTCGTCGGCCCGTCGGGGTGCGGCAAGAGCACGCTGATGCGGATCCTCGCGGGATTGGCGCGCCCCGCCGGCGGCTCGGTCACCTACCGCGGCAAGCCGGTCGACGGTGTCCTGGCGACCGCGGCGATGGTCTTTCAGTCGTTCGCGCTGCTCCCCTGGCTCACCGTCGAGCAGAACGTCGCGATGGGGCTGGAAGTCGGCCGGGGCGATTTGAAGCCGTCCGACCGCGCCGCCGTGGCACACGCCGTCGAGCTCGTGGGGCTCTCCGGCTTCGAGCAGGCCTACCCGCGCGAGCTGTCCGGCGGAATGAAGCAGCGCGTGGGGTTCGCGCGCGCGCTCGCCGTCGAGCCCGAGATCCTGTTCATGGACGAGCCGTTCGGCGCGCTCGACGCGCTCACGGCGGAAAACCTGCGGTCGCAGGTGACGGAGCTCTGGCAGGATCCCCAGACGGGTGTCTCCACCATCATCGTCGTGACGCACAGCGTGGACGAGGCGGTATTTCTGGCAGGGCGGGTGGTGGTCTTCGGAACGAACCCCGGGCACATCCGCGAGGTTCTCGACAACGCGCTCCCGTATCCCCGCGACCCGCGATCCTCCGCCTTCCAGGCGATGGTGGACCGGCTGCACGCCATTCTGACGGCGACGCTGCTGCCGGAGGGCGAGCGGCCGGCGGCCCCGGGGGTCGCGTCGCGGCTGGTGGGCTTCCCGCGGGTGCACGTGCCGGAGGTGCTCGGTCTCCTCGACCATCTGGCGACGCGCAATCAGGAGAGCGGGTCGGTGTTCGACATCGCGGAGCAGCTCGCGGTGGACTACGACCGCATGACGTCGGTGGTGCGCGCGGCGGAACAGCTCGGCTGGGTGGAAACGCCCGGTGAGCTGGTCAAGCTGACGCCGGCAGGCCGGAACCTGGTAGCCGCGGATACCGCCGACCGCACGCCGATCGTCCGGGCACGGGTGGAGGAGCATCCGCTCTTCGCGCGGATCGTGATGATGCTGCAGGAGGCCGAGGGGAGGGTTCTGGACGACGACGAGGTGCTCGCGGACCTCACCATCATGCTTCCGTTCAGCAAGGCCTCGATGGTGCTGCGGACCGTGATCGAGTGGGGGCGGTACGCGGGGATCCTCGATCACAACGCGCGCGACAAGCGCCTGGAGCTCGTGCAGCCTGAAGGCGAGGGGGCCGAGACCGAGAGTCCGGCCGGAGAGGACTAGAGGAGGACCGCGAGCGCGTCCGCGACTTCGCGGACGGCGGCGTGCTCCGCGTCACCGAATCCGGCAGGGACATCGGAATCGATGTCGATCTGGCCCAGAATGGCGGCCCCGCGCCGGATCAGCACCACGAGCTCGGACTTCGTGTAGAGGTTGCAGGCGAGGTAGTTCCCCACCGCCGACACGTCCTGGACGTTCTGGTCCTCACCCTCGGCGACGGCGGTCCCGCAGACGCCCACTCCCACCGCGATCTTCGTGTGCTCGGTGTCCCGCCCCGCGAACGCTTCGAGCACGAGAGACTCCCCGTGCAGCATGTACGCGTACACCGAAGTAAAAGGGGGACCCCACGCGCGGATCCGCTCGCAGGCCTCACGCAGCAGGTCGGCGCGCGGGCGGTCGTGCAGGTGCGCGGCGCGCAGGGCGCGGACGACGCCGCGGGCATCGAAGGCGGTGCTCATGCCGTAATCTCGCGAGACCTGGGCACTTTGGGGAGCGGCGCGTTGCCGGTGTTTGGGCGCCCGTCTAGATTGGGCGAGCCCTGATGCTGTCACCTCAGACCTTCGCCACCCACCTTGCCCGCGCCGTGGAGCTCTTTCGAGATCCGGGCGCGAAGGATTCCCAGAAGATGGAGCTGCGGGCCCTCATGGGCCTGCTGCGTCTGTCTCCGGTCGTGCTCCGAGCCGAAGAGGGGAAGCTCTCGATCAACGGCATCGTGCTCGAAGGGGTGATGTACAACAGCCTGGTGGACCGCTTGGCGAAGCATCAGGTGAAGGAGATTTCCCTGCCGTCGGATGCGCCTCCCGCCGAAGTCTTCAATCTCCTCAAGACGCTCGCCGACGAGCCGAGTGGGGATGATGTACCCAAGAAGCTGGAGTCGACCGGGACCAAGCGTGTGACGGTGGAAATCGCGCGGCTCTTTGAAGAAAAGGAAGAGGAGCTGCCGCCGCCTCCGCCGCCCCCACCACCCCCACCCCCGCCGCCACCTCCTCCGCCGGAGGCCAAGGCTCCTGAGCCCGACCTCGGGGTCGAGGGGATTCTGCAGGGGAGTCTCGAGGAGATGCCGGAGCCCGCGCGTCGGCCCTCGGAGTCTTTGTCGCGCGCGGTCGAAGCGCCCCCCGGGGCACTCGATCCGCGCATGCCGCCCCGCGCGACGCCCGATCCGCAGTACTCGCCGTCGCAGTCGGGACCGCCATCCGGGCCGCGCCGCGGCGTTCCGTCCGGTGTGGACGACCTGCTGGCGCGCCTCGAGCAGGGCGCGGACCTGCCTTCCGCGGGCGACACGCTCGTCTTGCTGGGGGAGAAGCTCGACGCGGCGGTCAAGGCGAAGCGCCAGGAGGAAGCGCTCCGGATCGTCGCGGGTGTCGTGCGCGTGGAGCGCCTGGTGACGGACGCGGGGCCGCGGCGCCAATACGGCATCGCGCTGAAGCGCATGTATACGAAGCCGCTCTTCACCATTCTGATGGAGCTGCTCGATGCGCCGAGATACGCGGCCGACTCCGAGCTCGCGCTGCAGCGGGGCGGCGGAGACGCCGTCGAAATCCTCCTGGAGCGGCTCGCGGAGTCTCCGACGGTCGCGGAACGCCGGCGGGCGTTCGACGTCCTGGCCCGGATGAAAGAGGCGGGCAGCCAGCTCATCAACATGATGGGCCACCCGCAATGGTTCGTGGTGCGCAACGTCGCCGAGCTGATCGGGGAGATGGGGCTCGAGGACGCGGTGCCGGCGCTGGCCAAGAAGATCGACCATGACGACGTGCGGGTCCGGAAAGCGGTCGCCCTGTCGCTCGCGAAGATCGGGACGCGCTCGGTGGTGGAGCCCCTGCGCCGCGCCCTGCGCGATCCGTCACCCGAGGTCCGCACGCAGGCGGCACTGGGCGTCGGGGGCCGGAGAGCGAACGCGCTCGCGATGCCGCTCGTCGTGGCCCTCGATGAGGAGAAGGATCTCGAAGTCTCGCGCGAGCTGATTCTGGCGTTGGGTCGGATCGGCAGTCCGGATGCGGTGCAGGCGCTGATCAAGCTGGCGCAGTCCGCGGGCGGGTTCTTCAGCAAAAAGCCGGTGGGGCTCCGGCTCGCCGCCATCGAAGCCCTGCGTCTTGCGGCCACGCCGGCGGCGCTCGGGATTCTCCAGAACCTGTTGAACGACTCGGACAAGCAAATCAAGGCGGCCGCGCAGGCGGCCGTTCAGGAAATCAAAGGACGACCCTAAAGGACAAAGCTAGTTTCCTTCGTGAGCTTCCGCGCGAAGATCGCCAGCAGCTGTGCCGCCCGCTCCAGATCCGTCATCGCCACCATTTCATTGGGACTGTGCATGTAGCGGTTCGGCACCGAGACCAGCCCGGTGGCCACGCCGCGATGGGCGTTGTAGATGGCGTCGGCGTCGGTTCCCGTGTCGTGCGGCGCCGCCTGGAGCGTGAAGGGGATCTTGTTCGCTTCCGCGCATTCGACCAGGAGATCGAACACCTTCGGGTTGGTCGCCGATCCGCGCGACAGGACCACGCCGCCGCCGAGCTTGTGATCGCCGGCGGTCTTCTTTTCGGCTCCGGGATAGTCCGTCGCGTGTGTGACATCCACCACGAGCGCGACCTGCGGGTCGAGCGCGACCGCGCTGGTCCGCGCGCCCCCACCGGTCCAGGCGATCTCCTCCTGCGTGGTCGCGACCGCAAAAACCGCCGCGTGCTTCGGCCGGTCCTGGGCGAGGAGCCGCAGCGCCTCGGCCACCACGTACGCGCCGATGCGGTTGTCGATGCTCCGCGAGACGATGCGTCCGTTCGGGAACTCCTTCACGTCGGTGGCGAGGACGCCCGGATCGCCGACGCGGACGCGTGCCTGGGCTTCTTCCCGGCCCGCCGCCCCGATGTCGATCCACAGGTCGGTGATCTTGGAGACCTTGTCCCGCTCCTCCGGCTTCATCAGATGAATCGCCTTCTTGCCGACGACGCCGAGCACGGAACCATTCCTGCCCAGGAGCGTGATCCGCTGGCCCACGAGCACCTGCGGATCCCAACCGCCGATGCCGGCGAAATAGCAGTAGCCGTCATCGTCGATATGCGTGATCTGCACGCCGATTTCGTCGATGTGCCCAGCGAACATGAGGCGCGGCTGACCCTTTGGGTTGATCGCCGCGATGGTGTTGCCGCGCACATCGCTCTCGACCTGGTCGGCGAACGCCTTCACTTCGTCCCGCCAAAGGCGGGCTGGTCCCGATTCGAATCCGGACGGACCCGGGGTATCGAGGAGGCGCTTCAGGAAACCGACGGAAGCTTGCGTCATTAGGGCGTAGTCCTGTTCGAGGTTGAAACTCGGAGCCGCGCTCGCACGCTGTCAGCCGCGGCACCTTCGGCAAAGGTGACCTGGTATCCGGCATGCACGGGTATGGCGTGGACCGCCATCCGATGGTTCGGCGCAACCGTGATCCTCAAAATGGCTCCCAGCCGGGTCCACGGCTGGTCCTGAGAGAACACGAAGTTACCGAGAGATTGGACGATTGGCGTGCCGTGCCTAAACACCACTGGTTGAAGCACATGGGGGTGGTGGGCCAGCACCAGATCGGCCCCCGCGTCGGCCAGGCCCTCCAGAAAATGCTGGTAGGAAGGCTTGGGTTCCGGCTTGTACTCGGTCCCGCCATGGACGCTGACGATCACGAGGTCGACCGTCCCGCTGGCCTTGAGCGCCTTGATCGCGGGGTAGAGCCAGTTGGGATCTCCCCAGGCGACGTACCGGGACCCCGGGTGGCCGTAGAAGTCGTCAGGGGCCGGGTTCCAGGCGCGGGTCACCGCGAAGAACGCGACCCGCCATCCGTGTCGCTCCACGATCACCGGTTGCTCGGCCATCGCCCGCCCGTACCCCGACCCCACGAACCGCACTCCCCGCTCCGAGAGCCGGTTCATGGTCTGCGCCACACCACCCTCGCCGCCATCCCACGCGTGGTTGTTCGCGGTCGAGACGATGGTGAAGCCGGCTCGCGCGAGTGCAGTAGCAGCGAGGAGTGGTGCCGTGAACTTGATGCCCTGCGATTCCACCAGGTGCGCGTCGGGGGCGATGGGACTCTCGAGATTCCCGAAGAGCAGATCGGCGGTGGCGAAGGTGTCGAGGACTTCACGGAAGGGGTAGAGCGTGTCTCCCTTCTCGAGATGGTCTTTCGCGAGTTTGCGGCCAAGGTTGATGTCTCCCACCGCGAGGATGTGCAGCGTGTCGCGCGGGGGAGGGTGGGGAGGCGGGGTTTGCACCAGCAGGCCGGCGATGAGGCCAACCACAACGAGCATTCCTAGCCGCCAATCTGTTTCGCGATCAGCTCCGCGGCGTCGACTAGCCGCGGACCCGGTCGTGACGTGTATGCGTTGCCGTCGAGGTAGAACGTCCGTCCGTCGAGCAGAGCGCGTCCATCGGGGTCACGCACCTGCGCCCCTTCGCGCTTCGCGCGCGGCACGTCGAAGCCGCACAAACTGACGACAATCACGTCGGGCGCAAGGGCCCGCAAATCCTTCCAGGGACGAGCGCGCGAATGGTCGCCCGGAATTGATCCGACGTCAGTTCCACCCGCGGCGGCGACGAGCTCCGGCACCCAGTGCCCGGCGACGTATGGAGGATCGGTCCACTCGACGACCAGAAGGCGTGGGGACGTGGGGAAGTGGGGACGGGGGATGCTCCGCAGACGATACTGGAGCCCCGCCACCAACTCCTCTCCTTCACCGCTCAGGTCCAGTGCGTCCGCCACCCGCTGCATGTCGTCGAACACTTCCGCCAACGTGTGAGCGTGAAGCGTCACGACCTCCGGCTTGCGGGCCAGGTGGGGCAATGCCTGGGCGACGAGGTTCTCGCCCACGGCGCATACGTCGCAGAGCGACTGACCGATGATGACATCGGGGTCGAGGCGGCGGAGAAGGTCGGTGTCGATGGTGACGAGGGGCGCCCCGTGCTTCGAGGCCCTCACCCGGGCGTCGATCTCACCGGATGGCAGCGACGGATCGAGCGTGTTCCGGGTGACCCGGGGCAGGGCGCTCACGTCGGCCGGATAGTCGCACTCGTGGGATACGCCGACGAGCCAGGAGCCCGCGCCCAGGGCGGCCACGATCTCCGTGGCTGCGGGGAGGAGCGACACGACCCGGGGAGGAGCGGCCATGGCGGCAATATAGAAGCCTTGCTTGACAGTCTCCGCAGGGGGCGGGACATTCGCGCACCCCCAACCCTGACGGCACCGATGGCGGATCAAGACTCGTCCCCTTACATCCCGGCGTCGGTCAACCTGCCCGAGCTCACCGTCAAGGCCCTCATCCTGGGGGTGACGCTCTCGCTGCTTCTCGCCGGCGCCAACGCCTACCTCGGGCTCTTCGCCGGCATCACCGTCTCGGCATCGATTCCCGCCGCCGTCATTTCGATGGCGGTCCTCCGGATGTTCCGGGAGCACAACATTCTCGAGAACAACGTCGTCCAGACGGCGGCGGCGTCCGGTGAGGGACTCGCGGCGGGTGCGATTTTCACGCTCCCGGCGCTCTTGATTCTGGGAACCTGGGGCGCCTTCGACTACTGGACCACGACGGTCATCGCCGGAATCGGGGGCGCGCTGGGGGTGCTGTTCACCATCCCGCTCCGGCGGGCACTGATCATCGAAGATCCGCTCAAGTTTCCCGAGGGTGTGGCGACCGCCGAAGTCCTGAAGGTGGGAGAGAAGGGTGGCGCCGGCGTGGGTACCATCGTCTCGGCGGCGGCGGCCGGAGCCCTCTACAAGCTGGGAGCCACGGGGTTCAAGCTCTGGGGTGAAGCGATCAATACGGCCCGGTACGCCGGCGGATCGGTGGCCGCCTTCGCCATGAACCTCTCGCCGGCGCTCATCGGCGTCGGATTCATCGTCGGATTGAACGTGGCCGCGTTGATCTTCATCGGCGGCGTCATGAACTGGTACGTGGCCATCCCCTGGGTGGCGGCGCACACCCCACACCCGGATGGCGTGGCCGCGGTCGACTTCGCCGCCGGCATCTGGAAGAACCAGACCCGCTACATCGGCGTCGGCGCCATGATCGTGGGCGGCGTCTGGGCGCTGATCAAGGTCCGGAAGAGCGTGGTCTCAGGGATTCGATCCGGGATGGCCGCGTACCGTCAGACCCGGACGGGCGGGCCCGGGATTCCGCGTACCGACCGGGACACGCCGATGCACTGGGTGGGGATCGCGACAGCCGCCCTTGCCATCCCGCTGTTCCTGATCTACAGCCAGTTCACCGGCGTGTGGTGGGTCGGGTTGACCATGGCAGTGATCATGCTGGTCGCCGGGTTCCTGTTCTCCACTGTCGGCGCTTACATGGCCGGGCTGGTCGGGTCATCCAACACGCCCATCTCGGGCGTCACCATCGCGACGATCCTGACGTCGGCGCTTCTGCTCCTCGCGTTCCTGGGGGCAGGCAGCGTCAAGGGTCCCGCCGCGGCGGTCTTCATCGGCGCCGTGGTGGCCTGCGCGGCTTCCATTGGTGGCGAGAATCTTCAGGATCTGAAGGCGGGGCGGATTGTCGGCGCCACGCCGTACAAACAGCAGATCATGCAGATCATCGGCGCGGTGTCGGCCGCGTTCATCCTCTCCCCGGTGCTCAACCTCATTCAGAACGCGTACGGCATCGGAGTGCCTACCGCCGATCATCCCCATCCGCTGGCCGCACCCCAAGCCACGCTGATGGCGGCGGTCGCGGGCGGCGTCTTCCACGGCGGCCTCCCCTGGACCTTCATCGTGATCGGCATGGGGGTCGCAATCGTGGTGATCAGCTTCGATCTGTGGCTGCAGGCCCGGAAGGCGGAGTTCCGTACCCCGGTCCTCGCGGTGGCGATCGGGATCTACCTGCCGCTGCAGCTTTCGGTTGCGATCTTCCTGGGCGGCGTGATCGCCATGCTCGCGAAAGGCTTCTTCAAGCGGAGGGGGGCTTCTGCCGAGGAGCATGCAGGGGGAGAGCGCAACGGCCTGCTCTTCGCCGCAGGCCTGATCACCGGCGAAGCCATGGTCGGCATCCTCCTGGCGATTCCGATTGTGGCCACCCACAATGCAGACGTCCTGGCGTACTGGGGTGAGCACGACGGCGTTCTCCCCGGCGTCCTGCTCCTGGCCGTCGTGCTGTACTGGCTCTACCGCATGGCTACGCGGGTGGAGCGCGCGCAGGCGTAACGTGTCCCGAGCAACATGACCGACGCCGTCGACCACCTGTTCCTGGATTTCCAGGCCGCGCTCGCTGGGCGCTACTCGCTCGAGCGGGAGCTGGGGCGGGGCGGCATGGGCGTCGTCTACCTCGCGCGCGAAGTGCGTCTGGACCGCCTGGTAGCCATCAAGCTCCTTCCCCCGGAGCTCGCCGCCGTCCCGGGGCTGCGCGATCGCTTCCTTCGCGAGGCGCGCATGGCCGCCCGGCTCTCCCATCCCAACATCGTTCCGATCTTTGCGGTCGACGAAATCGACCGGTTCGTCTTTTACGCCATGGCGTTCGTGGACGGAGAGACGTTGGCGCATCGAGTGCAGACCCGAGGCCCGATGCCCCCTGGGGAGGCCACCCGCCTGCTCCGAGAGGTCGCTTGGGCCCTGGCCTACGCGCACGTTCAGGGAGTCATTCATCGGGACGTGAAGCCCGAAAACATCCTGCTCGAGGCTTCGGGGCGGGCCCTGGTCACCGACTTCGGGATCGCGCGCGCGGCGCGGGAGACCGGCGCCACGGGACCGGGCGAAGTGATCGGGACGCCCGAGTTCATGAGTCCCGAGCAGGCCGTGGGTGACACCGTCGACGGACGCGCCGACCTCTACTCCCTCGGCGCCGTCGGGTACTTCACGCTGCAGGGGAGTGCGCCGTTCTCGGGTGGCAGCGCCGCGTCGTTGTTGTCCCAGCACATTGCGACGCCCGTGCCTCTGCTCGAGGGGCCTGGGATCCCTCGCCGACTCGCCCGGGCGCTGGAACGCTGCCTCGCCAAGGATCCGGCGGCCCGGCCGCAGAAGGGCGAGGATTTCGCCGAGTCTCTCGGTCAGGTGCTGGAGGCCCACAAGGAGTTGCCGGTGGCGCTCCGGGTCTTCGTCAAACGCGCCGGACGCCTCGGGGGGATGGGCGGCTTGGTGTACCTCCTGTTCTCGTTTGCATTCTTGAGTGTGGCGGTAAGCCTGGCAACACGCGGTCACGAGATCATGACGTTCTGGCTCGCGTTCGGCGCCGCGTTCGGCGTGGGACCCATTGTCATGCTGGCCTTCCGGGCTCGCCGTTTCCTGGCATCCGGATTCGATCCCAAGGATCTGCCGGCGGCCTTTCAGGCCGAGCTGGAGCAGGGCCTCGAAGAACGGGTGTTCGAGTACGGTCGGCGGGCGTCGACCTACGAGCGAGTCACCGGTGTGCTCGCGGCGGCGGGTGTGGGAACCGCCATCACCGCTGCCTTCATGGGTGGCCTCTCGGGTTTTGGCGGCAGCGCGTTCGTGGCGTTCAGTTGGGCCTCATTGTCGGCGATCACCAGCGGATTCCTCTATCTGACCCGACTGAACCGTCGTGTGGACCTGGACACCAAGATCTGGTCCTGGGTGTGGCGGGGGCCGATCGGCCGAGCGCTCTTCGCGATCGTGCGACCCTTCGTCGGGCGGCGGTCCCTTCCCGCTGCCGGCACTCACCGGGCGACTGAGCTCGCGCTGTCACTCGCCGCCGAACAGCTCTATGACGCATTGCCCAAAGCCACCCGTACGCGGCTCCGTGAGCTTCCGGGCGCTCTGCACCGGCTCGAGAGCGATGCCCAACGGATGCGGGCGCGGCTAGATGAGCTCCAGGACGCCCTGGCGGGAGGGGACACGCCCCCGCCCGACCCGAATGATCCCGTCGGGAAGCGAAGAGCCGAGGTGCGGAGCGCGCTCGATACTGAGCGGGCGCTGGTGGAGCGGCGGCACGCCGACGCCGTCACCGCGCTCGAATCGATCCGCCTGAGTCTGCTGCGATTGCACGCTGGAACCGGTTCGGTGGAGAGTCTGACGACCGATTTGGGCCTCGCGCGGGAAGTCGCGGCGGACGTCGATCGGCTGCTCGAGGCTCGCAAAGAACTCGACGAGGGTTGACACCCCCCGTACCTCCGCACAAAGTGCATCCATGAATCGGTTGGCACGGTGGACGGTGTTTGTCGCGTCCGCCGGGTTGTTGGCGTGTGGCTCACCCAGCTACGTCATCGTCCACAACCCGGTGGCGACGGTCCATATCACCCCCGCGCTCGATACCATCCCCTTTGGCGGCTCGGTCGCCCTCACGCTCACGACGCTCGACGTGAACGGCGACCCGACTATCCCCGATCATCATCCCGTCTGGACGTCCCTCAACACGGGGGTGTTCGTCGTGGACACCGCCGGTAACGTGAGCTCGCACTGGTATGGCCAGGGGACGATCCGCGCCGTGGTGGACGGAGTCGAGGGAGACGCCATCATCGTGGCGCGGCCTCCGAAGGTGATCAAGGTCTCGCTTTCGAGTCCCCCGACGCGAGTGGAACGCGGCGACACCGTTCTCTTCCACGCGACCGCCACCAACGAAGCCCAGCTCCAGGTGCCGACTACGGGTGCGCAGTGGTCGGCGTCTGATACCACCAAGCTGCGCATCGATTCGACGGGGCGGGGAGTGGCGGTCGGGGTCGGAGTCGTGACGGTGCGCGTCACCTTCGCCGCACTATCGGACTCCACCGCCGAGACGGTGCTGGTGCCCGCGGCATCCGTGACCCTGTCGCCTGACAGTCTGACGGTGCCCTTCGGTGCCATCGACAGCTTTCAGGTCACCGTCCGTGACTCGGCGGGCAACATTCTCACGGATCATGTCGCCACGGTGGTGACGACGTCCGTGGTGCAGGCGGCGCCGGTGATCACCCCGCCCTCGACGTATGTCGTCGTGCGCGGGTTGGCGGCAGGGCCCGGGACGGTGACGGTGACGGCGGGACACGTGCGGGACTCCGCGGCGGTGACCGTGGGGGCGCAGCACTTGATCACGTTCACGGCAGCGGTGGCGGGCGGCGCCTTCACCTGCGGCCTGGACGTGGACAGCGCCGCGTACTGTTGGGGCTCGGGAGCGGGAGGGGAGCTCGGTACCGGGGACGTCGTGACGGGCCCGCAGCCCCGCCCGGTCGCGGGTGGTCTGAAATTCACGAGCCTTACGGCCGGGCCCAATTTCGCGTGCGGCCTGATTGCCGGGGGTGCGGCGTACTGCTGGGGTGCCAACGCGACCCAGCAACTGGGTACGGCCGGCGGAGGTACGTCGGTCCCGACGGCGGTGAGCGGTGGCCACCAGTACACCTCCATCGACGCGCATTTCAGCTTCTTGCGCGACACCACAGAGGGCGGAGTCTGCGCCATCGCCGTTGGCGGGCAGGTGTATTGCTGGGGCCTGGGGTGGGGGGCTACGCCCGTCGCGGTCGGCACGCCGGGGTTCGTCGATCAGCTCGCCCTCGGTGCCCTTGGGTACTGTGGCAATCACTCGGCCGACACCACCGCCTTCTGCTGGTCGTCGGGCTCAGCGCCCGCGCGACTGGACGGCTGGGACAGCTTGCCGCTATCCCTCGAGAGTCGTGGCGCGTGGGCCGCCGAGTGTGGCATTTCGAGGACGACGCTCTACTGTGGGGGAAACTGGCCGGCCACTTCGACGAACTCACCGCAGATGAGCCTTTCGCCGTCTTCGCCGGTCATGACCAACGTCGTAGAGGCCGCGACGGGTGTGCACCATGGTTGTGTGAAGTCGTCTGGCATCATCTACTGCCGCGGCGACAACACCATGGGGGAGCTGGGATCGGTCACTGGAGTGACCTTCATCGGGAATTGGCTCGGGGTCGCCAGTCCGCCGCCGAATCCCGCGGGTCTGACGGCCGGCTGGTCTCACACGTGTGTGTTCGGATCCAACGGATTGCTGTATTGCTGGGGTGACAACTCGCTCGGACAGGCGGGCTCGTCGACGCCGGTGATGGTCTCAGCCCCGCAGGCGGTCTTGGGTCAGGCGGGCACTCCCTAGGCCTTCAGCTTTTTCAACCGCCGGGCCGCCTCCTGCAGCATGTCGTCGGTCTTGCAGAACGCGAACCGCACTTCCTTCCTTCCCATTTCCGGTTTGCTGTAGAAGCTCGACCCCGGCACCGGCGCCACGCCGTGCTCGGCCGTGAGGCGCTTTGCGAACTCGTCGTCCGGCAACGTCGACAAGGCGGAGAAGTCGGCCAGCACGTAGTACGCCCCCTCGGGGGGCGTACACTTGAACCCCGCCTCCACCAGCGCGCCGCAGAGCAGGTCGCGACGAGCCCGGTACTCCCGGGAGAGCGTTTGGTAGTAGTCGCGTCCCAACGTTTCGATCGCCACGGCCACGCCTTCCTGCAGCGGCGCTGGGGCTCCCACCGTGAGAAAATCGTGGACTTTCCGGATCGCGTCGGTCGCCTGGCGCGGCGCCACGATCGTCCCGATCCGCCACCCCGTAATCGAGTACGTCTTGGAGGCTCCGCTCACCGTGATCGTCCGGTCTTTCATCCCGTCGAGCGTCGCGATGGGGATGTGCGTGCCTTCGTAGTAGATGTGTTCGTAGATCTCGTCCGTCACCGCCCAAGTATCGTGTTTCCGGCAAAGCTCGGCGATGGCCTCGAGCTCCGAGCGCGACAGGACCCGGCCGGTCGGGTTGTTCGGCGTGCAGATCACGACAGCGCGCGTACGGGGAGAAAACGCGGCTTTCAGACGGTCGAGATCGAGGGGCTGTCCGGCGAGCAGGGGGACGTAGACGGGCACCGCGCCACACAGAATGGCGTCGGGCCCGTAATTCTCGTAGAAGGGCTCGAAGACGATCACTTCGTCGCCGGGATTGATCAGGGCCAGGAGGGCCGAGGCCATCGCTTCAGTGGCGCCGCAGGTGACGGTGACGTCGGTCTCGGGGTCGACGTCCAGGTGGTACCAGTCCGCGTACTTGGCGGCGAGCGCGTTGCGGAGCCGTTTGGCGCCCCAGGTGATGGCGTATTGATTGATGTCGTCGCGGATCGCCTTCGCGGCCGCTTCTTTCAGGACGTCCGGCGCGGGGAAGTTCGGGAACCCCTGGGCGAGGTTGATGGCCCCGTGCTCGTTGGCGAGCCGGGTCATGCCTCGGATGACGGATTCAGTGAAGGAGTGGGTACGGCGGGCCGTCGGGACCGTACAGCCTACTTCAGCAGCATCTTGGCGATGGTGTTGAGCTGCATGTTGCTCGTGCCTTCGTAGATGGCGCCGATCTTCGCATCCCGGTAGAACTTCTCCACCGGATACTCCTTGGTGTAGCCATATCCGCCGAACAGCTCCACGGAGAGAGAGGTCACCCGCTCGGCGACCTGCGACGCGTAGAGCTTGGCCATCGCCGCTTCCATCGTGTAGGGCGCACCGGCGTCATCCAGACGGGCGGCGTTGTAGACCATCAGCCGGGCCGCCTCGAGCTCGGTGGCTGCCTGCGCGATCTGGAACTGCACCGCCTGAAACTCGGCGACCGGCTTGTTGAACTGCTTCCGTTCCTTCACGTACGCGATGGCGGCTTCCAGGGCACCTCGGGCGACCCCGATCATCTGCGCGCCGATGCCGATGCGCCCGGTGTTCAGGGTCTCGATAGCGACCTTGTAGCCGTGACCCACTTCGCCGATCACATTCGCCGCCGGCACTTCGCACTGATCGAGGATCAGCTCGCACGTCGAGGACGCCCGGATGCCGAGCTTGTCTTCCTTCTTGCCTACGCTGAAGCCCTTGAATCCGCGCTCGACCGCGAACGCCGTGATGCCCTTGTAGCCCTTGTCGAAATCGGTGTTCGCGAAGATGACGTAAAACCCCGCCTCCGCGCCGTTCGTGATCCAGAGCTTCCGGCCGTCGAGCACCCAGGCGTCGCCGCGCTTCGTCGCTTTGGTCTCGAGCCCGAAGGCGTCGGATCCCGAGGCGGGTTCCGAGAGTGCATAGGCCCCGACCACGTTCTGGGAGAGTTTCGGGAAGTAGCGCTTCTGCAGATCCGGGGACGCCCACTTCAGCAGGAGGGCGTTCACCAGTGTGTTCTGCACGTCGACGAAGATGGCGCTCGAGGCGTCTACGCGAGACAATTCTTCGACCGCGAGCACCGTCAGGAAGAGTGAGCCGCCGGCCCCTCCCAGTCCTTCGGGAATCTCGACTCCCATGAGCCCGAGCTCGAAGAACTTTGGGATCAAGGAGGGATCGAGCTGGGCGGCACGCTCCATGGCGCCAACCCGGGGTCGCACTTCCTGCTCGGCAAAGTCCCGGATGGCATCCCGGAACATCTGTTCCTCTTCCGAGAGGCGGGTCAGGGGGGTCGCTTCGGTCGTCGTCGTCATGGGACCGGGGAATGTAGCGGCGGGGGAAGACCCCCTCAACCAACCTTTGGGGCGCCGGCGCTATCCAACGCGGATAAGGCCCTGAAGTTCACGAAACGGCCACCGCGGGCCGGCCGTAGGGCCCTCGCACCCCAACAGGAGCTGAATCATGCGCGCCTCCTCCGCGCCCCTCGTCATTGCCGGACTGCTCACACTCATGGGAGCCCCCGGTTTGGTGGCTCAGAATGGGACCTACCCGATTCACGGCGACGACCTCGCGATCTACAACCTGGCTGGGCTCCTTCGCGTGGAGCCGGCGACGGGGAGTGACGTCGTGGTGGTGGTGCAGACCGGCGGGGCGGACGCCGGGCGGCTCAAGGTCGCGACCGGGGTGGTCCGTGAGCATGACGGGCTGCGCGTGGTGTATCCGGAGGACGACATCGTCTATCCCCAGATGGGCCGGCACTCGAACACCACCATGGACGTCAATGACGATGGCACGTTCAACATCGACAACGACGAGCACGAGGGACACCGGGTGCGCATCCGGGGTGACGGGTCGGGGCTCGAGGCCTGGGCCGACCTGACGGTGAAGATTCCCGCCGGGAAAACCGTCCACCTGCGGGTGGGGGTGGGCAAGGCGACCGTGACGAATGTCGACGGAGCGATCAAGGTCTCGGTCGGATCGTCCGACGTGAGTGCCACCGGCGTGAAGGGCACGCTGGGCCTCGCGACCGGCTCCGGCGACATCCACGTCACGGACGCGACCGCGGATCTCAAACTCGAGACGGGATCGGGTGACGTCACGATGAGCCGAGTCACCGATGGCGGCGTCAAAGTGGAGACCGGCTCGGGGGACATCACGGGAGACCACGTCGCCACCGGGAAGCTGGCACTGAGCTCCGGCTCCGGCAGCATCACGGTCGGCACGGTGAAAGCCGCGAAGATGTCGCTCGAGACGGGGAGCGGCGACGTCGACATCGGCCTCCTGTCCGGCATCGAGACCCTCGAAGGCAACACCGGGTCCGGCACCATCACGCTCTCCGTCCC
>DATNDQ010000129.1:0-5071 GCA_035553475.1 Gemmatimonadales bacterium
GGCTTCTCCGGAGAGGTGCGTCTCGGCAGCTACATCGCGGGTAACGCGTCGGCGACGCCCATCGCGTCGCAATCCTTCCTCGGCGACACGCTCGTGGTCGCCGTGGACGGCGCTGACTTGTCATTCAACACGGGCGGCGGCACGGGATCCTTTGCCCTGAAGGGGCATCTCAGCTCGGCGCTTTTCGCACAGTCCGGTCAGTCTCCGGTCCCCATCTACTGGACCGGAAGCGCTTCGACCCAGGGCTTTTCCTTCGGGGTCGATGGCTCGCAGGGCCTGCCGACCTTGCCGATCGCGGTAGCCCAGTTTGCCCCGCAGACCATCGGGAGCTCGCCGGCCTTTCAGGTCACGGCCGACGCGCAGCAATTTGCCGTCACCCTCTCGGGTGTCCTCTCCGCGCCGACCTTGAGCCCGACGTTGGCGGTGAGCGTCGCAGGCTTGCGGGTCGGAACCAAGGGCATCGTGTTCCCGTCGGTGGCCGTGCAAGGCCTTGGACAGCAGCAGCTCCAGCTGTTCGGCGCCACGTTCGCGCTCGCCGATTCTGTGGCGGCGGGCAACACCATCTATCCCGCCGTCGCATTCGGCATCGATCAGGGAGCCCTCGCCCTCACCCTCACGGGCCAGGTCACATTCCTCGGGAATACGTCCCGGTTCTACGGCCTCAAGGTGTCCACCAAGGGCCAGGTGTCACTGGCCGGTGCGTCGCTGATTTCGAAACCGCTCACCATCGTCGCGAACACCCTCACCGTCGACGATCTGCTCATCCAGAACAACGCACTCCGGACCGATCTCTCGGTGACGCTGCCGGACCCCCTGAATTCCGGAGGTCCGCAGAAGGTCAATTTCTCGATCGACGCGCAGGGGCACATCGCGGGCGGCGCCGTCATTGCGGTGATCAACGAACCCGAAGGAGTGACCGGCAACGCGGACACGCACTTCGCGATGGGCTCGGTGGCCACGGTGCATCTGAGATACCTGGGGCTCAACCTCGATTTCGCGAACCTCAAGACGAACAGCTCGATCCAGGTGATCGGTGACGTCTACCTGGAGAACGAGGAGGCGAATCGTATTTCCCTCGGCGACGAGCCCGGTGGGACCGTGCAACCGGGATTGCAGATCGGATTCGACGGGTCGGTGACCTGGGGCAATCTCATCATCGCGAAGGCGTTCGATTTCGACTTCGACGTCGTCAAGCTGCACGTGTCCAACGTCGCCTTCCCAGCCCAGCACACCGGCTTCGCCGTCAGCCTCTCCGGTGCACTCGGGCTGAACGTGGAGGATGTGACCGGGTCGGTGAACTTCCACGACTTCGTCGTCACGTCCAAGGGGCAGGTCCAGTTCCCTCCGACCGGGATCGATGGCGGGCATTTCGAAGTCGCGAATGAAGTCACCATCGACGTGGCGGGATTCGGGTACAGCGGGACGCCGACCACGCTCAGGATGGTCAACGGCACCATGCCCAACGCCTCGGGACAGGGTGGGAAAGCGGACACCGTCTCGGTGAACGTGCTCTCCTATCTCACGTTCGGCGGGGACTTCTCGATCGAGAACGAGGTCGCGGGAGGCGTCGATCGGTTCCTCTTCTATCGGAGCGCCGACTCCTCCGTCCACCTGGTGATCCAGAACGCCAACGTGAAGATCGAAGATCTCGCCGACCTTCACCTCGATCTGACCTACGCGCACACCAACACGGGCTATCAGATCACCGTGGGGGGCGGCGGGAAGATCTACCAGTACCAGGGCGTGGTGATGGGGGCGATCGAAAAGGACGGACCGACGCCGAGCCGCATGGGGCTGTTCCTGGCCGCGAACGGTCTGAACATCAACATCACGCCGTACATCCGTCTCGACGGCGCCGGCGGGGGATTCTTCCTGCACCCGCGGGTCGAGTGGATCAACATGGTGCGGTCTCTTTCCGGTGTGGCGCAGACGGGTGGCATGACCATCTCGCCCGATACGTCCGATTGGGCCGTGATGATGTACGGCAAGGTCACCTTCCTCCAGGGCGTGATCACCGGAACGTCGCTCACCACGATCTCGAACACGCAGATCCTGATGGACGGCTCGGATGTGATCCTCGGACAGGACGGGCACATCACCGGCGATCACCACCTCGCCATCGGGCTCAAATCGGCGTACGCCGAAGGCACGATGAACGCGAGCGTGAACTACGACGGGGTGGTGACCGCCACCGGGCCCATGTCCTTCTACGTCTACAGCGACACCGCCTGGGCGGTCATGGGCACGACCACGGTGAACGTCGTGAGCTACATCAAGGGGACGTCGGACTTCTACGTCGGGCCTCCCGGGTTCTACGTGAAGGCGCACGTCGCGGGGAACTACAACATCGCGATCCTGTCGGTGGGTGCCGCGGTGGATGCGACCGTCTGGTACCTCGCCAAAGACAATCAGTGGGGCGGCTACACCTCCTTTGACGTCAACGCCTCCGTGCTCGGCGGACTCGCGAGCGCGACCGGAACACTGCGGGGCGCTCTCATTCTCAATGACGGGACGCCCTACATGTTCGCGGCGGCCGACCTCAAGGCCACGGCGGCGGGGCAGAGCTGGGACGGCTGGGTGTGGGCCAAGTTCCGGAACGGGCAGGCGTCCGCTGGCCTGGGCGCCGACCAGTCGATTCTCGATGCCATCAGCGAGGCGCAGTCCGTGTCGGATTCGCTGGCGGCGGCCAAGAGCCAGGCCCAGGCGGCGCTCGCCAGTGTGCAGAGTATCGTCCCCGGCACCGCTGCGCTGACCTCACAGGAACTGGTCGCGGCCTATCAGAACATTACGGGCAAGTGGAACTCGACGGTCTTCATCTTCATGATGAAGGCGCTGTCAGCGCTGGAGAACTACTTCGCCCCTCAGCCAGCCGAGACGACGTATCAAGCCAACTATGCAGCTCTGCTGCTACTCCAGGGAGCGCCGGGCGATACGTCGGCGATCCGGAAGATGACGGACGGTGTCAACAACGCGGTGCTCTCCCTTCATTCGACCCAGCCGCAGGTGCAGAACCGGATCTCTGCCTTGGCGCTTTCGATTCAACCGCTGGCGGCGGGAAGCGCATCGCCAACCCTGCCTGCCGGATCACCGGTCACAAGCGCAAGTCTGACCCCACCGGTGACCCAGGACGTCGTGGGTGCCGACGGTTTGACCTACCGGCACGCGACCGGTGGCCCAAGCCTCGCGGTGGATGAGGTCGCCGCGCAAAACCAGCGCACGTCACTCACTGCCGCCCGGCAACAGGCGGACGCAGCGGACCTCGCCATCCGGCAGCAGATCGCCGCCATGGAAACGGGGCTCAGCACCGTCCAATCCGCGACTGCCGGTGCCGATGCCTCAGCCCTCCCGGCGCTCGTGGGCCAGTATGCCACTGTGGAGAGCCAGGCAGAGCAACAGTACGCCGCGCAGGCGGACTTCTTCCTCCAGCGCCAGGACTGGTTGCGGGCGCAGCTGGTGAACCTGGCTTCGTGGGACGCGGGCTGGATCACCACCAAGGACGCCGCGCTCGCCGCGGGGAAGAGCCCGTACCTGGCGAACCTCGACAGCGCGCTCACCGGGGCTCTGGACGCATTTGCCGGGACGAATCTCCAGGGCACCTTTGGCGACTCATTAGCGAGCGTGAGTGGGCCGCCGAAATGGGCCTTCCTTCGGAACCAAGCCGATACCGCGAGCCGTCAGCTGTGGATTCATATCGCCCAGTACGGCATGCAGGATGCTGTGACGCACGCGAATGACCAGTACAACCAGCTCACCCAAATCGCCGCGCAGCGGCTCGCCTCCATTCGCTCAGGGCACGCGGCGGTTTCGGGATCCCTCGCGAGCCTCTACGGGGTGCAGGCGCAGGCGGAAGGTGCCCTCTACGACCTGTATGACCGCTACATCAGAGCCCGGTCCTCGGACACGGCCCCTCCGGCATCGACCCTGCCGCCCCCTTTGACGGGTGGCGCGGTCGGAGGGAAGCAGGTCGTGTCGATGGTGGATCAGCTCCTCGACCTCACCTTCCTCAAGGCCCGGCGCGACCAGATCGCCGAGGATCTGACGGTCCCACGGATCAATACCGTACAGGTCGTACCCGTCGCCTCCGACAAGTACACGACTCAGCTCCAATTCAGCTGGTCCGGCTGGCATCCGAGCGGTGTGTACGAGTTCGAGTTTGCCGACGCCGACGTCAACGCCACTGCGCCCGATTTGCTGTCGAGTGGCGCCGCGGGCTCCCTCACCAGTTACCGGTTCACGCCGAGCGCCAGCGCGGCGACCGTCCAGAACCGGGTGTTCTCGGTCGGCGTCCGGGGGGGAGCGGGGTACCTCGGGCTCGGCCGCACGACCTACTCCGTCAGCTTTGCGCCGGCGTCCAACGCCGTCGCGTCGTTCTCCGGCGGAGCGTCAGCCCTGGTGGACAACACGCCCCCGTCGATTCCCCTCGTCTCGTTCCCCGGTTTGGGCGAGCACGTCGATGCGAACGGCGTCACCGCAGCCTGGACGTCGACGCCAACGCAGACGCCCGTCACCTGGTCCGCCGACGATCCTGAGTCGGGCGTATCGCAGTACGAATACGCCGTGTGGTCGAACGCGACGGGAACGAATGGATCAACAAAGGGCGTGGGCGGTATGCAATCGCTGGGTGGCAGTCCCGTTCTCCAGGCATTTACCGCGGTGGGTGGCCGTACCGACGCGACCCTCAGCCAGATCACGCTGAAGGCCGGTCAGCCCCTGTACGTGGCCGTCCGGGCCACGAACGGGCAGGGCAGCGTCAGCGACAACGGCGTGTCTATGCCGTTGCGGTATGACCCGACGCCCCCGGTGTTCCCGGTCGGAGCCGTTCTGGCACCTCCCATCATTGCGTCGCCCTTCGTGTCGACGCTGTCCACCTCCGCTCCATGCCCGGTGAGTCAGCCGGCATTCCCCGGTGCACCGATGCCGGCGGCGCCGACCGTGGGCCTGCCGCCGAGCCCGTGGAGCGGGACGCTCTCGCCCAAGACCGATGTCGGAACGCCTGCGACGCCAGTCTTCACTCTGAATCGCCCCGACGCCACCGACAACGAATCCGGTGTCGCGAACTACTACTACCACG
>DATNDQ010000130.1:0-2767 GCA_035553475.1 Gemmatimonadales bacterium
CGCTCCACCCACGCCGACGCCGGCTTCCCCTTCCAGACGTCCTTCAGCCCGCCATAGGAATCCCACGCGTACGTCAGATCGAATCCGAAGCGATGCATCCTCAAGTCGCCCCACTCGGCCAGGAGCATCAGGGGGTTGCGCGACTCCGCACGCAGCGCCGGGATGCACTCCTGCCAGAACGCGTCAGGCACGAAGCCCGCGGCGTCCATCCGGAAGCCGTCGATCTGATAGGTGTCGATCCAATACTTCATCGCCGCAATCATGCCCTTCCGGAGCTCGGGATTCTTGTAGTCGAGCTGGGCGACGTCGGTCCAGTCGGTGAGGTGACCCTGCGGATCCACCGGGACAGAAATCTCTCCCTTGGCGTCGTGCAGGTACCAGTCAGGATGCGCCTTGATCCAGGGATTGTCCCACGCGGTATGGTTCGCCACCCAGTCGAGAATCACGTGCATCCCGCGATTGTGCGCCGCACGGACCAGGTCCCGGAAGTCGCTCTCGGTCCCGAACGCGGGATTGATCGCCTCGTAGTCCCGCACCGCGTAGGGTGAGCCAAGCTCGCCTTTGTGATTGAGGACGCCGACGGGATAGATCGGCATCAGCCAGATGACATTGGCCCCCACGGCCTGGATCCGGCCGAGCCCGGCGGTCACGCCCTTCAGGTCGCCGGTGGGCGAGAAGTCGCGAATGAACACTTCGTAGACCGCGCTGCGCTGGACCCACGAGGTGTCGGGCGCCATCTGCGCGGGGAGCGTTGCGAACGGAATCGCGGCCAGGAGCAGCAGGGATTTTCTCATAAGGGAGAATCTACCTGCAGAGACCGGAACCAGGCGAGCCGGGCGTCCCGCAGTCCGCCTTCGTGCGCTCTCGGGCTTGATGCCCGGGTGCGCCCAGAGCGCACGCTAGCGGACGGAGGGATGCACGGCTCGCCTGGTTCCGGCAGTGACGGAGGGATGCACGGCTCGCTTCCGTCAAGCCCGCTCTGTAGTTTCTCGCCATGCGAAAACTGCTCCCACTCCTCGTGCTCGTGGCGACCGCCGCTTCTGCCCAAGTCCGCGTGACCTCCCCCGACGGCAAGAACCAGGTCACCCTGCAGATCGACAGCGGCCGCCTGCGCTACGCCCTGTCCCGCAACGGGCAGCCCCTGATTCAACCCTCCCTGCTCGGCATGCAGTTCACCGGACAGCCCGCGCTGCGCGATTCCCTGCGAATCACCGACACGACGAGAGCCACCCACGACGAAACCTGGACCCAGCCGTGGGGCGAGCTGTCTCACGTCCGCGAGCACTACAACGAGGTCGCGGTCTCGGTCGAAGAAATGTCCGCCCCGAACCGGAAGTTCGTCGTGCGGGTCCGTGCCTTCGACGATGGCATCGGCTTCCGGTACGAATTCCCCGAGCAACCAGCCCTCGGCGCATTCTCCATTTCGGATGAGCTGACTGAATTCTCCCTGGCGGACAACGGCAAAGCCTGGTGGATCCCCTCCAACCGGCCTCGGCTCGACCGCTCGGAGTTCCTGTTTTCGTCTTCCCCGCTCAGCGTGGTCGACAGCGTCCAGACGCCGCTCACCATCGAGAACTCGGATGGACACTCGGTGATGGTGATCCACGAGGCGGACCTCGAGGACTATGCCCGCATGTTCCTGGCGGGTCCCCGCATGGAGAGCCGGACCCTGAAGGTCGCGCTCGCGCCGATGCATGACGGCATCAAGGTCCGCGGACACACGCCCTTCAACACGCCTTGGCGCACCATCCAGGTCGCCGACTCGGTCACGCAGCTCGCGCCGTCGGTCCTCGGTCTCAACCTCAATCCCCCGAACGTCCTCCCCTCGACCTCCTGGATCAAACCGATGAAGTACGTCGGCATCTGGTGGGGCATGCACCTCGGCATCTACACCTGGGCAACTGGGGCGAAGCATGGGGCCACGACCGCCCGGGCCAAGGAGTACATCGACTTTGCGGCGGCGAACGGCTTCGGCGGTGTGCTCGTGGAGGGGTGGAACGTCGGGTGGGACGGCGACTGGATCAAGAATCGGAGCGGCTTCTCCTTCACGGAGGCCAACCCCGACTACGACCTGGCCGAGGTGGCCCGCTACGCCAAATCCAAGGGCGTGGCGCTGATCGTCCACAACGAGACCTCGGGCGGCATCGAGAACTACGAACGCCAGATGGACTCCGCCTTCACGCTCTATCAATCCCTCGGCGTCCATGCGATCAAGACCGGATATGTGACCGACACCATCGGAAACGGCGATTCGCATTACTCCCAGACCATGGTCCGGCACTACCGCCACGTGGTGGAGGAGGCCGCGAAGCACGAGATCACCGTGGACGCCCACGAGCCGATGCATGACACCGGGGAGCGCCGCACCTACCCCAACTTCGTGTCCCGAGAGGGCGCGCGCGGGCAGGAGTACAACGCCTGGGGCGGCGAGGGCGGCAATCCGCCCGAGCATGAGACCATTCTCTTCTTCACCCGGATGCTGGACGGGCCCTTCGATCAGACCCCGGGGATCTTCGACATCTTCGAGAAGTCGAGTGGGCACACCCACTCGCTCCAGGATGCGCGCGTCCGGACCACGATCGCCCGCCAGCTCGCGCACTACGTGGTCCTCTACTCGCCAGTCGAAATGGCCGCCGATCTCCCGGAGAACTACAAGAACCAGCCGGCATTTCAGTTCATCAAGGACGTGGCCGTCGATTGGGACACGACCCGCGTGCTGGCGGCCAGGATCGGCGACTACGTCGCCGTCGTCCGGAAGGTGCGCGGT
>DATNDQ010000131.1:0-7682 GCA_035553475.1 Gemmatimonadales bacterium
GAGCCGGTTTTCGGCGCAGCCGCGACGGGGATCGCCAGGACGCGGCCGTCGTAGTGGAACTGATTCGTCGCGGCATCACCGAGCGTCGGATTCAGCACGGAATCCACGTGCATCCCGACAAGATCGAGCGCCAAGGTGTCCCGGGCGCCCGCGAACTGCCGGAAGACCACCGTCGCGCTGCCCTGAAACGCCACGCCGGTGTCCGGGAGCTGCAGCTCGAAGTGATAGAGGAAGACGTGGATGCCGGGTGTTTGCGCCGAGCTCTGAGACGGAGCGAGTGCCCAGATTCCCAGTGATGCCACTGCGGTGATCAACCTACCCCGCATACACCCTCCCCAGCGCCGATTCGCCCGCCGGCATGGCATCCCGGCTCTTCGCGGCCACCTCGGCCGCGCGCTCGACCTCCGCAGCTACTTCGTCTTCGATCCTGGTCAACTCCACTTCGGTCCACCCGAGGCCCATCAGATACCCCTCGTATTGCCCGATGGGGTCTCTCCGGCCCCAATCCTCGAACAGCTGGGCCGGAAACGTCTCCCGGGCCTCCCGCTCATCATGGGTCGCATGGCCCCCGAGCCGGAACGTCTCGGCGACCAGGAGCGCGGGACCGTCGCCGGACCGGCACCGGTCCGCGGCGACCCGGGTGGCGGCGTAGGCGTCCAGGACGTTGTTGCCGTCGAAACTCGCGCCCCAGATGCCGTATGAGGCCGCCCAGTCGGCGAAATCGCCGGGGAGATGGTGCTGGTCCACGCGCGTGCCCAGCGCCACCTGATTGTTCTGGACGATGAAGATGGCGGGCACCTTCTGGACGGCCGCGAAATTGGTGCCCTCGTGCGCCGCCGCGGTCTTCGTGGAGCCGTCTCCCACCCACGTCAGCGCGACGCGTGGTTCCTTTCGGATACGGAAGGCCAGCGCGATCCCGGCCACTACCGGCACGACATCCGCTACGTGGGAGATGGGCTGAAGCACGCCCCGTTCGAAGTCTCCTACGTGGAGGTCCCGCCCGCCGCTGGGTGAATCACCGCTCCCGAGATAGGCGCGGAACATGTCGGTCAGCGGGATCCCGAACTCGATGCAGGCCGCCGCGTTCCGGATCATCGGCGCGACGACATCCCGGCCCGCCTGGAGCGCATGGACCGGTCCCACGGTCGCCGCCTCCTCGCCCGTTCCGAGCCAGGCTTTGGAGATCACGCCCGTGCGGACCCAGCGTTTCAATTGGATGTCGTGAAGCCGGGCCCGGAGGAGCGCGGCGTAGAGGCGCCGGTGATCGTCTTTGGTCAGGGACTTGAGGACGGCTGTGCGGGCGGGATCCTGCTCCAGGCGCTCGCGGAAGGCCTTGGCCAGGGTCTGGTCGGGCCGCCAGGAGACGTACTCCGGAGGGTCGAAGGCGGGAAAGCGGCGCATCGCGAGAAGACTAGCGGAACAGCTTCGAAATCAGTCCCCCCCCGCCGCCCCCCGGGGCACTGTTGCCGGCCAGCGCGTCCGCGAACTCCATGGTGGTGGAGAACCGGCTGTCGGGGTTCGTCTCCATCGCCCTGGCGAGCGCTTTTTCGAGGTACTCGGGCAGGTCGGAGCGCAGCTGCCGCAGGGGTGTGGGAGTGCCCCGCAACCGCGCGATCATCATCTCCTGCGCGTTGCGTCCCTGGAACGGGAGTTTGCCGGTGAACAGCTCGAAGGCCACGATACCGAGCGCGTAGATGTCGGACCGCGCGTCGAGCGCCTTGCCGCGGATCTGCTCGGGGCTCATGAACTCGGGGGTGCCGAGAATGATGCCGGTCGCGGTGAGCTTCTGAATGGCCGGGTCCGCCCGCCGCTCTTTGGCGAGCCCGAAATCCATGACCACGGCTTTGTCGGCGCCATTCTCCGTGACCACCATGATGTTTTCGGGCTTCAGATCGCGGTGGACGATGTGCAGCTCGTGTGCATGCTGGAGCCCCGCGCAGACCTGACGGAGGATCGCGACGCCGGCGGCCAGGTCCATCGGCCCCTTCTGCACTTCGCGGTCGGACAGGAGGTCGCCCTTGAGGAAGGGCATGACCAGATAGATGAGGCCGTCTTCCGACTCACCCAGCCGGAGAATCTTGCAGACGTTCGGGTGATCGAGCCGCATGGCGAGGCCCGCTTCGCGCCGCAGCCGCTCCACCGAACTCTTGTCGGTGGCGAGCTTGGGCGAGAGAACCTTGATGGCGACCTCTTCTCCCGACGACAGCTCCTTGGCGAGATAGACGTACGACATCCCGCCCTCGCCGAGCTTCTTGGAAATCTGATAACGCCCGTCGAGCAGCTGGTTGGAGAGCGTGGACGCCCGGTCGGGGCCGCCGGTAGAGTGCGGCGCCGGTGTACGGACCGACGTGTTGTTGATCGCGGGGTTGGCCGCGGGTTTGGGTGCCCCGGGGCGGGCCTGCACCTCCACCAGCATGCTTCCATCCTTGGGGCAGAAGCGCGCGGCGTCGGAGTACACGGACCCACAGCGGGGACAGCGGCGGTCACTCATGGGCGGACCAAGTTGCGCCCTTCATTCTTGGCGCGATAGAGGGCCTGGTCCGCCACCGCCACGAACCCTTCAGCACTCTGAACCTTGTCGTCGGGAAAGGCGGCCAGCCCGATCGAGACCGTGAGATTCAGGGGCTGATCGCCGGTGTCGGCGAAGTCGTGCTTCTCGATCCGCTGCCGGAGGCGCTCGGCGAAAATCGTCGCGCCTTGCAGGCCGGTCTCGGGCATCACGACGACGAACTCCTCACCGCCGTACCGCGCCACGATATCCACCGACCGCGCTTCGCGGCGCAGGATCTCGCCGACTTGCCGGAGGACCGAGTCCCCCGCCAGGTGGCCGCGCGTGTCGTTGATCTGCTTGAACCGGTCGATGTCGGCCAGCAGGATGCTGATGCCCAGTTTGTAGCGCCGGGCCCGGTCCAACTCCGCCTCGAGCGCCTCGGCCAGCGCACGGCGGTTCATCGTGCCCGTGAGCGCGTCCGTGGCGGCGAGCTTTTCGAGCCGCTGCTTGTCCGAGACCGCGGTCTCGAAGTCGTACGCCTTCTCGATGGCGGCCACGGCGGTCTCGATCACCGTCTCGGCGAACTGCGCGTCCGCCCGCGTCAGGGGGAGATCGTCCCCCGTGGTGCGCAGGAAAAAGACACCGATCTGCTGGTCCTTCATCGAGAAGGGCAACGCCACCGCCGAGCGCGTGGGGACCTTGATGCCCTCGCGCTCCCAGCGGGTGCGCTCCGATTCATAGAGCGGGTCGGTGGCCACATCGGCCACGAGGACGGGGCGTCCGGTGCTGAGCGCCTTGCGGATTTCCGGGTAGCGCGCGAGGTCGATCTGGAGATTCCGCAGCATCGGATTTTCGTACGCGGCCACCACGACGCCGACCTGGTCGCCGGCCTTGGCCAGCACCATGGAGCACTTCGAGATATTGAGGACCCGCGCCACGCGACGGGCGAGGATGTGATAGATCTCGTCGGGCTTGAGCGAGTCGGTGACTTCGTGGAGGATGTCGACCATCGCCGCGCGTGACCGCGCTTCTTCGCGCGCCGCCGCGAGCGCCTTCCCGACCCGCAAGTGCGCTTCCACGCGGGCCAGGAGCTCGCGGACGCGGAAGGGCTTGGAAATGAAGTCCGCGGCGCCGAGACCGAGGGATTTGACGGTGGCTTCTTCGGGAGGCATCGAGGAGACCATCAGCACCGGCAGATCGCGGTAGCGCTCGTCGCCCTTCAGGCGCTCGAGCAGCTGGAGCCCGTCGATCTTTGGCATCATGATGTCGAGCAGGAGCAGGTCGGGACGCTCTTCTTCGAGGCGCCCCAGCAGCCCCTCACCGCCGGGGGCCGTCGAGACCTGGTACCCGTGCTCCTTCAGGATCCACGTGAGCGTCCGGACGAGCGACGCGTCGTCGTCCGCCACGAGTATCCGGGAGGGTTGGGCGTCCGACATCCTGGGCTCAGTCCTCGAGAAGCTTGGGATCCACGTTGCCACCGCTGACGACCAGCACGGTGGTGCCCACCGGGCGAATATCGCCGGCGCGAAGGGCCGCGGTGGTCGCGGCACCTGACGGCTCGACGGTCAGCCGGCACTCGCGATGTAGAAAATGCACCGCCTCCAGAAGGCTGTCATCCTCCACGAGGGCGACGCCCGCGATCCGGTCACGCTGGGCCATCAGGTGCGCGAAGGGGGTCGCACCCACCGTCAGCGTGATCAAGCCGTCCGCCAGACTCGCCGTCTTGTCCAGCTTCACCGGAGCCCCCGCCGCCAGCGACTTCGTCAGCTTCGGCGCTCCCACGGGCTCTACGCCCCAGACCCGGGCGGCGCTGCCTGCCGCCGCGAGCCCCGTCACGACCCCGGCGATCAGCCCCCCGCCGCCGACGGGCACCACGACCGTTTCGACCTCGGGGAGGTCTTCGACGATTTCGAGCGCGACCGTGGCCTGACCCGCGATCACATCGGGGTGGTCGAAGGGCGGGACCATGGCGAGATGCTGCTCCGCCACCAGCGCTTCGGCCTTCGCAAGGCGGTCGGCGGAGGTCCGCCCGGCGAATACGACCTCACCGCCCCATTTCTTTACGCCCTCGACCTTCACTGCGGGCGCCGTTTCCGGCATCACGATGACGGCGCGCACGCCGAAACGGTTGGCGGCCCAGGCGACGGCCTGCCCGTGATTCCCCGAAGAGTAGGTGATGACTCCGCGGTTCCGATCCGCCTCGGACAGGCGGCGCACCGCGGTGAAGGCGCCGCGGGCCTTGAAGGCCCCCACGGGCTGCAGGCTCTCGAGCTTGAGGTACACCTTGAGCGGCTCGACCCAGATCAAAGGGGTCCGGACCGCGACGCCTTCGAGCCCGCGCGCGGCTTCTCGAACCCCTTCGGCGGTAACCATCAACTCTTCTTGCCCTTGGGCTTGGCTTTGGGCGCTTCCTTGCCCTTTGGCGCCGGCGTTTCGGGTTCGTCGTCTCCTTCGTCCCCGGCGTCTCCCGCCGCTTCGTCTTCCTTCACCACCCGGGCGACGTCGACCACCAGATCGCCGGCGGTCAGGTTCATCACCTTCACGCCTTGCGTGTTGCGGCCCGAGATCCGGATGCCCTCCACCGGGACCCGGATGATGATCCCCTTCTTGGTGATCAACATCATCTCGTCGTCCGGCAGGACCTCCTTCAGCGCGATGATGTCCCCGGTCTTGTCGGTGTGCTTGAGGGTGATGATGCCGCGGCCGCCGCGGTGCTGGACGCGGTATTCGTCAAGCTCCGAGCGTTTGCCCATGCCCTTCTCGGTGATGGCAAAGAGCGTCGAGGCCCGCCGGACGATCACCATGTCGATGACGTGGTCCTTCTTGTCCAACTCGATGCCCTTCACGCCTGTCGCCGCCCGGCCCATGTCGCGGACGTCCTGCTCGTGGAACCGGATGCTCATGCCGTGACCGGTGGCCAGCACCACGTCGTTCCGGCCGTCGGTCACCTGCACGTCGATCAGCTCGTCGCCGCTCTCGATGTTGATGGCCCGGATGCCGGCCGTGCGGGGGTTGCCGTACTCCGAGAGCACCGTCTTCTTGACCACGCCCTTCTTGGTGGCGAAGAGCAGGAACTGATCGTCCGAGAATTCCCGGACCGGCACCAGGGACGCCGTGCGCTCGTCCTGATGCATCGCGATGCAGGATGTGACCGGCTTTCCGCGCGCCGCGCGCGCGGCCTGCGGAATCTCGTGCACCTTGAGCCAGTAGCAGTGGCCGGAGGTGCTGAAGAACATCACGTAGTCGTGGGTTGAGGCGATGAACAGGTGCTCGACCCAGTCGTCTTCTTTGGTGTGTGCGGCGGTGATGCCCTTGCCGCCCCGGCGCTGCCGCCGGTAGGCGGACACCGGGAGCCGCTTGATGTAGCCCGAGTGCGAGACCGTGATCACCATGTCTTCCTCGGCGATCAGATCTTCGATGGAGAACTCGCCCTGGTCGGCGACGATCTCGGTCCGGCGCGCGTCGCTGAACCCATGGGACACCTCGCCGAGCTCTTCCTTCAGGATCTTCATCCGGCGGGGCTTCGACGCCAGGATTTCCTTGCACTCCTTGATGAACTTGCGGACGTCCTTCAGCTCCTCCTCGAGCTTGTTGATCTCGAGGGCAGTGAGCCGGGCCAAGCGCATGTTCAGGATTTCCGCCGACTGCCGCTCCGACAGCTTGAAGCGCTTGCGCAGGGCGGCGTCCGCCGTGGCCGTGTCCTTCGACTTCCGGATGATCTTGATGACCTCGTCGATGTTGTCGACGGCGATCTTCAAGCCTTCGAGGATGTGCTCCCGGTCCTGGGCCCGCTGCAGCTCGAACTGGGTCCGGCGGGTGATGACCGTGTGACGGTGGTCGATGAAACTCTGCAGCACCTCCTTCAGCGTCAGTTCCTTCGGGACGCCGTCCACCAGCGCCAGCATGATGGCGCCGAAAGTCGTCTGCATCGTGGTGTACTTGTAGAGCTGGTTCAGCACCACGGCGGGCACCGCGTCCCGCTTCAGCTCGATCACGATCCGCATGCCTTCGCGGTCGGAGTGATCCTCGACGTTCGAGATGCCTTCGACCTTCTTGTCGATCGCGAGGCCGGCGATCTGCGTGATCAGGTTCGCCTTGTTGACCTGGTACGGGATTTCCGTGACCACGATCTGCTGGCGGCCCGACTGCTTCTCTTCGATGGCGGCGCGGGCGCGGACCACGATGCGGCCGCGGCCCTTTTCGTAGCAGTCCTTGATCCCCTCCCGGCCGTAGATGATCGCGCCGGTCGGGAAGTCAGGACCGCGGACGAATTTCCGGAGATCCTTGACCGTGGCGTCGGGATGGTCCACCAGGTGCTGAATGGCCTGCACCACCTCGCCGAGGTTGTGCGGCGGGATGTTGGTCGCCATGCCGACCGCGATGCCGGCAGCGCCATTGACGATGAGGTTCGGGATCTTGGCCGGGAGGACCGTCGGTTCTTGCAGGCGGTCGTCGAAGTTGGGGATGAACTCGACGGTGTTCTTGTCGATGTCCTCCAGCATCGTCATCGCGATCCGCGTCAGCCGCGCTTCCGTGTACCGGTACGCGGCCGCGGGATCGCCGTCGACGGAGCCGAAGTTCCCCTGCCCGTCCACCAGCGGATACCGCAGCGAGAACTCCTGGACCATGCGGACCAGGGCGTCGTAGACGGAGATGTCGCCGTGCGGGTGATACTTGCCGAGGACGTCGCCGACGACGGTGGCGCTCTTCTTGTACGGCCGGCCCGGCACCAGGCCGAGCTCGTGCATCGCGTAGAGAATCCGGCGGTGCACCGGCTTCAGTCCGTCGCGCACGTCGGGCAGCGCGCGCTGGACGATCACGCTCATCGAATAGTCGAGGAAGGATTCCTTCAGCTCGTCTTCGATGAGGCGCGGGAGAATGCGTTCGCGGGCGTTGGGTCCGGTCATGAAAGGCAGGTCTCAGGGGTCAGGAGTCAGGGGCCAGGGAAATGCCCTAAGTCCAAAAAATCTAAATACTTACGTGGTCAAAAGCAACGAAAAAATGACCCCTAAACCGGGGCGGGAAAGGCACTTACGGGAGGGTAAATTCGAGCGTGCCGAAACCGAAGCTCACCACACTTCTCGGTCGCGCTCTGCGCCTTCGCTGCCCCAACTGCGGCCGCGGGCGGTTCTTTGCCGGCTGGTTCTCCCCGCGGAAACAATGCCCTGAGTGCGGCCAGCTCCTCGAGCGG
>DATNDQ010000132.1:0-48867 GCA_035553475.1 Gemmatimonadales bacterium
TTGATGACCGGGCAATACTGGTGATTGACCTGCATGATCGCCGCGGTCAGGGCGAACAGGTTGGAGCTGGTCCGCTTCACCCCGGGCTTCGGCTTGGCCGCCGCCGGCGTGACGCCGACCACGACCGCCACCGCCGCCAGGGCGAGCACGGCACGGGCTCCGCGAGTAAACCACGTTGAACGCATGTTCGATCCTCGGGTGAAAGACTAGGGAGCGGGCGCCGCCAGAGTCGGCGGCGCCGCGCCCTATTCCGTTTAGAAGCTCAGCTCGAAGCCCAACCGGACCTGCCGACCCAGATCGTTGAACGTGTACGGCCCGTTGTACAGGTTGTAGTACGAGTTCAACGCCGCAGTCTGCTCGGACAGCGTGTACACGCCGTCCCCGTTGCCGAACCGGGCCTCGGCCCGCTTCAGCTCGACGCAATCCACCGGACCCGCCTCACCCTTCCAGGTGCCGCAGTTCGCCGGCAGGTTCACTGCCTGCGTCGCCGCGTTCAGCGCGCCGTTGGAATTGGCCTCGTTCGACAGGTTGACGAACTCCGACGCAATCTGGTTGTGCTGGTAGATCGAGTTCGTGACGTCGTTCGTCTCGGCGAACAGCGCCGTGATGTTCTTCCAGTTGAAGACGTTCCGGATGTCGGCGAACGCCGTCACATCCAGCCGGCCCAGCTTCAGGCCCTTGTTGATGCGAAGGTCGAGGTACTTGGTCCACGGCGTCGTGGCGGAATTGACGTCGCCCGCCTGCGTCGCGGTGAGACCGAAGTTCGTGCCCGGCGCCGTCTGGCCGCCGCCCGCGTTCTCGATCGGGGTGTACGGCAGACCCGAAAGCACACGGAACGTCGCGAAGGCGCTGACCTTGCTGAAGATGTTGCCGACCGTCGTGCCCTGCTGCCAGCCCTGCGGCACGGTGAACGACACGGAGCCCACGATGTTGTGCGTCCGCTGATCGTTCACGGCCCGGGCCTGCTCGGCCGGAGGCAGCACCGAGCCGGTCACGCCGGAGATCGACCGGGCGTTGGTGTTCAGGTACGAGTAGGGCGACGACCCCGTCCCGTTCGCCACTTCATACGTGTAGGCGACCTGGGTCTGGAGCCAGTTGCCGAGGCGCCGGTTGATCTTCATCTCGAGACCGCGGTCGTACCCGAAGTCCCCGTTGGTCAGCACGTTGATCGTGAGCTGACGGCCCGGGTTGGTCGGATCGTCGAAATTGAAGATGCGGTACGAGAGGTCCGACACCTTGCTCTTGTTGTACGCCGCCAGATCGATGTCGAAGTCCGGGTTGAACGCGTGGTGCACGCCGAACTCGAACAGGATCGTCTTGCCGAACCCGACGTCACGCCCGAACCGGTCGTTCGCGTTCGTGAAGGTCAGGTCGTTGTTGATGCCCTGGAGCAGAGTGTTGACGTCGGGCGACTGCACCTGGTGCGAGTAGGACAGACGGAAGTCCGTCTGGTCGGTGATCGGGAACGACACGCCGATACGCGGGCTGATGACGCTGTGTCCGACGCCCGGCGTGTAGACCTTGGCCACCGCCGCCTGATAGGCCGCGTCCGACGAGTTCGAATTCAACGACTGATCCCAACCCGGATCGGAGAACGTGAAGCCCGGCGTGTTGGAGAACAGCGCGTTGCTGTTGAAGTAGTCGTACCGGATGCCGAGGTCGATCACGACGTCGCCGAGATCGAGGCGGTCGGAACCCCACGCCGCGCCGTTGGTCGGCTTGTCGTGGTAGGCATCCATGAAGATCTGCGTCAGCATGCCGCCCGACCATTGCGCGACGTCCGACTTCCGGATCTCGCCGCCGAAGGTGAACCGATGATACCGGTTCGCCTGCCAGTCGACGTTCACCGTGCCGTAGTACCGGCTCTCCTTGTAGAGGCTCGAGCCGACGTCGATGCCCGTCGTCGAGAACCCGCCCGCCTGCATGCCGTAGGGGTTTTCGCGATAGGGCTGGGCGAAGCGATACTGCGTCTGATTGAGCAGCGGCACGCGCTCACCGCTGTTGGTCCGGACGTTCTTGACGATCTGGTCCGGATTGTTGAAGAAGTCCGACGCGAACTGGCCGAAGCCGCCGAAGTTCAGGTTCGAGAAGTAGAACCCGCCCGTCGGGTTTTCGCTGGCCACTTCGCTGGCCGGATCGAGAATGCCGTTGATCGTCTGGTTCGTGCCGTAGGACCCGATCACGTTGAGTGCCAACGCGCGGTCCGCCGACTTGAACAGCTGGTGCGTCCAGTTCAACGTCACCGTCCGCTGCCAGTTGTGCTGCCCGTTCATCGCGGCCGGATCGGCCATCAGCTTGCTGGGCCAATTCCGGAACTGCTGGCCGTCCACGATCCCCGACAGCGCTACCGAGGAGCCGGAGCCGTAGAAGTAGGTCAGCTTGCCCTGGAGGTTGGTGGTCGTCGTCCAGGCGTCAGGCAACTGCATGCCATGGCAGTCGAAGCCGGAGTTCTGCGCGGCGTTGCACGTACCGGAGTACTGCACGAACCGCGGAAGAGCGATCGACTCGTCGCCGAGGCCATTCCCGTTCACGACGTGCACGACCGTGTCGATGCCCGCCGTGGTGTAGCTCGACTGGTCCGCGGCACCCTGCGAACGATACGGCGAGCTCTGGCCCTGCAACACGCCGGACAGGAAGAACCGGAGGTTCGCGATGCCCGGGACGGGGCCACCCAGCGTGCCTTCGAATCGGTTGTACCCGGCGCTGATCGAGTTCGGCATCATGCCGTCCGACATCGCCGAGAACGAACCCTGCATCTTCTCGCCACCGGACCGCGTGGTGTAGTTGATCACGCCGGACTGCGCGTCACCGAACTGCACCGGAAGCGCGCCCGTCGTGACCGACGCTTCTTCGACCGCGTTCGTCTGAATGCCGATCGCCTGCGCGCCCGAATTCGCGGCACGCACCGGCGCGCCGTCGATGTACACGTTGGCCTCACCCGGACGGCCACCGCGGATCGAGACGCCGTTGCCGTTGCCCGACTCGACGACGCCCGGCTGCAGCGTGATGATGCTGCGGACGTTGTCGACGGGCAGGTTGGCGAACGTCTGCTGGCTGACGATCGACTTCGACGTCACCTGGTCACGCGGGACGATCGGGTTCGCCGCCGCCACCACGTTGATGCCACCGACCACGACGGCCGAGGGCTTCATCGGGAAGTTCTCGGTGATCGTCTGACCGCCGAGCACCCGCACGCCGGTCAACTCGGTCGGCGCATAGCCGATGAATTGCGAGCGGAAGGTGTACGTGCCGGGAGGGACGTTGTTGATGAAGTAGTAACCCTTGTCGTCAGTAACGGCGCCGAATGCGGTGCCGACGACGATCACCTGTGCTTTGGCGACCGCTTCGCCGGCCTGATTCGTCACCGTGCCCTGAACCTTCCCCGTCGTGCCCTGAGCCGCTGACGGCGCCGCCGCGAACACCAGCGCAATTGCCGAAAGCGCACCCAGTGCGAGGAAGCGCTTCAAGGCGCTTCTCACACGATGCGTCATGGAATCATCCTCCAAGTGCGTGAATGCGAGTGGACTACCGGACGGATAACGTGGTGACGACACGCCACCTCCCTTCGGGTGGAGGTTTCGACTGACAGTTTCGATGAACATCTTACCGGCCCTAAAGTGCTCCCCATCACAGAGGTCGTCAAGGAGACGTCACGACCCCGTCACGGACCTATGTCACCGCCGGGGGACATCACGGCGGCGGCGATAATGCAGGTTGGTCCCACACCCCGCAAGGGGTAGGTCAGACCAGGAAGAGGTCCCGTTGCGGCGTCCGGGGCGTCACCTCGGCACCGGTTTCCCCGAGGAACACGTTGATCTCGCTCCGCACCCCGAACCGCCCCGTCAGATAGATCCCCGGCTCTACCGAGAAGCCGATTCCGGCCATGAGAACGCGATCATCCGACGTTTCGAAGTTGTCGAGGTGCGGCCCCGACCCGTGCAGGTCCCGGTCGATGGAATGTCCCGTGCGATGCACGAAATGCGCGCCATATCCGGCCGCGGCAATCACCCCCCGCGCCGCGTCGTCCAGCGCCGCCCCGGTCACCGCCGTGTGGGACGCCCATCGCGTCCGCAGCAGCTCCACCGCCGCATCCCGGGCCCCCCGGACCGTCTCCCAGACCTTCCGAACCTCCGCCGGCGGATTGGTCCCGGTGAACCCCATCCAGGTCTGGTCCGCGAACACCGACCCCCGTGACGGCCCGGCCCAGAGATCGAGCAGGAGCACCTGATCCTTGCCCACCGGGAGGTCGCTCCCGGCATGCGGCTCATAATGAGGATCGGCCGCGTTCGCCTGGACCCCCACGATGGGCCCATGATCCGTGTAGAGACCCGCGCGGTCGAAAGCTTCGCGCACCCGCCGCTGCACCGTCGTCTCCCGCACCTCGACTCCCGCCGACACCTGCGCGCCCGCCCACTGCAACGCCTCCCGCGCCACGTCCGCGATCGCCTCCGCCGCCCGCCGGTGCCCCGCCAGCTCGTCCAACGTCCAGCGGGAGGCGAACTGCGTGACGAGGGGCGCGGACGAAACGACCCGTGCACCACAGCGCTCGAGGAGCTGCACCACGCCATGCGGAATCCGGTCGAGATACGGGACGTTGTCGTCCACGGAGGTCTCGATGGCGGCGACCTTGCCCTTGAGCAACGTGGTCAGCGCCTCGTGCAGCTCGCGCCAGGCCGCGTACTGCTTCACCTCGCCGGGAAATCCGGTGAAGGGCGTCAGCTCGATCTTGTGGGCGACCACCACGGGCTTTCCGGTCTTCGGCAGCCACACGAAATAGCGCCGGGTGCCGAGTCCGCGGACGTTCACGACGCGGGCCGCGATGGGATTCAAGCCGTGAAAATCAAAGAGGAGCCAGCCGTCGGCGCCCATGGCGGTGAGGGCGCGCTGCACGCCGGCGAGGTCGAGTCCGTCGAGAGGTGGCATCAGTGGTGTCGGGGGTCAGGGGCCGCGGCGCGCCAGACGCAGGCGGTGCCACCGGCACCGCGGCAGCTGATGTGCACCATCGACCCTTCGAAGTTGGCGAACAATCGCAGGAGCTCCGTGAAAGCGGCGCCGTACAGGACGCAGGCGGCGCCGTCCGGCGTCGCGCGAATCGCGAGCGTCGAGGGTACTCGCGCCATGGGCAGGTCATGCTCCCGATGCAGATCGCCATCGAGGACTACGCGCGCGGCGCGGCGCGCCACCACGTACCCCAGTCCCGTGGGGCCGGCGCGCGCGATCCATTTGGCAGCACCCGCCGTTCGTGCCGCCGCCCGCCGCGCCACGCGCCGGCCGGCATCGGCGAACACCAGGTCGGCATCGGGACGACGCCCCACCAGCCGGAGCAACGCCTCGACGTTGGTGGGATCCACCTTGGCGTCCCGGCGGACCAGACCCTCGTACTCAGTCACCTGCATGGCGATGGTGGCGGACATCCCGAGACGCTTGGACAGGAGCTCGTCGGCGAATTCGGCGAGCCCGTCTTCCACGGGCGTATCCAGGTTCCGGATGGCCTCGAGAACGGCGAGTGGCACGATGCTATGGACCACGGCGCGCGTAACTTAGTGCCCCATTGCGGAAGGGGGGAGGTCCGGCGAGGCTTAAAGCCCAATGGCGACTCAGGCTCCCACCCCCGCGGACTCCTCCCGCCGGTCGGCATTCGAAAAAGAAGCGCTGGTGCATTTGGACGCCCTCTACCGGGTGGGTCTCCGCCTCACCGGGAACGCCGCGGATGCGGACGACCTGGTGCAGGAGACCATGCTCAAGGCCTACCGGTCCTGGGACCAGTATCAGCCCGGCACCAACGCCAAGGGCTGGCTGCTCACCATCCTGCGCAATTCCTTCATTAATGAATACCGGCGCCGCACCCGGCACCCGGAAACCGTGGACGTGGACACAATTGAGCCGTTCGCGGTGTTCCAAGACATACAGGAGGAGGACCCGCAGGGGGCCTTCTTCGACAAGATCGTAGACGACGAGGTACTGCGAGCCATCGACGGCCTCCCCGAAGCCTTCCGGGAGACGGTAGTCCTGTCGGACGTCGAAGGCATGAGTTACCAGGAGATCGGCAAGATCCTCGGCATCCCGGTGGGCACCGTGAAGTCCAGGCTGTTCCGGGCCCGTCAGATGCTGCAGGGGAAGCTGTACGACTACGCCGTCGGGAACGGGTACATCAAGGGACGGAAGCCATGAAGTGTCGCGAGTGCATCGAACATCTCTATGAGTATCTGGATCGCGAGCTCACGCCCGCGGTCGAGGCAGAGATTCGCGACCACCTGTCGCACTGCCCGCCCTGTGGCACCAAGTTCGATTTCGAGGGGGCGTTCAAGAAATTCGTTCAGGCCCGAACGCGAGCCCAGGGTTGCCCGCCGGAATTGAAGCAGCGCATCCTGCGGGAGCTCTTCGACGAATGAAGTGGTTGACCGCGGGTGGCGTCGTCGCGGCGGTCGCCGTCGGCTGCGCCACCGGCTGGGGATTGGGATGGCGAGGAGTGGTCCTGCTCTTCGCCTTCTTTATTTCCGGGTCCCTCCTCACCCGCCTCGCGGGCGGGAGCGGGGGCCAGCGGAACTACCGGCAGGTGCTCGCGAATGGCGGAGTCGCCGCCCTCGCCGGCCTGCTCGGATCCTGGCCCATCGCGGCAGGCGCCCTGGCGGCCGCGACGGCCGACACCTGGGCCACCGAGATCGGCTCGTTTTCTCCGCATCCCCCGCGCCTCATCACGACTTGGCGACCCGTCGCGAAAGGCACCGACGGGGGCGTCACCCTGCTCGGCACCGCGGGAGGCATTTCCGGCGCGCTCTTTCTCGCCGGCTCCGCGGCACTGCTGTTTGCGCCGTCCCTGGCCGTGGTGTGGGCCGGCGTCGCGGGGATGTTCGTGGACTCCGCATTGGGCGCCACCGTCCAGGGCAAGTTCCTGGACAACGATGGCGTGAACTTCGCCGCCACCGTGAGCGGCGCAGGCACCGCCTACCTCCTCACCCACCTGTGAACCGCTGGGACGCCGTCGTCGTCGGTGCGGGACCGGCCGGCTCGGTCACCGCCATGCTCCTCGCCCGGCAGGGTGCCCGCGTCCTGCTCCTCGATCGCGCGCGCTTTCCGCGCGACAAGCCCTGCTCCGAATACCTGACGCCCGAAACCACTCGCGTCCTCGAGCGCCTCGGCGCCGGGATTCTCCGGGACGTCGAGGCGAAAGCCCCCGCGCGACTGACCGGCATGAAGCTCGTAACCCCCGACGGCACCGAGGCGGTCGGCCGGTTTCGCCCCGGCCCGGGGTACGCCCCACCCCGCCCGTACGCGTTCGCCTTGCCGCGGACCACGTTCGATCAGGTCCTCGTCGAAGCAGCAGTGGGGGCGGGAGTGGAGCTGCGGGAGGAGACCGCGGTTGACGATCTCCTGTGGGAATCCGGGAGCGTTGGCGGCGTAGAGGCTCGGGAAACGGGAAACGGGAAGCGGGAAGCGATCCGTGCACGCGTCGTCATCGGGGCAGATGGTCTGCGCTCCGTTGTCGCGCGAAGGCTCGGGTTCCGGCGCTCGGGCCCCCCAAGGCGCATCGCCTACAGCGCGCACGTCGCAGACGTCTCCGGCGTGACCGACCTCGGCGAAATGCACATCGGCGCTCGTGATCGAGGCTACGTCGGCATGGGACCGATCGGGCATGGCGAAACGACCGTGGCGCTGGTGGTCCCCGCCTCCCGCGCCGCGCCGGAGCTGACCCGGCCGGACGGATTCGTGCGGGCGCTCGACGAATTTCCGAAAATCCGCGGGCGCTACCGGGCCGACCGGTTCACCCGCCCCATCCTTGCGACCGGCCCGTTCGCGCAGTGGTCGAGAAGGTCCGCCGCCGACGGCGTCCTTCTGGTCGGTGACGCGGCCGATTTCTTCGACCCCTTCACGGGACAGGGGATCTATTCGGCACTGACGGGAGCGGAACTGGCCGCGCGAGTCGTCGGTGAAGCCCTGGAGACCGAGACGAATAGCCCGCTCCCTGCCCGTGCTCTCGAGCCCTACCGGCGGGGGCGGCGGCGAGCGTTCGCCGGGAAATGGGTGCTCGAACGGCTCATCGGCTTCGGGGTCGGCTCCCCGGGGATCGCCACCCGCGTCGTCAGACGGCTCGCACGCCGCCCTGACCTCGCGGACCTTCTAGTGGGCGCCACGGGGAATTTTATTCCGGCAGGCCGGGTCCTTCACCCGGCCACCCTGGCCGATCTCATCGCCTGAACCCGGGACGACCATGACGGGCGTCGACGCCGCACTCTTCCGACAACTTCTGGGACGCTTCGCCACCGGCGTTACCGTGATCACCACGCGCAACGCCGCCGGCCTACCGGAGGGCATGACCGCGAGCTCGGTCGCGTCGGTGTCCCTCGAGCCGCCCCTCCTCCTGGTGTCGGTAGACCGTCAGAACGTGATGCATCAGGCGCTGGCTAACGCCTCCCACTTCATCGTCAATGTCCTGGCGGCGGATCAGGAGGCGCTCTCTCGCAGGTTCGCCGAGCTGGAGGACAAGCGCTTCGACGGCGTTCGGTACCACACCGGCACGCTCGGCCTCCCGATTCTCGACGGGGTCCTGGCCCACATCGAATGCGCCAGGCATTCGGCGGTCGAAGCCGGGGACCACACGGTGTACCTGGGACTGGTGACGGGGGGATCGGTGACCGATGGGCGCCCCCTCCTCTATTACCGCGGCGGCTACGCGAACCTGGCCGGCTCATGATCGGCGTCGAAGTGCTGGATGACCCGGGGGCCGATCCCGCCCTCGTTCGGGCCGAATTGACCGATCTCATTCTGCTGAATCGCTGGTTCGGAGGGACGCGTGCCGTGATCGGCGCGCTCCTGCCGCTCCTGCCCGCGCCCGGTGGTTCATGCACGTTGCTCGATGTGGGGACGGGGTCGGGAGACATCCCCCGGGCAGTCGCCCGCGCCGCCCGGCGCCGCGGCGTGACCGTCACTGCGGTCGGACTCGACCGCTCGCCACTCGCGGCCCGCGTCGCCGTCACCACCGGCCTGCCGACCATCGTCTCCGACGGGGGCTCGTTGCCGCTCGCGTCTCGCTCGGTGGACTTCGTCATCGCGAGTCAAGTGCTCCACCATCTGGAGCCGGAGGTGGCGATCCGGTGGATCAAGGAGCTCGACCGTGTGGCCCGGCGCGCCGTCGTGATCGCCGACCTGCGGCGCACGCGTGCGGCGATGGCCGCGATGTGGCTTGTCTCCTTTCCGTTAGGACTTCATCCGGCCACGCGGCGCGACGCCGTGCTTTCCCTGCGGCGGGGGTATACGGTGGCGGAGCTGGACGCGATGCTTCGCAGCGCCGGGGTACATCCCGCGATTTGGAGGAGTCCGATTGCCAGGTTGGTTGCGGTGTGGGAGACATGCTGACCATCGACCGAATTGCGGTCTGCGCACCGTTTGACCGAGTCTTCACCGTTGCCTCGGACGTGCAGAACTGGCCCACGATCCTCGCGCATTACCGGTGGGTCCGGACGCTCGAGCGCCGGCCCAATGGCGCCCTCGTCGAGATGGCGGCGTGGCGTCCGTTCGGTCCGCTCAAATGGCCCACCTGGTGGGTCTCCGAGATGACGGTCAACCGGCCGGCCCGGGAAATCCGGTACCGGCACGTCCAGGGCATCACCTCGGGAATGGACGTCGTGTGGCGGATGTCGTCCGGATCGGCCGGCGTCGCCATCGAGCTGGAACACCGGTGGACGGGACCCCGATGGCCGGTCATCGGATCGATCGCGGCCACCGCGGTGATCGGACCCGTGTTCGTTCACGGCATCGCCTCGCGAACGCTCGCCGGCCTCAAGGCCTATCTGGAGAAGAAGGGAAACGCGTGAACGAACATCGTCGTGTCGTCATCACCGGCGTCGGCGCCGTAACGCCGATCGGCACCGGCGCGCCCGGGCTTTGGGACGGCCTCCAGCGCCGCACCTCGGCCGTACGCACGATCACCCGCTTCGACCCGTCCCCGTTTCGCAGCCACATCGCGGCCGAGATCCCCGATTTCCGGCCGCAAGACCATCTCGACGCCAAGCGGGCGAAACGCCTCGACCGGTTCTCGCAGCTCGCCGTGACCAGCGCGCGCATGGCGCTCGAAGACGCCCGGATCGACATGGCGGGGGAAGACCCCGACCGCATCGGCACGATGATGGGGTCAGCTCTGGGAGGCGTGTCGTACGCCGAATCTCAGGTCGGCAATTACCTGCGCGAAGGCGTGAAGGGCATGGATGTCGGGCTGGCGCTTTCGGTCTTCGCCGGCGCGGCGAGCTGCAACATCGCGATCGAGTTCGGATGCACGGGTCCCAACGCCACCAACGCGATGAGCTGCGCGTCCGGGACGATCGCGGTAGGTGAGGCGTTCCACGTGGTACGCGACGGCCGGGCCGACATCATGCTGGCCGGCGGGGCCGAGGCACCCCTCGCCCCACTCACATTCGGTGCGTTCTCGAACATCCGGGCGATGAGCACGCGAAACGACGATCCGGCCCACGCTTCCCGTCCCTTCGACGCGACCCGCGACGGGTTCGTGATGGGCGAAGGAGCCGCGGTGCTGGTCCTGGAGGAGCGGAGCCGGGCGTTGGCGCGGGGCGCGCCGATCTACGCCGAGGTGGTGGGACACGCCTTCACCAACGACGCGTATCACATGACGGCACCCCGTCCCGACGGCCGCCAGGCGGCCCGGGCCATGCAGCTCGCGCTCGCCGACGGTGGCGTGACGCCCGGCGAGATCGGGTACGTCAACGCGCACGGCTCATCCACGCCGCTGAACGATTCCACCGAAACCTCCGCGCTCAAGCAGGTGTTCGGCGATCACGCCTATCGGCTGGCCGTGAGCGGCACGAAGGGCTACTACGGCCATGCGTTGGGCGCGAGCGGCGCCATCGAAGCCGCGATCTGCGCGCTGGCCATGGCGAACGGCTGGCTCCCTCCCACCATTAACCTGGAACGTCCCGATCCGGCGTGTGATCTCGACTGCCTCCCCGGCGCGGGCCGTGACGGAACGCCTGAGAGTGTGGTCTCCAACTCGTTCGGATTCGGCGGCATCAACGCATCACTGGTGTTGCGGCGGGCGTAGCCCCGTCGGTAGATTGGCGCCGCTTCCCTCCTCCCAAAGGACGCCCTTGTGAATTCGCAAGCCTTCCGGCCCCTGGTGGCCGAGTTCATCGGTGTGGCGCTCTTCGTCTTCATCGGCGCCGGCAGCGTGGTCGCGAACGGCATGACCACCGGCGGTCTCGGTGCCATCGGGATCGCGCTGGCGCACGGACTGGCGATGGGTCTGATCGTCAGCGCCACCCTGTCGATCTCCGGCGGCCACATGAATCCGGCGGTGACGTTCGCCCTGTGGATCGCGAAGAAGATCGACGCCAAGCTCGCCGGGCTCTACGTCGTCGCCCAGCTGCTCGGCGCGATCGTGGGCGCCGCCCTTCTGGTCTTCGTGTTCCCGAAGCCCTCGGTGGACGCGATGGCGTATGGCACGCCGCTCCTTTCGTCCCTCACCACGTTCGAACGCGGCGTGATGATGGAAGCGATCCTCACGTTCGTCCTGGTGAGCGCGGTGTTCGGCACGATCGTGTCGCGGCAGGCGCCGAAGATCGCCGGCTGGGGCGTCGGAGTCGCGATCCTGGTCGACGCGCTGGTGGGCGGCCACACGACGGGAGCAATCATGAATCCCGCCCGCGCCTTCGGACCCGCCATCGTCTCCTGGACGCTGACGGGTCATGTGGTCTATTGGCTGGGGCCCCTGCTCGGCGCCCTGGTCGCGGCCCTCGTGTGGACGAAGGTCCTGCTTCCCAAGGACGGCTGAGGCCGTCAGAGTCGTTTCGGAGCAGAGCCGCGGGGGCGGCCGCGCGACGCGCGGCAGCGATCGAGTCGCGGTCCCCCCGCGGTGCCCTCCGCTGGCTTCGTCTCGCCGCATGGCTGGCACCGGAATTCGGACACCCTCACCGCCGTCTCTTTGAACTCTCCCGCAGTTACGGCGACCGCATGGGTGCCTACCGCGCCTCCCGGAACGCCATCATCAGGTTTCCGCACTCCGCCGAGGCCTGGATGCTCGCCGGCCAGGGAGCGGAGCTCGTCTTCCGGCAGGCGGAGGCGCTGACGGCTTACGAACAGGCGATGGTCATCGAGGAGCGGGCCGATGCGGCCCTCGCCGCGGCAGCGCTCTACGTGCGAGCCGGCAGGCACGCGGACGCGGCGGCGCGTTTTGCCCGGGGCTTTGCGGCGGGAGGAGGACCGGAGGCACTGCGGCAGAACGCGGAGTCGCTGGCTCGGGCGGGAGACACTGCCGCCGCCGAGGAAGCGATGCGGCTCTTCAGGGACCTTTCGAACCGCGCCGGAACAAGATGAAGGAGTATCCCAGGAGGATCACCGCGGCGATGATGTAGGCGGCGATCGCGTATCCGCCCGTGGACGGCGTGCCTTCAGCCCACATGCGAATCCCCTCCCCCCAATTCGTAACGCTGGGTCACGAATCCGACGTAGAGGATCGTGAACGTGAGGAATGAAAAAAGCAGCGTCGCCAGCATGTCCCCCGGCAAAGAAGGTGCGCTCGGCTTCAGGACGATGGGCTGAGGGTGCAGCGTGCGGAACAGGTAGACGGTAAGGTGAATGAAGGGGACCAGTGCCGCCCCGAAGATCCCCAGTACCGCCGAGTACCGGGCCCGTGCGCCCGCTTCGGAGATGGCTCCCCGCAGAAGCAGATACCCTACAAAAAGGAAGAAGAGAAACAGGGTACTCGTGAGCCTGGCGTCCCAGGTCCACCAGGTGCCCCAGATCGGCTTCGCCCAGAGCGGTCCCGTGGTCAGCATCACGCAGGCGAACGCCGTCCCCACCTCGGCCGACGCGGCCGCGAACCGGTCGTACCGATCGTCTTTCATCAACAAGTACAGGATGCTCGCCAGGCCGACCAGGCCGAACGCCAGCATCGTCGACCACGCGGCGGGAACGTGGACGTAGAAGATCTTCTGTGCTCCCCCCTGGAGGCGCTCCACCGGCGTGAACCAGATGGCACGCACATACACGATCACCAGGAGCACGAGCCCCAGCAGGGTGATCACGCGGCCTCTGGTCTTGAGGGTCATTCGTCCACCGTGGCGGGAAAGAGCAGCGTCGCGAGCGACACGAAAATCAGATCGTACGCGAGCAGCAACCTAAGCCAGCCGGAGACCTCGCTCAAGGGACGGCCCGAGAAGAGCCGCGCCGTCACCTGCACCGCGCCCACCAGCGGCGGGATGAAGAATGGCAGCAGCAGAACCGGCAACATCAGCTCGGAGAACCGGACGCGGATCACCAGCGCCGAAAGGAGCGTCCCGACGGCCACGAAGCCGATCGTCGCCACGGCGATCAGGGCCGCGAGCGGCAACAGCACGTGGACGATGGAGATGTTGAAGAAGAGCGCGAAGAGCGGCAGACCCACCGCCTCCACGAACCCGACGAAGCACAGATTGGCGATGAGCTTGCCCAGGTAGAGGGCGCGCCGGTCGATCGGCGAAACCAGCAATCCGTCGAGTGCCTGGTTCTCGAGCTCGAGCTGGAAGGCGCGGTTGAGGCTGAGCACCGCCGCGAACGTGAAGGTCACCCACAGGATGCTCGGTGCCAGATCCAGCGCGGACACGGCCGTGGGGTCGCGGCCGAAGTTGAACACCGTCAGGACCAGCGCCGTGAACACCAGCGCGGACGCGAGGCCCGTCTTGGTCCTGAGCTCGAGAGCCAAGTCCTTCCGGGCCAGTACCCACGCGTCGCGCAGGATCTCGGTCATCAGGACACCAGCTCCCGGTAGCGCACGCCGATCTGTTCGGCGGTCCGGGCGTTCCGGGGCGCGAATTCGATGAGCCGGCCGGCCTTCAAAACGGCGACATCGCTGGCGAGGTCGGTCCCTTCGTCCACGTTGTGAGTCACCAGAATGGTTGCCCGTCCCTCCCCGGCACCCGCGAATTCCTTCACCAGACCGCTCAGCTCCGACGCGGCGACGCGGTCCAGGCCGGTGAAGGGCTCGTCCAACAGCAGCACCGACGGATCATGGATGAGCGCACGCGCGATGGCGGCGCGCTGGGTCTGTCCCCGGGAGAGGGTCCCGACGCGGCGGTCGAGCTGCTCCCGCAGATCGACCCGCGCCGTCAGGCTCGCGATCCGGGCGTCCAGCACGGGAGGGCGAACCCGATAGAGCGATCCCCAGAACCGAAGGTTCTCCCGAACCGTGAGCTGGCCGTAGAGGAGTGACTGATGCCCGATCCACCCGATGGCGCCGCGGCCACCGTCTACGCCCGCGCTCCCGCCGTTCGGCTTGATCAGCCCCGCAAGAACCTTGAGAAGAGTGGTTTTCCCGGCGCCGTTCGGTCCGAAAAGCGCGAGGGTATGTCCGGCTGGAAGGGTGAAGGAGACGTCGTCGAGCGCGGGAACCCCGCCAAAGCGATGGCGGACCCCGTCAGCCCACAGCATCGATGCGGGCAGCGAGCTCGTTCAGATCGAAGGGTTTCACCAGGTAGCCCGAGTGCCCCAGGTCCAGGACCTTCATCAGGGGTTCCATGCTCACGTAGGCCGTGGTGACCACCACCGGCAGAGTGGCGTGCGTGGCGCGGATCTTTTGCAGCAGGGCGATGCCGTCGGTGTCCGGAAGACGGAGATCCAGGATCAGCACCTGGGGGTCGAACGACTCCAGCTGCCGCAGCGCCTCGGCGCCCGTGCGCGCGAACGCCATTTCGTACCGCGCCTCGAAGAAGCGAGCGTACGAAGAACGGAGCGCCGCTTCATCCTCGACGATGAGGACTCGGCGGCGGGAAGGAGCCTCGACCGGCATGGGCGACAATATACCTCAACCGCCCGAGCCTGCTCCGCCTTCCAATTCAAAGAGATCGTCCAGCTTGGTCAGCACCAGCAGGAACCGGAGCTCTTCGTTCGCGCCCCGCAGGGCCACGGCCACTCGTCGCTCCGCCGCCCGACGCTGGATCAGCATGAGCGTCCCGAGCCCGGCCGAGTCCACCGCGCGGGTGGCCGAGAGGTCGATCACCAGCCGCCCGGCACCCTCCGGGAGCTGATCGAGCAGCTCCACGGCGGTACGCCGGAACGCCGTGCGGCTCTCGAGAGAGAGCGCCTCGGGTGCGGCCAATGTCTTTTCGGACGAGCGCGAGGACATCGTCATAAGCTCCTGTAAAAAACCTGGGCTCCGCGTCATGCCCCCTTATAAGCGATATCGGTGCCAAATGTCGCAACACAAATCAAAACAACAAGTTAGCCTGCTATCGTGACCCCGCTCACGCCTGTTTACCACCGCAACCCGAGGGCGGTGGCGCAAAGTGCAAGGCGGGAGGTACGTTCGACAACATGACCGACCGCATTGAGACACTCCTCGACGAACAACGCACGTTCCCCCCGCCGGCCGGATTCACAGCCCAGGCCCATGTCCGGGACGCCTCGATTTATCAGAAGGCCAAGGCCGACCGCGAGGCCTACTGGGCCGATTGGGCCCGGCAGCTCGAGTGGATGAAGCCATGGGACCGGGTGCTCGAATGGACCCCCCCTCACGCCAAGTGGTTCTTGGGCGGAAAGCTCAACGCCAGCGTCAACTGCCTGGACCGGCATGTCAAAACGGGCAAGCGGGACAAGGTCGCGTTCATCTGGGAAGGTGAGCCCGGCGAAGTACGGAACATCACCTATGGCGACCTCCTCAAGGAGGTCTGCCGTTGTGCAAACGGCCTCAAGTCGCTGGGCGTGAGAAAAGGGGACCGCGTCGCCATCTACATGCCGATGGTGCCGGAGGTCGCGGTGGCCATGCTCGCCTGCGCACGCCTGGGTGCCGTCCACACCGTGGTCTTCGGCGGTTTCTCTTCGGAATCGCTCCGCGACCGCATTAACGACGCTCAGGCCAAGGTCCTGATCACCGCCGATGGCGGATACCGCCGGGGCGGACAGGTCCCGCTCAAGCAGAACGTGGATGACGCTCTCTCGGACACGCCGTCCATTCAGCACGTCGTGGTCCTGAAACGCACGGGACAATCCGTGACCATGAAGGCGGGGCGCGATCAATGGTGGGACGCGCTCGTCACGCCACAGTCACCTGAGTGCCCCCCCGAGCCGATGGACGCCGAGGATCCCCTCTACATCCTGTATACCTCGGGGACCACGGGGAAACCGAAAGGCATTCTCCACACCACCGGCGGCTATCTGACCCAGGTCTTCGCCACCACCAAGTGGGTCTTCGATCTCAAGGACTCCGACGTGTTCTGGTGCACGGCGGACGTCGGGTGGGTGACGGGGCACTCGTACGTGGTCTACGGCCCCCTCGCCGTCGGTGTGACGCAGTTGATGTATGAGGGCGCTCCCGACCATCCGTCCAAGGACCGGTTCTGGGCCCTCTGTGCCAAGCATGGCGTCACGGTCTTCTACACGGCGCCGACCGCCATCCGCTCCTTCATGAAATGGGGCACCGAGCTGCCCGCCAGGCACGACCTGTCGAAAATCCGTCTCCTGGGCTCCGTGGGTGAGCCGATCAACCCCGAAGCCTGGATCTGGTACCACGAGAACATCGGCGGCAAGCGCTGTCCGATCGTCGACACGTGGTGGCAGACGGAGACGGGCGGGATCATGATCACGCCGCTGCCGGGCATCACGACGACGAAACCCGGCTCCGGCACCGTCGCGTTCCCCGGCATCGACGCGGTATTGCTGGATGGAGACGGCAAGGAAGTGACGGTCGGTGGTGGGTACCTCGCGATCACCAGCCCGTGGCCCGGCATGCTGCGGACCATCTGGGGGGACGATGATCGCTACCGGAACGTCTACTGGAGCCGGTGGCCGAAGACCTACTTCCCCGGAGACGGCGCCAAGCGCGATGACGAAGGGTACTTCTGGATCCTGGGTCGCGTGGACGACGTGCTCAACGTGGCGGGCCATCGCATCGGCACCATGGAGGTCGAGAGTGCCCTGGTGGACCACCCCGCGGTCGCCGAGGCGGCCGTCGTGGGACGCACACACGATCTCAAGGGCCAGGCCCTGGCCGCGTTCGTGACCATCAAGGAAGGCCGGCAGGCCACCGATGCGCTCCGGGACGAGCTGAAGGCGCATGTCGCCAAGAAAATCGGCGCGCTCGCCCGCCCCGACGACATCATCTACGCCGCCGATCTCCCGAAGACGCGCAGTGGAAAGATCATGCGCCGCCTGTTGAAGGACATCGCCGAAGGACGGACGCTGGGAGACACCACCACCCTGGCCGATCCCGCGGTGGTACAGAAGCTGAAGACGCTCTACGAAGACAAGGAAGGCTGAGCGCTACTTGCGAAGGTGGTGACGGACCGTCGTCACCACCACGTTCTTCCGGAACAGCAGCGCCGTCTTGATCGCGTACACCGTCTGATTGTGCAGGAAGGCGTGCCACCAGCGCGCCGGCACCACCTCCGGCAACACCACCGTCAGCCAGTCAGGCTGCTCCGTTTGCTCCACCTGGTCGATGAACTGCAGGAGCGGGCGGACGATGGCCCGGTAGGGCGACACCACCACCTCGAGCGGCACCCCCGAATCCCACAGATCCCACTCGTCCTGCATCCGCTGGACCTGTTTCGGGTCGGTCGCCACGGCGACGGCGCGGATGTGCGGCGACAGCAGCAGGGCATAAGCGAGTGCGTTGGCGGTGCTCTTGGACACCCCCGCCACCGGCACGACCACCAGGTGCTTGTCGGGCCACTCCGGTTGCCAGGCGTCGCTGGAGAGCTGGCGCGCGTAGAACTGGTAATGGCGGTTGATGGCGAGAAAGACGAAGACCAGCGCGACGATCAAGAGGGCCGAGATCCAGGCCCCTTCAGTGAACTTGGTGACGAGCTCGATCACGACGACGACGGCGGTAGCCAGCGTACCGAGCGAGGAGGCGACCAGCCGGCCCACCCGCCGCTCTCCGGCCTTGAGGGATCGCCGCACCATCCCCGCCTGCGACAGCGTAAACGAGACGAACACGCCGACGGCATACAGGTGGATCAGGGCGTTGGTGTTGCCGCCGAACATCTCGAGCAGGATCCCCGCCACCAGGGCGAGCATCAGGATCCCGTTCGAGAACACGAGCCGGTCCCCCCGGCTCGCCAGCTGACGCGGCAGGTACCCGTCGGTCGCCAGGATCGACGACAGGCGGGGGAAATCGGCGAACGCGGTGTTGGCCGCGAGCACCAGGATCAGTGCAGTGGAGAACTGCACGGCGTAGTAGAGCGGGCCGTTGCCGAACGCCCCGTGCGCGAGCTGCGAGATCACGGTCTGATCGCCGACCGGGACCACACCGAAGCGGTGGGCGATGATGGTCGAACCCGCGAAGAACACGCCGAGGATCACGCCCATCCAGATCATCACGGTGGCGGCGTTCTTGGACTCGGGCGGACGGAACGCCTGAATGCCGTTCGAAATCGCCTCCACCCCCGTCAGCGCCGAGCACCCGGACGCGAAGGCCTTGAGCAGGAGCCAGAGTGTCACCGCCGTCCCGGTACTCACCGGCAAGGTCGCCGCGGTGAACGTCCCGAAGGGATGCACCACGTCCACGACGAGCATCAGCGCGAACATGCCGATGAAGAAGTAGGTCGGAACGGAGAAGATCATCCCCGATTCCCGCAGGCCCCGGAGGTTGCCGATCGCGACCAGCGCGATCGCAGCGATGCCGAGCGCCACCGCATGCGGCGAGGTCGCGGGAAATGCCGACGTGATCGCGGCGACTCCGGCCGCGACCGACACCGTCACCGTCAGGGTGTAGTCGACGAGGAGCGCGGCGGCGGCCACCAGTCCGAACCCGGTGCCGAGGTTCTCTTTGGCGACGAAGTAGGCCCCACCGCCCTGCGGGTAGGCGAACACCGTCTGGCGATAGCTGACCACGACGATGGTGAGCAGCAGGAGAATGAAGCCCGCCACCAGGAGCCCATGTCCGACGCCCGCCGCACCGGCCGTCATGAGCACGAGCAGCATCGCTTCGGCCGCGTACGCCACCGACGACAGCGCGTCGGAGGAGAGAACGGCCAGGCCGGTCGCCTTCGACAGCCGCTCCGACTCGAGGTGCAGAGTTTCGAGGGGGCGACCAACCAGCACGCGCTTGGCGCTGCGCCAGAGGGTCATGAGTTGTCGCTCAGGACTTTCGGAGGGAGCCCGCCAGGGACGTGACGAAGATGGCGGTGATCACCGCGGCGGATGCCAGGCACCAGCGGCACCAGGCGTGAATGACGAACGCTTCGAGGGACGTCAAATACATGGTAAAGAGAAAGCCGCCACCCGAGATCACCAGCAGCAACCGGGTGGGCCAGGCACGGGACACCATCCCCGGCTGCGAACCGACGATGCTGATGCCGAAGATGGCCACGTACGCGACCACGCCGTAGAACGCGACGGGAATGCCGAAGAGACGGGCGTAGGAGGACGCCTGGACGATCTCACAGCCCCCGGTGCCGCACTTCAGCGCGCCGACGACCCCGATGGCGTGCAGCCACAGGTACGTCGCGATCGCGATCCCGACCAACGCCAGGACCGCGACCGTTTGGCGGTGCAGGCTCATTTCTTTTTCTTGGGGTGTGCGGCGATGAGGCTGTCCGCGAGCTTCTGGAATTCGTCCGACGACCGGTCGCCCCGCGCGACTTCCTTCCCGTCGACGTAGAAGGTCGGTGTGCCCCCGACGCCCAGCGCGTCGCCCCGGTCCAGTGACGCCTGGATCCGTCCGGCATAGCGGTCGGCGGATACGCACGCGTCCCACGTCGTCGTGTTGACCCCGACGCCCTGCGCCAGCCCGCGGAACACCGAGGTAGGGTTGCTGTTCTGCAGGGCCCAGTCGTGGTGGTCGAACACCGCGTCGATCATGTCCCACGCCTTCCCCTGCTCCGAGGCGCACGCCACCGCATTCGCGGCCAGGTGGGACCAGCGGTGCGTCGTGGGAGGCAGCGGATAGTCCCGCAGCGTCCACTGCACCTTGCCGCTCTTGATGAGCTGGTCACGGATGGTGGGGAACTGCACGGTGGCGAACATCGCGCAGATGGGACACTCGTAGTCGGCGAACTCCACGACCTTCACGGGGGCCGAATCGGACCCGAGGACGTAGCCGGGGAAGGCGCTGTCCTGGGCGGTCACCGGAGCCCGGGGCCCGGCCGACCCGGAGACCGCGGCCGCCGGCTGATTCGCCGTGTAGATGAGGAACGCGATAGCCGCCACCGCTACGACCGCGAGGAGCCCGTAGAACCGCTTCATTCTCCGCCCGACCTCCGCCAGGGTTGATCGTCATCGTCGTCCGTGGCATCGAACCGGAGCTCCGAAAACCTCCGCTCCGCTTCCTCCACGATCCGCCGGCTTTCGGCCACCTCGGGGGTGTCGTAGGTGGACCGGACTTCGTAATGAAACAGCTCACTGCGGGCATCCCCGAGGAGCTCCTGCAGCTCCGGGGCCGCATCCAGGAGGCGCCCCCTGCGGTCCAGCTCCGCAATCCGCGCCGCCAGGGCCCGCAGGAGGGCGGCCAGGCGCTCCGCCCGCTCAGGGCCGTAAGTCTCGTCGTGGTCAGACATCCAAGGGATTATACACTCCCCGGAGTCAGGGCGGGGTTCAGGTTTGCTTCGCCCTGCCCCCTTCATTAGATTGCCGCCGCCGTACCGACAGCCCCGACCCAGAGAGGAGCGGCCCCGAATGGCCAAGCCACGTACCGACACCCGAAAAGCCCCCCCGACCCCGACGAGCTTTGAGCAGGCTCGTGACGAACTGTTCTCCCACATCCTCCGCTGCGGCGTTCTCGAAGCCACTTCCGAGCACCAGAAGGAGTGGTTCGACGACACCATGCTGTATCTCGGTGACCGCTACGAGGATCTGAGCGAGGAAGAGATGACGCAGCTGCGCGTCCTGGGCGAGCGGTATTGCAAGCCCGTGATGGCCCGCGCGGCGCCCGCCGTCGCGAGCACCTGAGTCACGGTTCCGGGAGTCTCGGGGCGCCCCTTCAAGGGCGCCCTTGTTGTTTCCGGACTAGCGCCACCACGCGGGAAAGCGCCGCCACCGCACCCCCGCCGCCAGTCGCGCGCCCCCGGACGCGCCACCCTCCACGTACCAACCGAAGCGGTTCCCCTCCGCCGCTTCGACCCCGACCGTCAGCGTCAGGGCGCCGAACGAATGGCGCGAGTCGGCCATCAGACAGTTCACGCCCATCCCGACGTACGGGGACACGCCGCTCTTCGCGGCGGGGAGCACGAGGAATTGCGCTTCTCCCCCCACCCGTCCGGCAGGCCGCCCGTCGCGAACGCCGGCTCCGGCCGTCACGGTGAACCGCACCTGCCCCGCCGGCCGGAGCCCGAGCCCCGCGTCGAGCCCGTAATACGGACGGCGGCCCCAGAGCGCGGCGGCGCCGAGGCCCGATTCGCTGGCCGGTGGTCCCTGCGCTGTGGCGACGGCGGCCCCGCAGACGCTGAGGGCCGCGAGCTTACTCCACCACGATGTCGTAGGTCACCGGAATGTCGGGATTGAGGGACGTGATCACGGAGCAGTACTTCTCGATCGAAAGGTCGAGCGCCATGCGGACCTTGCCGTCGTCCGCGCCGGCTCCCTTCACCCGCACGTGCAGCACCATCGCCGTGACGCGCCGTGGCTCGGTCTCGCGCCGCGTGCCGGTGAGCCGGATCTCCAGCTTGGTCAGATCGACCCGCATTTTCTTCAGGATGATGACGACGTCGGACGCGGTGCACGAAGCCGCGGCGACCAGCAACGCTTCCACTGGTGACGTCGCGACCTTGGTGTCCCCGTCGACCAGCGTCGGCTTCCCCGACTGTCCCGTACCTTCGAAGACCAGACCCTCGCCGAGCCAGCGAAGATCGACGGTTGCTTGAGGCGCCGCCACTCAGCCGCCCCGGCGGGTGGTGAGTCCGATGTAGAACCGGTGGCGGCGCAGGGCGTCCATCCCGTGGTACTCGAGCAGCCAGTTGAACGACGAGCGGTAATGGAGCTCGAAGCCGAGCACCATGTTGACCCAGACGGCGGGGCAGCTGGGATCGGCGCCGCACGCCTGATGACCGGCGAGCGATACGCCGGCGCCGACGTACGGGATCGCCGTCTGGTTGTCGTCCGTGAACCGCCAGAGCGCTTCCAGGCTTCCCACGTACGTGTTCCCGCCGTTGAACACGCCGATCTCGGCGGAAGGGCGGATACGCACCTGCGGAGCGAAGAGATCGCCGAGATCGAGGGTGGTCCCGAGGATCATCTGCCCGCCACCGTGACTCACGTCGATGCCGCCCCGGACGCCGAATCCGAAAAGGCCGATGCGCGTGCCGGTGGACGGTGCGCTCGCGCCCTGGGGGGGAGTGAACTGCTGCGCGAACCCGGCCCCGGGCAGAACACTCAGGATGCCTGCCGCAATGATGACCTTCAGTCGACTCACGTATCCTCCGTGCGCGGGCGCAGGGCCCGACCGTAGTCCCACAACGCGTACACCGAAATGGCCGCGGTGGCCCATGCGAGAGGACGCACCAGGGGGGACTCCACGACGAACGCCACCAGCGTGAGAACCTGTCCCACCGTCACCGCTTTCCCGCCCGCCCGCGCGGGGAACGTCACGGGACGATGGAAGAGCCAGACCGCCAATCCCGCTCCGGCGGCGAAAATGTCGCGGAGCAGCACGCCCGCGATCTCCCACCCGACGAGCAGTCCGCTCCGCCAGAGTGTCAGGAAGGCGGATGCCATGAAGACCTTGTCCGCCACCGGATCGAGAATCGCGCCGGCCCGGGAGCCGCCGTACTTCCGGGCGACCCGTCCGTCGAAAAAGTCGGAGGCCGCCGCCACGCCGATGATCGCCAGCCGGAGCGGCATCGCGGTCACCAGCGGGAAGGCCACCGCCAGCGGAAGACGCAGTGACGTAAGCGCATCCGCGGGGGTAAACCACGGTTTCACTTGCCGGTCCATACGCCCCCGGGTACCTTGACCCTGTGGACCTCAATCTGCTGAAACAGGCGGCCATCTTCCAAGACCTCGACGAGGGTGAGCTCGCGCGGGTGTCGGAAGTGTGCCGGGAACAGAAGTTCACCGTGGGCCAGTACATCTTCAAGGAAGGCGAGCCCGGGAACCGGCTGTTCATCATTGCCGAAGGGGAAGTTCGCATTTCGCGGACCATTCCGGGGTCGGGTGAGGAAGCCCTGGCCGTCTTGAAACCGGGGGCGAATTTCGGCGAAATGGCGATCTTCGACCGGTCGGAGCGGTCCACCGACGCCATCGCCAACATTTCGTGCACCCTGATCACCATCTCTCGGTCCGACTTCGAGCTGTTGCTGGACTTCAACCGTGACATCGCGTACAAGGTTCTCTGGTCGGTGGTGCGCCTCCTCTGCGCCCGCCTGCGGGTGACGAACGACAATCTCCGTTCGTTCCTCGCGATGTCGATGTTCTAGGGGGTCTCCCAATTCGTCCCGCCCGTCTTGCACTCACCGCCGCCGCGGCCGCCGTCATGTCCGCCCTGGCCTGCTCGCACTCCGACTCCACCGCGCCGCTGCCGTTCATCATCGTCCAGCCCCTGGTCGACTCGCTGTACGCGGGTGACTCGGGTGCCGCGCTGGCCGCGACCTACTACAACGGCAACGGCACCGTCGGGACATCGGGTCCGAAGAGCTGGTCCACCAGCGACAGCACCGTCGTCCTGGTGGACGCCTCCAGCGGCGCGCTCAAGGCCGTCGGGAGCGGCACCGCCGTTCTGACCGTGACCGCGAGCGGCGTGGCCGGACAAGCGCTGGTGGTCGTCACTGACACGCTCGATCTGGCGTTGCTGCTCCCCCAGATCGTCCTGATGCCTCAGGACACCTTTTTTGTCCCGGTCTCCATCCGCAACAAGGGTGGCGGAGCCATTGCGCCTCCCTGGTTTTCCGCCTCGGCCAACGGCTACTTCACGGTCGACTCGGCCACGGGACGCGTCGTGTCGACGGGAACCGGTGCCACCGCCCCGTTTGTCGCCCATCTCGGCCCGCTCACCGCCGGCGGCACGGTGCAAGTCGTCTCGATGGCGGACACGACGGGCGGCGGAGCTGCCTACACCGTCAACGGCAGCGTGAGCGCGCAGCGCTCGGCGAGCGCCGTCCGGGCGCAGAACTACACCCGCACCGGCGGAGCTCCCACCTTCCTCCTGACCCTCAAAGTCGTGGTCAACGGCGTCACGACCGAGCTCGTCAACGTCTTGAGCCAGACCGCCGTCAACGGGGCTCCCGACAGCCTGAGTCTCGACTCCGTCTCCGTCACGGAGGCGGAGAGCAACTCGTTCCTCTGCTCCCCGCCGCGCTCGGCGGCCGCCTGGACGTCCACGGTAGGGGGGAACCCGATCCTGGCCGTCTCCCGGTCCGGGGGCTACGTGAAGATCCGGCAGGAGACCACGGTGACCGGCGGGAACGCCATCGCCGGATCGTTCTACTTCACGGGGCAGCGCGCGGACGACTACACCGACCCGTCGGGCGTACTGGCGATCCGGGGCGACTTCGTCGCCCCCCTGATCACGGTCACGACCACCTGCAAATGAGGATGCCATGAACCGGTTGACGCCGTACGCGGCGGTGCTGCTGCGGATCGCGGTGGGTCTGATCTTCCTGCATCACGGGGTGCAGAAGCTGCACATGGGCGCTGCCGGCGTCGCCGGATTCTTCCACAGCGCGGGCATTCCGTTCGCGACGATTTTCGCCTACATCGTGATCGCGCTGGAGACCGTCGGCGCCGTCCTCCTCATCCTTGGGGTCATTCCCCGCATCATCGCCGCCGGCTACGTGATCGAAATGCTGGTCGCGATCTTCGTCGTCATTCTGCCGAGCCACCAGCAGCTCCCGGAGCTCGAAGCACTGCTCTGCGCGGGTTCGCTGTCCCTGGTCGCATCCGGTGGAGGGCCGCTCTCGCTGCAGGGGCTGATGAAGAAGAGCTGAACAAAAAAACGTCGAGGGACACCGTCAAGGAGAAACGTCAAGGAAAGACGTCTGTCACGCCTTTCCTTGACGTTTCTTCCTTGACGACTCTCCTCGACGTTTTTGCTTAGTGCAGGATTCTCAACAGCCCCGCGTCCGCACTTCCCCGGAGAAAGCTTTCCGGATCCGTAGCGGGGATGGCCACGCCCGTCTGTTGCCGTCCCCGCAGGGCCGTCTGAGTCATGTATTGAGCGAGCGAACCGTCGGTTTCACCGGCGTCCGCCTGCATCTGCCTGACAATCTCTTCCCAGGTACCGGCATAGAGCGCCCCGGAGGCGGTCCGGACCCGGTGCTCTTCGGAAATCCCCGTACCCGTCCGGTTCTTCATGCCCTGCAACTCGGTGAGCAGGGTCCCGAACAGCTCGAGCTGCCGTGGATCGCGCACTTGGCCGTCGGACCCCAGAGCCTCGATCTCCGCCAGGAGGAGGTCCTCGGGATCCGCCTCTCCCGACAGATCGTTGAGCCGGCCATGCCACGGCACCAGCTCAGGATCATCCTCGGGCAGGCGGTAGACGCTTCGCTTCAGCTCGATCAGCCGCCAGATCGCGAGGCCGTCGAAATGGTCCTCCGGCTCGGTACGCTCGAGGTGAAAGAGCGCCGCCTCGTACTCGCCGCGGTCGTAGAGCAGGTTGGCCAGATAGATGCGGGCTTCGCCGTGCGATGGGTCCAGCTCGAGCGCCCGCCTGAGCCAGTGCAGAGCGCCCCCTTCATCGGTCAGCCGGTGCGCCGCATACCCCACGCACGCCGCCGCCTCCGCCGAATCGGGGTGACCGGTAATGGCGACTTCGAAATACCGGCGGGCCTGCTCCAGCACGCCTTCGCGGAAGAGCGCCCGGCCGATCTGCAGCATGAGGTCGTGATCGTCCCGGAAGCCGAGCTCGAGAATGCGATCGAAGCACGCGGCCGCGGCGTCGCGCTCGCCGAACTTGAGGAGCACTTCCCCCAGGCCCGCCAACGCGTCTTCGTGGTCCGAGTCCAGGCCCACCGCTTCTTCGAAGGACCGACGAGCCCACACGAACTCTTCGCGAGCAAGGCGGGCGTACCCCATACCCACATGCAACTCCACGGCGTGGGGATAGAGCGACAGCCCCTCGCGAAGCACGTCTACGGCTTCGTCGTATTGTCCTTCATTGTAAAGCTGATGAGCACGTTCGTCGTATTCGTCGGAGCTGAGGAACTGTTCCGACATCGAACGGAACCCCCGGGATGGTTGCGCTATCATACGTAACGCGCTCCGGTTACACAAGCGCTTGACCCTTCGTATCTTGACCCTCCATGTCCAACGAACCTGAGTTTCTCCCCGAGGGATCGGTAACCACCACGCCCGGGTTTACCGCCGCCGCCGCGCACGCCGGTCTGAAAGCGGGTGGCGCGCTCGACGTCGCCTTGCTGGTCAGCTCGAGCTTCTGTGCCACCGCCGGCGTCTTCACCACCAACGCGGTGCGCGCCGCTCCCGTCCTGTACGACGAAGCGATGCTCGCGGAGCGGCCGGGCCGGGTTCGTGCCGTTGCGATGAACGCCCGGGTCGCGAACGCGTGTACCGGGGCGCCAGGGCTCGAAGCCGCCAAGGCGATGGCGCGTGCTGCCGAGCAGGCAGCCGGGCTGCCAGCCCGGAGCGCCTTGGTGCTCTCCACCGGTGTGATCGGCGTGCCCCTCCCGATGGACAAGATCACCCAGGGCCTCACCGATGCCGCGGGCCGCCTCGCTCAGTCAGGTGGACTGGATGCCGCCAAGGCCATCATGACCACCGATACCCGCGCCAAGCACTGTGCCGCCCGCATCGACACCCCCTCGGGCTCCATCACGGTCGGCGGGATCGCCAAGGGGGCCGGGATGATCCATCCCGACATGGCGACCCTGCTCGGCGTCCTGACCACCGACGCCAAGATCGAGCCTGCGGAGCTGGCCCCGATCCTCCGCCGGGTCGCGGACCGGTCCTTCAACGCCATTTCCGTCGACGGTGACACGAGCACGAACGACACGGTCCTGATCCTGGCCAACGGGGCGTCCCAAATCGAGCCGACCCGCGACCCCGGTCTCTTGCAGCTCTTTGAGAGCGCCGTCCTGCTCGTCGCGCGGAGCCTCGCGCTCGCCATCGTGGTGGACGGTGAGGGCGCGACCAAGCTCGTCGAGATTCAAGTGCGGGGAGCGAAGAACGAATCCGCGGCACGCGACGTCGGCCGGGCCATCGCCCGGTCCGCGCTGGTCAAGACCGCCATCTTCGGCGCGGACCCGAATTGGGGGAGAATTCTCGCGGCCGCGGGTGCGGCCGGCGTGGAGCTGACGCCGGAAAAACTGTCACTCTCCGCCGAGGATGAGGGGGGCTGGCTGGACCTGGCGCGGGGCGGTGGGACCGCCAACCCCGACCTCGCCCGCGCCCGTGCCATCTTCCAGGCACAACGAATCTGCCTCCGCATCGACCTCGGAATGGGCCGGGCGGAGGCAGTGGTGTGGACGTGCGATCTCTCGCCTGAGTACGTCCGGATCAACGCCGACTACACCAGCTGACTCACCCCCCGCCCTTCTTCGGGCGGGTCGCTCCCTGCATCGCCCCCGGCAGTACCGGCTGCGACGGAATCGCCGGGAGAATCGCCCGGACCTTGGCGAGCGCCTGCATCCGCGTACTTCCGCGCTGCACCTCCCGGTCCGCGGCGGCCGCGACGTCCAGCAACCGGTGTCCGGTCAGCCCCGTCTTGAGCGCCGCCACGATCAACGACGCCGACGAATCCTGGCCGAACCCGTGCGCGGAGAGATCGGCCACGGCGTGCAGGGCGAACCCGGGCGCCGTGTCCCGGACCGCGCCCACCACCTTCGAGACGATCCGGTCGGGCAGCCCACGGGCGAGCGCGAGAGAAACCGACTGTATTTCCGAGGTGGCGTAGGGACCGGGAGCGCCGGCACCGCGCAGGAGGTCGCGCGCCGTCCGCAGCCTCGCCTCTTCCGCCCCGACCGCGGTGACGATCAGGTCCGGCGGAGCCCCCTTGGCGCCTCCCTCGAGCGCCTTCTCCACCAGCGGCTCCGTCGGCAGTGAATCCTGAGCCGCGCGCGTGATGATCGCTTGCACACCCGGGAGAGCCGCCGGGGGGACGTGACCCGTCAGCCTCGACCCGTCGTTCTGCTGGGGAAGCAGCAACAGGAGGAGCAGGAGCGCCTGGTTCATTCGGACCGCACCGGCTGGACTTCCATCACGGCGTTCTGACGGCCGAATCCGTCGTCCACGTACTTGCCTGCCATCGGATCCGCCACCCAGCGCTCGCCGTCGACGACGAACATGTATTCGTGCGGCCCCGCGGGAAGAATGACCCGCGCATCCCACACCCCGTCGTGATCATCGTCGGAAAGCGGCGTCGCTTCGGGGCGCCAGTCGTTGAATGGGCCCACCACCGCCACGGAGTGCGCCTCGGGGAAGCGCGCGACGAATTGGGCCACGCCTTCATGCTCAGCGAGCAAGGGGCCGGTTTCCGGAGTGCGCCACAGCAGGGCGACGAACAGCACCGCGATGATCACGCTGTAAACCGGGCGGAGCGACACGGTGACCGGGTGCGGCGAAGTGACCCACCGGCGGAACCGCTCGAGCGGGGATTCGAAAGGCCGGCGGATAATCCCCATCACCCGGTGTGCCAGTCCCGGGACCGGCGGCACGTCCGACAGCGCCCGCGCCGCAGCGTCGAGCCGCTCGACGAGCGCGCGTTCCTCGGGCGTGAGGGCGGCGCGGTCCAGCTCGCCATCCAGCGCTCGGTGAATCCGGGGATCGAGGTCGTGGGTCATGGAGACTCCTTCAGCGCGGCCAACAGGGCTTCGCGGGCCCGGTGCACCCGCATCTTCAACGTGGGAATCCGCTCGCCCGTTACAGCCGACATCTCTTCGTAACTCATTCCGTCCAGGTGCTTCAGCACGAATGCTTCCCGCTTTTCCGGGGCCAGCATCGCCAGCGCCCGCTCCAACCGCTCCAGTTGATCGGTCCGTTCGAACTGGGCATCCGCCAATTCCTGCGCCGCAATGGGGGGCGCATCGTCCAGCGAAACGTCCCCGACCGGCCGGCGCGCCAAGTGACTCTTGCAGCGGTTCGCCACGATCCGGTACAGCCAGGTCCGGAATCGCGCGGGGTCGCGGCAACTCCCCAAGTGTCGGTAGGCCCGCACCAGCCCTTCCGCTACCGCATCGGCCGCGGCGTCCCGGGAGCCAAGCATCCGGGTGGCAAACCGGGACAGCCCGCCTTCGTACCGGGTGATGAGCAGCCCGAATGCTTCGGCGTCGCCCGACAAGACCCGGGCGATGATTTCGGCATCGGACGGCCCTTCACCTGCCGTCAATCAGACCTCTTGAGAAGGGAGGGAGTCACGTTGGGGCACCGGGAGGTGCCTAAACGTGGCGTTCTGAGACGCCCGGCACGCCGGCCCGGTGTGTTCACGGACGAATATGGTGCGGGGGCTAGTGCGCGGGAACGGCGGTGGGGGGGGCGAGGATCTCGCGCGCCGCGGCGAGGAAACCGGAAGCCCTGGGACCGCCACCCGATACGGCGCCGGCGACCGCCTCCAGCGTGGCGCGCGCCCGGCGGCGGAGCCGGGAGTCGCCGGTGACGTCCGAAAGCCGCAGCAGGAAGGCCGCGGCCCACGGATTGGCGGCGGGGAGCAGATCGTCGAGTGCGCTCTCGGTCCGGTCGGCAAGTGCCGGGATCGGGGCCGACTCCGGCGTCGCGTCGTAAAAGCCGCCCAGGGGGTCCCCGTAGCTGCGCTCCATGAGGTTCGAGAGATCCTTGGCGACGTCGAGGTACCGGGCCGTGCCGGTCGCTTCGTAGGCGTCCAGCGACGCGACAGCGACCTGCAGCTGGTCCTGGAGCAGGCCGTCCACGGATCCCACCAGGGTGTGCCGCACGCCATACCCGGAGGCGTACACCTGCCGCAGGAGTGCGTCGAGGGCCGCGCGCGCCGCTCCCTGTGCGCCGGTGTCGCCGACCGCGCTCGCGGCTTCGAGCAGCGATCCGATCGCGTAGGCCTCGCGGTCGGTGAAGACGGTGTGGTCCGTCGGCTCCAGAAGCTGGTGCGCCAGGATCCTGGTCTCGCGACGTGCGGCGGTTTGATACCGGGGGTCGGCGGTCAGGACCCACGCGAGCGCGAGGTCCCGGGCGAGGCCGGCGCGCACGGTCACCGGCGGGTCGTCCTGGGCCCCATCAGCCCCGACCGCGCCCGAGTCGAGCATCGCATTCAACGCGTCACGCCCCACGCTGAGCGACGCCGTGTCTCCTCGCGATCCGTACTCCGAGAGCAGGAGACCGATCGCCTGGGTCGCGACGAATCCCGTGACGGCACCCGGGTGCGCAACCGCCGCGCGCACCGCGTTCACCCCGGAGTCAACCGTCTGGGCGTGCAGTACGCCGCGAGTATTCCGGCGATTCTCCGCAACCTGGCGCACCAGCGCGGCGCGCTGAACGACGGTGGCGCGCTCGGCATGGTAGGACTTGGCGACGGCGGGGAGGATCTGCTTGAGGCCCCGGCCCGTGACGGGGTCGTCGGGGGTGAAGTAGGTGCCGCCGAAGAACGCGGCGCCGTCCGGTGTGAGGACCACGGTGAGCGGCACGCCCTGCAATCCCGCGATCACCCCGACCTCGGCCTCATACCGGCGCGCGACGTCGGGACGCTCATCGCGGTCGACCCGGACCGGAACGAAGAGCGAATCGATCATCGCTCCCAGGTCCTTGTCCGCGTACGCCTCGCGATCCATCACCAGACACCAGCGGCAGTCGTCGGCGCCCACATAGAGAAGGATCGGGCGATCGAGCCGGGCCGCGAGCGTGAAGGCATCCCGCCCCCACGGCTGCCAGCTCACCGGTTGACGCGCGGCGCGGGCCAGGTACCGGGTCTCCGTCTGGGCCATCCGGTTGGTCAGCGGACCCCGCTCCGTCGCACAGGCGACGGCGGAGACGGCCGAGACGGCCAGAAATGCCAATCGGGCATGACTTGAGTGGGGTCGCATCGTGATGGGCCGCGCAAAGATACCCGCCCCAGCCCCGTCGCGTTCCAGCAACACTGTCCGGGCTGTCCTCCCCACGGCTCCCACGGCGGAACCCGACGGTATTATGTTGCACCCGAACGGGACGCTCCCCACTAGGGGTGCTGGTTTCCCGGCTACCAGAACCCCCGACTCCCAACGGAGGGAAGCATCAATGGCGAAGGCTGGAAAGGCCCCGATGGCCGCGGATGAGGGCTATTGTGTGAAGTGCAAAGCCAAGCGTCAGATCTCGAATGCGCAGCAGGTGAAGATGGCGAACGGCCGTCCCGCAATGAAGGGCGTATGCCCTGTCTGCGGCACGGGGATGTTCAAGATCCTGCCGCCCCAGAAGTAGTCACTCTCAAGAAGCGCCCTGCGAAAACATCAGCGCCCCCGGAATCACTTCCGGGGGCGCTTCGTTTTCAGGACCTCACGACTCCTGCATGAACGGATACGGATAGTCTTTCGGCGGGACGAAGTTCTCCTTGATGGCCCGCGGCGAGACCCAGCGAACCAGATTGAGCAGTGACCCGGCCTTGTCGTTCGTGCCGGACGCCCGCGCGCCGCCGAAGGGCTGCTGCCCCACCACCGCGCCGGTCGGCTTGTCGTTGATGTAGAAGTTGCCGGCTGCGTACCGCAGTGCCGTCTCCGCCTCGCGTACCGCGCCGCGGTCCTGCGCAAAAACGGCGCCGGTGAGCGCGTACGGGGAGGTGCCGTCCACCAGTGTCAGCGTTTCTTTCCACTTCGCCGCCGGGTAGACGTGCAGGGTCAGCACAGGTCCGAAAATCTCGTCGCACATCGTCTGGTACTTGGGATCATCAGCCTGGAGAACCGTGGGCCGCACGAAGTAGCCTTCGCGGTCGTCGCACTCACCGCCGAAGAGCACCTTCGCCCCATTTCCCTTTCGGGCTCCGTCGATGTAGCCCTTGATCTTGTCGAACGCTTTCCGGTCGATCACGGCGCCGACGAAGTTCGAGAAGTCGGCGGGGTCGCCCATCTTGAGCGTCGAGAGCATGTCCCCCATCCGCTCCTTCACGCGGGGCCAGATGTTGTCGGGTACATACGCGCGTGACGCGGCGCTGCACTTCTGGCCCTGATACTCGAACGCGCCGCGGATAAGTCCGGCCGCCAGCGCGTCAGGATCGGCGCTGGCGTGGGCGAGTACGAAATCCTTGCCGCCCGTCTCCCCCACCAGCCGTGGGTAGTCCGCGTAGTTCGGCAGGTTGTCGGACACGCGCTTCCAGAGCATCTGGAAGACTTCCGTCGAGCCGGTGAAGTGGATGCCGCCCAGATGGCGGTCGGCCAACAACAGATCGGAGATCTGTCCCGACGGGCCCGGCAGGAAATTGATCACGCCCGGCGGGAGACCGGCCTCGAGCAGGATCTTCATGATCGCGTAGTTCGACAGCGCCGCGGTGGCCGCCGGCTTCCAGACCACCGTGTTGCCCATGATGGCCGGTGACGTCGGCAGATTGCCGCCGATCGACGTGAAGTTGAACGGCGTAATGGCGTAGACGAAGCCCTCGAGGGGCCGGTGATCGAGGCGGTTCCACGTCCCCGCCGGCGACATCGGCTGCTCCCCCACGATCCGCTCGGCGTAGTGCACGTTGTACCGGAAGAAGTCGATCAACTCGCACGCCGCGTCGATCTCGGCCTGATGCGCTGTCTTGCTCTGTCCCAGCATTGTGGTCGCGTTGGCGAACGCCCGGCGCGAGCCAGCCAGCAAGTCAGCCGCCTTGAGAAACACGGCCGAGCGGTCGGCCAGGCTCCAGCGGGACCATTCCTGCCACGCCTCGCGCGCGGCCTTGATCGCCGTCTGCACCTCGGCGGGCCCCGCCTGATGCACGTTCGCCAGCACCTGCTTGTGCCGGTGCGGCGCGACGACCGAAATGCACTTTCCGGTCTTCACTTCCTTCCCGCCGATGATCAGCGGGATTTCCATCGTCTGCCCGCTCAGTTCCGCGAGCGCCTTTTTCAGGGTCGCGCGCTCCGGGGTGCCGGGGGCGTAGGAGAGGACCGGCTCATTGACGGGGGTCGGGATTTTCGGGATCGAGTTCATGGGTCAGAAATATAGACATCAGACGTCAGACGTCAGACCTCAGTAGGCCTGCTGACGTCTGATGTCTGAGGTCTGACGTCCCCTGGGGAACCCAAAACTGTTTAGATAGCAGGATGACCATCGACCCCGGCACCAAGATCGGCCACGTCCACCTGACCGTGGCGAACCTCGACCGCGCGTTGGCCTTTTACCGGGACGTGCTCGGTTTTGAGGTGACCACGCAGTATGGCCGCGAGGCCGTGTTTCTGTCGGCCGGCGGCTACCACCACCACGTGGCCTTGAACACCTGGGCCGGTGAAGGGGCGCCGGCGCCCGCCCCGGGCACGACCGGCCTCTATCACTTCGCGATCCTCTATCCCGACCGGAAAGCGCTCGCCAAGGCGCTCAAGCGCGTGCTCGACAACGGCATCGCGCTCGAGGGTGCGTCCGACCACGGCGTGAGCGAAGCGATCTACCTCCGCGACCCCGACGGCAACGGCGTCGAGCTGTACCGTGACCGCCCGAAAGAAGAGTGGCCGCGTGCCGAGGATGGGTCCCTCAGAATGCACACGCGGCCACTGAACCTCGCGAAGCTCCTCGCGGAGGCCTGAACAGCTACTTCTTGCCGGCCACCGGAGCGGGGTGAACGACCGCGGGGCTGGGCTTGGGTCCGAAGAAGTTCTGCACCTCCTGCTTCGTTCCCCTCGGGATCATGCCCGACAAATTCGCCAGCTCGACCGCCGACACCGCCATCACCGTGGACGCCTGCTCCAGGTCCCAGGGGATGGCTTTGTCGTAGGTGTCCGACTGCGAATGGTGCGTGTGGTTATATCCGCGGGTCAGCTGGTCGAAGTTGAACCCGGGGACGCCGTACGCGATGAACGACAGGTGATCGGTGCCGCCCTTGTTGGCGTCGCGCACCGAGTCGGCGTTCAATGAAGCGACGGGAGCCAGGATCGACTTCCACAGGCCCTCCAGCTCGGTCCGGCCCTGCAGTGCTTGTCCGGTGACGGCGCCGACGCCGTTGTCGAGCACAATCACGGCCTGAATCGAGTCGGCTTCACCCGCGTGGGCCTTGGCGTACGCCTGGGAACCCAGCAGTCCCTCTTCTTCACCCGTGAACAGAACGAAGCGAATCGTCCGCTTCGGCTTCACGCCGGACTGCGCGATGATGCGCGCCGCTTCGAGCGTGGCGATCGAGCCGGTGCCGTTGTCGGTCGCACCGGTGCCCAAATCCCACGAATCCAGATGCCCGCCCACGATCACGACCTGCCCGGGGTGTTCCGAGCCCTTGATCTCCGCGACCGTATTCCATTGAGGCACGGGTTTCAGGGACATCGAGCTCTGGATGTTGGCCTCGATGCGCGGAGTGATACCCTGCTTGATGAGCCGGTCGAAGAGCGTGTAGTCCTCATGCGCGATCGCGACCTGCGGCAGTGGCAGCGGGCCGTTGGGAGAACCACTCATGGTGAGGAGCGTCTGTTCCTTGGCGCCGTCCACCAGAATGCCCTTCGCACCCAGGTTCCGCAGCATATAGGGAAGGTCGACGCGGAACTGCGCCGCCTTGGCCCGCGCCGCTGAGTCCGGGCGCTGGCGGGGGGCGCCGTTCTGGCCGAACCGGGCCCGCAATTCAGCCGAATCCGCTGCCGTCATCGCCGGACCGTCGTTGTTCCAGACGCGGGCCGGCTCGCGCAGCATGAGCCACGCGCCCCGGACCTTGCTCTTGTAGGCGTCGAGCGAGTCTTCGTTGTTCGCGTTGATGAGCACCACCGGACCGGCCACGGTCTTGCCGCCCGTGCCCACGGTCCAGGCCCAGCTCGCGCCGATCACGTCGTGCTTGCGCGGAGCCGTCATCCGGATCCACATGGGACCCCTGGTCCAGGTGCCACCGAACTCCCAGGACTCGAGGTGAGCGTCCAGCCCGTAGTCCTTGAAGCGCTGCATGGTCCAGTCGTTGGCGGCGCGGGCCGCGGGAGAACCGGTGAGGCGGGGACCGATGATGTCGGTGAGGTGCTCGAGGTTCTGCATGGCTTCTGAGTGGTGCATGCCCTGTTCGATCAGGGCGCCGGCTCCCGTGGTGTCCACGGTAAGGTCCTGCGCCCGGAGTGACGTGCCGGTCCAGATGCCGGCGATTGCCAGGACTGCCCACCTGGTGAGGCGTTTCACGATCCTATCCTCCGTAATGAGAGCGATGTCGCACATACGGTGCAATGGCCTCCCGCGTTGGCCTCGCGGGGTGCCGAGACCTTGCCGTTTCCTCACTCAAACGTCAAGGCTGTGGGGAAGGAGCGTCGGTACAATACGACGGACACTCAACTCCGGGGTCGCCGTTATGCGTCTGCATCGTCCGCTCGCGTTACTCATCGGGATCGCCGGCACCGCGGCGCTCGCATACTCCTGCAGCAGTAAGGGTTCCACCAACCCCCCACCGCCTCACACCTACACCATCACGAAATTCGGCGGGGACAGCCAGGTTGGGGCTGCCGGGACCACCCTGGGCGCCGTCCTCGTCGTCTATGTGAAGGATGAGCGGGATAGTTCGGCCTCCGGCCAAACGGTGACGTGGACCGCCGCCACGGGGGGCGGGAACGTCGCCTCCGGTACGTCGCTGACCGACCTGGATGGGCACGCCACGATCCAGCGCACGCTTGGAGCCGCGGCCGGATTTCAGACTACCACGGCGTCTCTGTCCGGGGCCACGGGATCCCCAATCACGTTCACATCGATCTCGCAGATCCAGGGCGCGTTCACGATCGCCGCCGGGACCGGCAGTGGGCAGAGTGACACGGTGCTCACGCAACTGGGTGCGCCCTTCCAGGCGACGGTGACCGATCACCTCGGTGCACCGGTGGCCGGCGTCATCGTGTCGTTCAACGTCACGGCGGGAGGCGGGACTCTGTCCCAGGCGGCCGACACCTCCGACGCCGGCGGCCACGTCACGACCATCCTGACGTTGCCGTCGACGGCGGGCGGCAAGACCGTGCAAGCGAGCGTCACGGGTCTGTTGGGTTCGCCGGTGAGCTTCACCGCAACGGCGACGCCCGGAAACGCCACGCAGATTGCCAAGAGCGCGGGCGATTCACAGAGTGGCATCATCAGCGCAGCGCTCGCGAACCCGCACGCCGTCATCGTGAAGGACGCCCACGGCAATGCCGTGGGGAGCTTCAAGGTCCGCTGGGTAGCGGGAACCGGCGGGGGCTCGGTGTCGGACACGGCGCCGGTCACCGACGCGTCGGGGATCGCCTCCACGATCCGGACCCTCGGGTCCACGCTGGGCACCCAGACGGATACGGCATCCGCCGCGCTGACCGGATCTCCGGTCATCTTCGTCTCCACCGGCGACAGTGTGCCGGCGCTCGCTGCCGTAACGGTCGGGCCGGGAATCTCGTATGCGCCGACGTCCGTGACCGTCAGCAACGGGGGCAAGGTCACGTGGACCTGGGCGAGTGGATCGATAGCGCATAGCGTCAACTGGCTGACGGCGCCGGGCACCCTGCCGACGAGCTCCGGCATCCAGTCGACGGGCACCTATCAAGTCACGTTCACGATGCCCGGCACCTATACGTACGATTGCCTCGTGCACGGCGAGGCGATGACGGGAACGGTGATTGTGAGACCGTAACACCTGGAAGGCGTGGGCAGTGGGAGTGTGGGACTCTCCGGTGATGGCGGAGATCGGTTCTGATCGGAGCGTCCCACTCCCCACACCCCACGCAGTTCGATGGCCCTCGCCGAATCTTCTCGCACGCAATAGCATTACCCCGCCTCTACATCCACCCGGACCGCTCATGTATCGCTTGCTCAGCCTCGTGTGTCTCGGCGGCACGCTCGCCGCTCAGCAGCCTGTGCCCGTTCGCGGCTTCCCCGCCGACGCCCTGGCGGCGGAGACGAGATGGGAGAACGCGGCCCGTGCCGTGCCCAACCCCGACAGCGTGCGCGTCAACATCCGGCTCCTGTCGTCCTTCCCCCATGAAGCGGGGACCGAGCGCTCGCGGCGCGTGGCCGAAACGATCCTCGCTCGCTTCAAGTCATTCGGACTGGACGCCCACATCGAGCAATTCGAAGCGCTCATGCCCCGCCCCATGTCCCGCACCCTCGAGCTGGTGGGGCCCGAGCGATACACAGCGGTGCTGAAAGAGCCCGCGCTCCCCGAGGATTCGACCTCCGGGCAGGCCGACCAGCTCCCGACGTTCAACGCGTATTCGGCGGACGGCGACGTGACCGCGGACCTGGTCTACGTGAACTACGGCGTGCCCGATGACTACAAGGTCCTCGACAGCCTCGGCATCAGCGTGAAGGGGAAGATCGTCATCGCGCGCTATGGCGGCTCGTGGCGCGGGATCAAGGTGAAGGTCGCGGCGGAGCATGGCGCCGTGGGGTGCCTGATCTATTCGGACCCGCGGGACGACGGCTACTTCGACCAGGACGTCTATCCCAAGGGACCGATGCGGCCCGACATGGGCGTACAACGCGGCAGCGTGATGGACATGCCGCTCTACCCGGGTGATCCGCTTTCACCGGGTTGGGGCTCGGTGCCGGGCGACACCCATCGTCTTTCGATCGCACAGGCCGCGACCATCGAGAAAATCCCCGTCCTGCCGATCAGCTATGGTGACGCCCTGCCGCTGCTGCGGAACTTGAGTGGTCCCGTCGCCCCGGAGGAGTGGCGCGGGGGACTGCCGATCACCTATCACATCGGCTCGGGCCCGGCGCGCGTGCACCTCGCGGTGTCGTTCGAGTGGAAAACGCGACCGCTCTACGACGTGATCGCGACCATCCCCGGGGCGACCGACCCCGACCAGTGGGTGGTGTACGGCAACCATCACGACGCGTGGGTGAACGGCGCCGAAGATCCCATCTCGGGTCAGGTCGCGCTCGAAGAAACCGCCCGCGCGCTCGGGACGCTGGTGAAGTCGGGATGGAAGCCCGCGCGAACCGTCATCTTCGCCGCGTGGGATGGTGAAGAGTGGGGACTCCTGGGCTCCACGGAGTGGGCCGAGCGGCACGCCACCGAGCTGGAACAGAAGGCCGTCGTCTACTACAACTCGGACACCAATGACAAAGGGTGGTTCGACGCCGCCGGGTCGCACAGCCTCGAAGCCTTCATCGAGCAGGTTGCGCGCGACGTGCGTGACCCCGCGACCGGCAAGAGTGTGCTTGCGGCCCTGCTCGATCACGAGCGCACCCAACAGCACGCCGATTCCACGGCGGGCAAGGCCTTCCACCTTGGCGCGCTCGGCTCCGGCTCCGACTATTCAACGTTCATCGATCACCTGGCGGTCCCGTCGGTCTCCACCGGGTTCGGCGGCGCGACGCCCTCCGGCATTTACCACTCGATCTACGACTCGTACACGTTCTACGATCGATTCCTGGATTCCGGATTCGCCTACGGTGTGACCGAAGCGCAGACCATGGCGACGGCGGTGCTCCGCATGGCGGACGCCCCGCTCCTGCCGTACGAGTTCACCAGGGCCGCGAGCACCTACCGCACGTACGCCAACGAGATCGCGAAGGCGGCCAAGCAGGACTCGCAGACCAGGTCCCTCGACCTCTCCGGCGTGGAGGCGGCGCTGGCACGCCTCGATTCCGCGGCGGCCGAATACGGCCGGGTGTCGGCGCGGCTCGATTCGATGCCGTCGACCACGCTGGTCAAGCGCCGTCCGGCGCTCCTCGCCATCAATCAGTCGCTGGCTCGCGCGGAACGGGCACTCTCGGATACGTCCGGCCTGCCCCGTCGTCCCTGGTACCGGCATCTCCTCTACGCGCCGGGGTTCTATACCGGCTACGGGGTGAAGACGATGCCCGGCATCAGGGAAGGCGTGGATCAAGGGAAGGCCACCGAGGCACAGGCGCAGGCGGCCCGGGTGGCAGCGGCGTTGGACCGGTACACGACGGTAATTCATCAGGCGGCACTGGCCCTCCAGCCGGTGCTCGCCCATTGACGCCTCTTCCGGTGACGGATACCGTAGGGGCCTCTTCTCAACGAGTTCTCGGAGCCCGATGAGCAATCCCATGCCGCCCCGCCCGTCCGTCGGACGCTCGTCCTTCGCCATCGCGATGAAGGACTACACGTTCATCCGGCCCGGCATCGCCGTCACGATCAGCGCGGCCACGCTCCTGATCGCTTTCATCTTTGGTATCGACTTGATCCACTCGCTCAACCGCGCGTCGACCACGGTGCGGACGGGTGCGCAGGTTTCGCAGACCCTGCACAGCTACTCGGCGGCCTACGAAGTGTGGCATCAGATGGCCACGAGCACGGACGCGGCGTACAAGACGCCTCAGGCCCAGTCTCAGCGCGATCAGCTCCGCGACCATCTCCGGACGAATCTCGCGGACCTCGGCAAGACCCTGGCAGACACGTCCGACCAGGCGCAGGTGCGAACGATTCTCGAGGGACTCGCGAGCGTCGACCCGGCGGCGACCATGAATGCCCGGCAGTCGATGACGATCCTCCTCGGACGGCAGGATGCGGCGCTCTTCGACGCAGCCGAAACCTCCCAGCAAGGCGTCCTGCTCGCGGCCCTGCTCCTCGGCCTCACGGTCATCGCCGCAGCGACCCTGGTCGTTCCGATGGCCTGGCTGTACATCCGCTACAAGCGCGGCGCGACCATCGAAGTGAAGCTGTAACCCCTTGCCACGGCGGCCCCGGCCAAGACGGCCAAGAATGGCCGGGGCGCCGAGGTTAGGATCCCGTGAGGCGCGTGCGGACGGGGGTACCCCCGAGTAGTTTCAGGGTCCGATGGCTTTCTTCTCTCATACAGCTCCAGCCAGTGGCCGGCCCCGCGGGGTCCTGGTCGCCGTTCTGCTGGTCGCCACGCTCGGAATCACCGCACTCCTCGCGTACCAGTCGGTACTTGAAGTCACCTCGCATCGCGCGACGGCCGAGCGCGTGCTTCGGGATTACTCGGCGTTTGCCGCGCATCAGCTGTCTACCCGCACCTCCAACGAGCTCGGCTACTACGGATTCGGCCGCGCCTTGGGTGCGCTCGACCGCCTGAGGACGGAGACTCACCAGAACGCCCTCCCATCTCCCAGCGAGCTGGGGCAGCGGTCCGACTCGGCTACCCGCGCGTTCCTGTCCAAGATGGCGTTCGCCTTCGACCTGACCTTCCCGCAGCATGAGCTCGTGATCCGCGGCGCACCGGCGGATTCCGCGCTGCGGCGATGGGTCACGGATACCCTCGATAGCTACGTCCGGGGCGTGCACCGCCCGGAATGGGCCGACGCCGTGATCTTGGGAGCACCGTCAGCCCACCGGCTGATGCTGGCGTACAAGCTGGAACGCGACGCCAAGGGAGCGCCGCGCGAAGCGGTGGGGTTCGCGGCGGAGCTCTCGACGCTGACTCCGCTGTTCATCGACGCGGCGGAGAGCGGACCCCTCATCCCGCCGACCCTGACCGGCGGCATCCCGTACGACTCCATCGGATCGGTGGCGATCCAGGACGCGGACGGACGCGATATCTACCGGTCCCCCGGCGGGTTCCCCGCGCTCTTCACGGGGCACGATACCTCGACGACGATGCTCGGCCACCTGCGGTTTGAGGTGACCCTGCGCCCCGACATGGGCCCCAAGCTCGTCATCGGCGGTCTGCCCCGCTCGCGCCTCCCGCTCATCACCGGGCTCCTGTTCATCACGGCGATCCTGGTGGGCGGCATCCTGTATCAGCTGCGCCGGGAGTATGCGCTCGCGGCCCTGCGCTCCGATTTCGTCGCCAGCGTGTCCCACGAGCTGCGCACCCCGCTGGCTCAGATCCGGATGTTCTCGGAGACCCTGCGGCTCGGACGGGTCCGGTCGCAAGAAGAGCGTTCGCGCTCTCTCGTCATCATCGATCAGGAAGCACGGCGCCTGACTCACCTCGTCGAGAACCTGCTGCACTTCTCGCGCTCGGAACGCCATGCGGCCCGCATCGACGCGGCCCCCGAGCACATCGCTCCGCTGATTCGGTCCGCCGTGGAAAAGTTCGAGCCGCTCGCGGCCGCCCGCCGGGTCACCGTACGGACCGTGCTGGACGAGCGCCTGGTCGCGATCGTCGACCCCGGCGCGTTGCATCAGATGCTCCTCAACCTGCTCGACAACGCCGTGAAGTACGGGCCGGATGGCCAGACCGTCACCATCACCCTCGAGGGCTGGGGTGGCTACCTCCGGATCAAGGTGGACGACCTCGGTCCTGGTGTACCAGTGGAAGCCCGCGAGCGGGTGTGGGATCGCTTCTGGCGCCTGCGCCGGGACCGCGGGTCGTCCGTGGCCGGAACCGGCATCGGACTCGCGGTGGTACGAGAGCTCGCGACGCTCCATCGCGGCCGGGTGTGGTGTGATGAAGCCGAAGCGGGTGGGGCGCGTTTCGTGATCGAGCTGCCCGATGCCACCCCCGCACAACCAGTGACGCACCCGCAGCAAGCCATGGAGGCCCTGACGTGAGCAAAGTGCTGGTCATCGAGGACAATCAGGACCTGGCCTACGGTCTTCGGAACAACCTGGAGATCGAAGGCCATCAGGTGGACGTTGCCGGGGACGGCGCGGAGGGACTGGCCCGCGTCCGGAAGAACGAGCCGGACCTCGTGATCCTCGATCTCATGCTACCGGGACTCGACGGATTTCGCGTCCTGCGCACCGTCCGGGACGAAGGACGCCGGCTCCCGATCCTGATCCTCACGGCCCGGGGCGACGAATCCGACAAGGTCCGCGGCCTGAGGCTCGGTGCCGACGACTACGTGACCAAGCCCTTCGGTGTATTGGAGCTTCTGGCCCGCGTCGAAGCCCTGTTGCGCCGCTCGGCCGCCAACGAGCCTCCCAAGGCTCCGCCGGTCGAAACGTTCGGGGAAATCGAGGTCCATACCGCCTCGCGCACGGTCCGGCGGCATGGCGAGGCCGTGACGCTCACGCCCAAGGAGTACGACCTCCTCCTCGCCCTCATCGATCGCCGCGGGGCCGTCGCGTCACGAGCGGAGCTCCTCACCGAGGTGTGGGGGTACAGCGCCGCCGTCATGTCCCGGACCGTCGATACCCATATCGCCGAGCTCCGGCGGAAACTCGAGAACGATCTCGCCGTTCCGCGCCATATTCTCACCGTCCGGAAGACCGGCTACCGGCTCGAACGTTGAACATCGGGGACTCCTTTCCCCGGAGGAATCCTGTGCGCTACGCCATACTCGTCGTTCCCCTGATGCTCCTCGGTGCCGGGAATCCACCGGTCCCCAAGAACGGGCAGGAACTGATCCGGGCCATGCACGACCGGTACGCGGGCCAGTTGTACAGGACCCTGAGCTTTACGCAGAACAACACCGCCACTGATACGGCCGGCAAGGAGACCCACTCGGTCTGGAAGGAGTACGCGAACATTCCGGGCCAGCTGCGGATCGACTTCCTGCCCGCCGACTCGGGACAGGGATACCTGTTCCGCGCCGACTCGCTCTACATCTTCGGCCACGACTCCCTGCGCCGGGCTGCTCCCTTCCTGCATCCCTTGATGATCCTCGGTTTCGACGTCTACGCGACGCCCGCCGAGACCACCATCGCGAAGCTGACGAAGCTCGGGTTCGACCTGTCGAAGATCCACGAAGACACCTGGGATGGGCATGCGGCGTATGTGGTCGGCGCGGACCAGGGAGACACCCGCCACAAGCAGTTCTGGATCGACAAGGACCGCCTGCTGTTCCTGCGAATCGTGGAACCGGGGCAGCGGGACACGACGGTGCTGCAGGACACGCGCTTCGAGGACTACCGCGCCATCGGGAAGGCCTGGGTTTCGGCGCGGGTGCGGTTCCTGATTAACGGGAAGCCGAATTGGTTGGAGGAGTACATCGACATCCGTACCGGAGATCCGCTGGCGACCGCGCTGTGGGACCCGAAACAGTTCGGGAGCGCACGGCCGAAATAGAGGCGGGAATGGGGATTGGGGATTCGGGAATGGTGCGACACCCCATCCCGAATCCCCAATCCCGAATCCCCGTCTGCCTCACCCAGCGAACGTGTAGGTGCAGCCCTTCTCCTGCGTCCGATTCACCGCCAGCACTCCCGACGGCACGACGATGATGCCGGGGATCAGGTTGGCAATCCAGTCCGCCTTGACCTGCTCACCCGTCATGCCACCACCCATCTTCGCCGCGACCATGCCGCTCATGACCGTGAGCGCGACGTTGCACACACCCATGAGGACACCCTTGCCCAGGAGCTCGTCGATCCCGTAGCCGGGGAGCATCTGGTCGGCGGCCGCCATCTTGTGGAACAGGTTCCGCACCGAGGGGGCGTTGGTCTTCGGATCATTGACCTTGATCGCCTCGCCGAAGTGGTACTTCGCCCACATGGAGTCGGGCAGGGCCAGCGGAGCGGCCCAGTGGCGAAGCACGATGGCCGCGGAGTTGTCGGCATCCGTGGTTCCGTAGGTCGCATTGGCCGTGTTCAGCCACACCCGGGCCCAGATGAAGCAGAACCCGTCGTTGACCTCGGGAGCATCGTACATCGATTTGTGCTTCCCGTTGATCTTGTTCAGCCACCCCTCGAAGACCGGATCGGCGGCCCTGGTGGGGGTCACACCTGCGGTCTCGGCGGCCGCGGCCACCGGTGAGACGACGGACCCCAGGCCGAGCGCGGCGGCGCCGGCGGCGACGCGTCCCAGAAAGCCACGTCGGTGGGTGGAGAGCTTCAGGTCGAGCATGTTGGGGACCTCCAAGTGGTACGGGTGAACGCGCCCCGACGGTCAGTGGGCGCGGGATCCGGGCGGCGCCGGGTGCGCCGCTTTCGTCTGATAGGCGACATCGGGAGGTGCGTCGCCGTTCGGCCAATCGTTTGCCTTCCCTGCGAAATCCGGGCGCTGCTGCGAGTTGATGTACGCGGCGACGTCGAGGGCCTGCTGGTCCGTGAGGGTGATTGCCTTGTCGAACGGCATGTTCGCCACGATGAACGACGCCGCCGTCCGGGCCCGCGACATGCCCGCACCGATATTGTACGATCGGGGACCCCACACCGGTGGAGCCGCGATCGTACCCGCACCGTCCTCGCCATGACAACGGGCGCAGTTCGTCGCGAAGAACTTGTTGCCCGCCGCCGTATCGGGCTTGAGCGCGCTCCAGCGAGTGTCCGGGGCGGGGGCCGTGTACCCCACGGGTTGGCCCCTCGACAGGAACGTCAGGTACGACACGATGTCCCGCATGTCGTTCCCATCGGCGGGAATCGCTTTCCCGTTCAGTGAGCGAACAAAACAGCCGTTGATCCGGTACTCGATGGTTTCCACGATACCGGAGCGCGAGCGGTACTGCGGGTACCGGCCCGTGGCGCCGACCCACGATTGCGGCGAACGCCGTCCCTCGTCGAGGTGACAGCTGACACACCGCAGATCATTGCCCACGTAGGCAGGGAGGCTGTCGTGTGTCGCGGTGAGGAGCGCGAGGCCGCGGCGGATCGAGGCGCCCAGGGGACCCGACGGAATTTCGGAGTCGGCCGGAACTCGCACGGCCGAGACCGCTGGAGTGGCGGTCCCTCGGCAGGCGGCGAGTACGAGCAGGATCGACCAGGAGAACTTCATGGGGCGCGGAAAAACTAACCCTCGTTGCGGTGTCGGCAACCTCCATCTAGCGTTCTCGACATGACGCCTTGGATCAAGCGCCTGATCATCGCGAACGCAGCCGTTTTTCTGGTCACCTGGCAGCGGCCTGACATCGGGAACTACTTCGCCTTCTCGTCTCACAGTGCCCTGTCCGCCCCCTGGACCATCCTCACGTACATGTTCGTCCACGCCAACTTCGGGCACATCTTCTGGAACATGTTCGCCCTCCTGATGTTCGGACCCCGGGTAGAAACGCGCCTGGGGGGCCCTCGATTCATCGGGCTGTACCTCGTGGGCGGCGTGAGCGGTGCGCTCTTGTCGATCGCGCTGTCTTCGTATGGAATCGTCGGAGCGTCGGCGGCCATATACGGGGTGAGCCTGGCGTATGCGATGTACTGGCCCTGGGAGCGGTTCGCCCTGTTCTTCATCGTGCCGATGCCGGCATTCGTCCTGGTGATCCTGTTCGGCGTGATCTCCCTGTTCGGCGGCTTCGGCTACCTCGAGCCGGGTGTGGCACATTGGGCCCACTTGGGCGGGTATGCAGGCGCGTACATCTACCTGACGCTGCTCAAGCATCAGACCGGCAGTCAGAAATTCCGCGCGAAGGCCACCCCGGTCGCGCCCCTGCCCAAGTCACCCGAAACCGTCGCCCGGTGGCGGAGCATCGATCCCGCCGGACTGCACCCCGTCAACCGCGAAGAGCTGACGCGCATCATGGCGAAGCTCGACCAGGGCGGCCCGTCCTCTCTGTCTGCAGACGAGCGCAGCTTCCTCGAGCGTTTCGCCAATAACTAGTCAGCGCTTTAGCGGCCCCACCCGGCCGCATCGGGACCGTAACGGTCCCTGATCTGGTCCACCATGCGTGACAGCGTCCGGTCCCGCTCCGTTTCCACTCCTTGGGGCGCATTTTCGAACAATGTCAGCTGATCGGGAGTCCCCTCCCGCAAGAGCTGCGACAGCCCGACGCCCAGCAGCCGCGCCGGTACGTGACGGGCCTTCCGCAGGGTCGCGAGCAGCTCGCGGGCGGTCGTCAATACGGCACGGTCGGAAATGATAGGAGCGGGCAACGTCCGGCTCGATTGCCGCAAGGTGAAGTCGGCGTCCTTGATCCGCACCGTCACGGTCCTCGCCGCGAGCCCCGACGCCCGCAGGTCCGCCGACGCCCGGCCCGCCAGCGCCACGAGCTCCCGGTCCAGTGACTCCGCGTCGTTCAGATCCTTCGCGAAGGTCTCGTCTCGAGAGATGGACTTGGCGTCACCCGAGCTGTCGACCTGCGACTCATCCTGCCCCCGAATCCGCCGGTGCAGCCACGCGCCGGCCCGCTCACCAAGCCACCCCTGCAAAGTCTTGAGATCGTACCGAAGCGCGTCGGTTACTTCACGGAGTCCGAAGCGCCCCAGCTCTTCCTGGAACCGGGGGCCCACGCCGGGGAGATCGGCGAGGGAAAACTCCCGAAGGAATGCTTCCTCCGTCCCCGGCTCCACGATTACCACCGCCTTCCCCTCGACCCCCGCTCTGGGCTTCGCTCTCCCCGCCCCGAGTTTCGCGACGAGCTTCGACGTCCCGCCGCCGATTGACACCGACAGCCGGGTGGCCTCTTTCACGGCAGTCCGGATGCGGCGCGCAGTCTCCGACAGGTGCTCGTTCTTGTAGAGCCGCTCGGTGCCGGACATGTCGAGGTAGAATTCGTCCGAGCTCGCGCGCTCGACGGCAGGCGTGAACCCCTCGAGCACGGCGCGGATCTCCTCCCCCTTCTCCACGCAGGCTTCCCACGGCACCGGCACGATCATCGCGTCGGGACACAGGCGCGCCGCCCGCGCCATCGGCATGGCCGATGAGACCCCAAAGGCTCGCGCTTCGTAGGACGCGGAGGTCACCACGCCGCGCTTGTCCGCCGACCCACCGACGATGAGGAGGGGAGATTTCCCCGCGCCTTCCGGATCGACCAGGCGAGCGACGGATACGTAAAACGCATCCGCATCGGCCAACAGGATACGGCGGGCGGTCATACAGGAAGTTTATATCTTTGAGCCATGATCAAACGTTGCCCCTGGAGTGCCGACGACCCGCTCATGATCGAGTACCACGACACCGAGTGGGGCGTCCCCATCCACGGCGACAAGAAACTCTTCGCCAAGCTCATTCTGGACGGCTTCCAGGCCGGTTTGTCGTGGCGGGTGATCCTGCACAAGCGGGATGCGTTCCTGGAAGCGTTCGACGGATTCGACCCCGAGAAGATGGCCCGCTATGACGCCCGGCGCCGGGCCAAGCTCCTCAGGAATCCGGGGATCGTACGGAATCGGGCCAAAGTGGCGGCGGCCGTGACCAATGCCCGGGCGTATCTGGCCTTGCGGCAACAGGGGGAAACGCTGGACCGGCTGCTTTGGGACTGCGTAGGGGGTGCCCCGATCACGAACGCCCGGAAGGCGCAACGGGCACTCCCCGCGGAGACTCGCGAATCACGCCGTATGAGTGACATCTTGTCTGAGCGGGGCTTCAAGTTCGTGGGCCCCACCATCTGCTACGCGTTCATGCAGGCAGTGGGGATGGTCAACGACCATCTGGTGACCTGTTTCCGACACGGCGAGGTCTAGCGGGACCACCATGGCCAAGACGAAAAAGCCGAGAGTGCTGATCATCGACGACGACCGGCCGCTGTGTGAGCTGTTCGCGGCTCACCTCCGGGGCGAGGGCTACGTGCCGATGATCGCCGAGGACGCCATGCAGGGATTCATGTTCGCTCAGCGCGAGCTCCCCGACGTGATTCTGCTGGACATCAACATGCCGGCGGGTGGGGGCATGACGGTTTTCGACCGGCTCAGCAAATCCGCCAAGACGCGCGAAATCCCCGTAGTGGTCGTTACCGCGGTAAGCGACTCCAAGGTCGAGGCCGACAGCACCGCCCGCGGAGCGCGGGCGGTGCTGCACAAGCCGATCGACAAGGACACCCTGCTCAAACAGGTCGCGTCGGTTCTCGACTCAGCGGACTGAAGCGGCCTTGATCGCGATCGGCGCCCCGCCGAGCAGCACCGGCGTGTGGTTCGCGTTCGCTACCTGATTGTATGCCGCGACGTCCGTACTCAGAATCCCGTTGAAGGTCGCGATGAACCCGTCCAGCTGCGCCCGCTCCACCTTCCACTCATCCATCACCTGCGACGAAGGCGGCTGCGCGTATCCGCCGAAGACTCCGAATCCAAGACTCTGGTACTTGTCGGCGAAGCGCGTGAGATAGTGAATGTCATCTTCCGGCGCTCCCCGCTGCTGATCCGAGTTGTAGAGCGTGTCCTTCAGCTGACGGAGCTTCCGCGACAGATCGCGCGACGCCCGGTTCAACGCGCCCATCGCCGCCGTGTCACCCGTCTCACGCACGGCGGTCTGCGCGTTCCGGATCTGCGTCTCGATGGCCACGAGGTGATTGAGCATCTCGTGCAGCGCCGTCAGCTCCGACCGGAACTGCAGACCGGCGGCCAGCTGCGCCTGGAACTTGGCCGGGTCGCCACCCTGAACCGGATCGGGCTTCACTTCCACGGTCTGTGATCCGCTCTTCCCCGCCACCGACACCGTCAGCGTGTACGTGCCGGGCACCACCGCCGGGCCGAAGCCACCGCGACGGAACCCACCACCACCTTCACCACCCTGCGGCGCCTCGATGGTCAGGGGAGCTGGGCCACTCCACCGCAGGGCCCAGGTCATCCGGTTCACGCCCATCTTGGTGGGCCCGGACGAATCGGTGTAGACGGTGTCGCCCGCCGCGCTCGTGACCACGAGCCGCGCACCCGACCGCCGGCCCCCGCCGACTCCGCCGGGGCCGCCGCGCCCGCCGCGCCCGCCACCAGGACCACCCGCTTCAGGACCGCCCGCGGGAGGCGTCGTGTCCGCCCCTGCCTTCAGGTAGTAGTCGATCACCGCGCCCTGCGGCGTGCCGCGGACCGAGAAGTTGGTCGGCGCCACGCCCGAGCGACCCCGCGCGCGTCCCCGCAGGATCGCGGGCACCACCGGGAAGAGATGGAAATCCTGCGCGGCCACGTCGGTGGTCAGGCCCTCGAGGGGGCTGATGTTGTCGAGCGCAAAGAGTCCGCGGCCATGCGTCGCGACCAGCAAGTCGTGCGACGCTTTGACGAACTTCACGTCGTACACCGGCGTCGTCGGGAAATCGGCCTTCATCGCCTTCCAGGAGGCACCACCGTTCCGGGAGAACCAGAGTCCCTGGTCGGTGCCCAGCACCAGGAAGTTCCTGGCGTTTGGATCTTCGCGGACCACGTGCGCCGCGTACTCCGGAAGGCCGGCATCGATGCGCGTCCACGACTTGCCGTAGTCGGTGGTCTTGTAGGCGTACGCCCGATTGTCGTCGAACTCGTGGCGGTCATAGGTGACGTAGGCCGTGCCGGGGTCGAACGGCGAAATGCCGACCTGGTAGACC
>DATNDQ010000133.1:0-4904 GCA_035553475.1 Gemmatimonadales bacterium
ACCGGGAAGTACGCCCACGGGCCCGGGACGCCGGCGGCTGGGATGTGGGCGGGGGATGTCGGCGCCGCGCTGCCGGTCTTTGATCTCTTCGCGTTGGGCGTCTCGGTTCAGAACATCGGCGGGGATTCGGCGGGGGGAGTCCTGCCGCGCCGGGTACGGACCGGGTTTACCATGAATTACGTGGACCCGGAGGGGGCGTACCGCCTGCTTACCACCATTGAAGCCCAGTGGCTGGCGGGGAGACACGCGGAGCTGGTGCAGGGGTTGGAGGCGGGGTTCGTTCTGGGGGGCGTCGTCCTGGTGGGGCGGGTGGCCTACGGGACGGCGGCGCTGGCCCCGGGGGTCTCGAAATTGAGTGCCGGTGGGGGCATCGAGCTCGGACGCTTCCATATTGATTATGCGTACCGGCCACTCGACAGCCGTGGGGATGCACGACACAGGATCGGGGTGCGATGGACACCGTAGTGGTCGACCGACGCCGGGGAGGGATGAGCCGGTGGGTACTGATCAGGAGGCTGCTGCTCAGGCTGGCCCTGGGCGCCGCCGTGCTGATCGTCCTGGCGCTGATTCTTTTTCCTGATGTCCGGTACATCGCGCGGGGTGGATGGGAAGAGGCGCGTATCCTGCTGAAGCGCCGGTCCCTCGCGGCGCTCGTTGCCGATCCGAAGACGCCGCCGGCGTTGATGCAGCGGCTCAAGCTCGTCCTGGCCGCCCGTGCCTACGCCGCTGATTCCCTCCATCTCACCGCCGGTGACACCTATACGACCTACGCTGACGTGGGCCGGGACACCTTGCTCCTGGTGCTCTCCGCGTCACGCAAGGACAAGCTCCGTGAAGTGACGTGGAACTACCCCATCGTCGGCACCGTGCCGTACAAGGGGTTCTTCAACCTCGACGCGGCGCGGAAGGCGGCGGCGGAGCAGGAGGCCCTCGGGAACGACGTGTATCTGCGGGTGTCGGATGCCTTCTCCACGCTGGGCTATTTCTCGGACCCCTTGCTCTCGACGGCCGTCGATCGAGACACGATGGAGCTGGTGGCCACCGTCATTCACGAGCTGGCGCACAACACACTGTATGTGCCGAGTAACACGCCGTTCGACGAAAGCTTCGCGAATTTCGTGGGGTATCGCGGAGCGCAGGCGTTTTTCCGCTCGCGGGGGGACACCATTGATGCTCAACGTGCGGCGGCCCGTTGGCGCGACGAGCGGACCCTCGACGTGTTCTACGCCGAGCTGGCCCGCCGGCTCGATTCGGCGTATGCCTCTCCGCTTTCGGGGGCGGCGCTGCAGAACACCCGGGACGATCTCTTTGGGTGGGCGCGGGCGCAGCTGACGGGGCCGGTGGGGCAGGGGCTGGAGACGTACGACTGGCGGTGGTTTGCGAAGGCACCGTTGAACAACGCGGTGGTGGTGGCTCAACGGCTCTACCGGCTCAACCTCAACATGTTCGACGAGTTTTACTTGGCGAACAACGTCAACCTGCCCGAGACCATCCGGCTCATCAAGGTGCGGGTGCTCACGAAGCCGGGAGCGGATCCCTATCAGGCGCTCTATTCGCAGAGTGGCATCGGGCCGTAATCAGTTTCCCCGCAGGCGCTCCGCTTCCGCCACCCGCTGAATCGCGATCGCGTACGCCGCCGTCCTGAAGGTCGCGTCCTTGTCCTTGGCGAGATCGCGGACGGCCGAGTACGCCTTCGTGATGGTGGCCTTGAGTTCCTTGTTCACCTGCTCGTGGGTCCAGCGATACTGCTGAAGGTTCTGCGCCCACTCGTAGTAACTCACCGTCACGCCACCCGCGTTCGCCAAGAAATCCGGGATCACCGGAATTCCCCGCTCCGCCAGGATCAAGTCGGCCGTCGGAGTAGTCGGCTCGTTCGCCGCCTCGACGATGACCTTGCAGTCCACGTCGGTCGCGTTGTGTTCCTTCGTGATCACGCTGCCCAGCGCGGCCGGCACGAGCCAGTCGCAGGGGATTTTCCAAAGCTCGTCATTCGTGATCCGCTTGCCGCCCTTCCACTCCGGCACGGGTTTCCGTTGCGCGGCGTGCGCGAGCAGGCCTTTGATGTCGAGCCCATTTTCGTTCACGATGCCGCCATCCACGTCACTTACGCAGATCACCTTCGCGCCGGTCTCCGCATCGAGCAGACGGGCCAGGTGGGCGCCGACGTTGCCGAAGCCCTGAATGACCACCCGCGCGCCCTTCAGGGGGATCCCGAAATCGCGCGCGTATTCCTGCATGACGTACATGACGCCGCGCCCGGTCGCCTCTTCGCGGCCGAGTGATCCGCCGAGGGAAATCGGTTTGCCCGTGACCACGGCGGGGGAGTACCCGTGCCGATTCGAATACTCATCCAGGATCCAGGCCATCACCTGCGCGTTGGTGTTGACATCGGGCGCCGGGATGTCGCGGTAGGGACCGATGATGATGGCGATGCGTTGGGTGAAGCGGCGGGTGAGGCGTTCGAGCTCGAGGGTGGAAAGTTTGCGGGGATCGACGGTGATCCCGCCTTTGGCACCCCCGAAGGGGATGTCCATCAGCGCCGTCTTCCAGGTCATGATGGTGGCGAGGCCCAGCACCTCGTCATGGTCGGCGTGGGGGTGGTAGCGGATCCCGCCCTTGCAGGGTCCTCGCGCGCCGTTGTGCTGAATCCGGTACCCGGTGAACACCTCGATACGCCCGTCATCCATGCGCACCGGCAGGTCTACCGTCATCTCCCGGAAGGGAGAGAGCAGGATCCGCCGCATGTACGTTTCCATGTTGACGAGGTTGGCGGCGCGGTCGAACTGACTCTGGACGATGGTCTTCCCCGACATGGCCGGGGGTGTGACCGGCGCGGTCCCCGGACTCATCAGGACAGGGCCAGCCGGCGCGAAGCCAGGCGGGCCGCGGGGTGCTGCGCTTCGGTCAGCGCGTGACCGGGGGCGGGGGCGCCGGGGCGACGGACGCCATCGTTCGTCAGCACCCCGACGACGTCGGCGCGGGCAGGGCCCGAGCCGGCCTGTTCGAGCACGAACACACACCCGGCGTTCCGGGACTCGATGGCCCGCACGGCTGCGTCCCAGGCGGGGTCACCCGTCAGGGGTTGAGGCGCGACGACGAGCGGGACGGCGGCGGGATCGAGGCCGCCGGCACTCACGAGCGGGGCGTTGAGTCGCGTCGACAGGGGAGTCCAGAGACTCTGGGCCCCGCCGAAGCTCACGATCTGGCCGAAGCGCCACCGCGAGTCGGAGGCCAGCTCGATCATCGCTTCGACCAGCGCTTCATCTCCGGGAGCCGTGGTCGAGTGGCCGGAGGCCAGCAGCACTGCCCCCGTGTCCGCGAACCACCGCTCGGGGGTACCGAGGTCGGCAGGTTTCCGCGGAGCGTACAGCGCGTAGCGGCGGGTGATGGCGACCTCATCGCTCGCCTCATCCCACTGCTCGTCATGCTCGGCCGACTGCGCCGCCGCTTCGAACGCGACTTCCGCGGCCTGATAGCGGCCCGCGTCGCGGAGCACCTTCCCGCGAAGGCGGAGCGTGGCGCTATGCGGCTCGAGTGCGAATGCCCGATCGAGTGCGAGGAGGGCGCGGTTGCGGTCACCGATGCGGTAGGCGGCGTAGCCGAGCTCGTGCCAGACGACCGCGAGATCCGGGTCGGCGTCGACGGCGTGCTCCAGGACCTCGAGGGCCTCCCGGAACCGGTCGAGCTCGATGAGCGCGGCGCCTTCGAGCGCCAGGGCGAACGCGGCCTCGCCGAATTGGGTCCGGGCTCCGAAGGCGAGCCGGAGCGCGTCGGCCGCGCGCTTCTGGGACCGCAACAGCTCAAAGTATTCGGCCCAGGCGGGCTTCAGGTCCGGATAGGTCGTGAGGGCTTCGCGGTACGCGGATTCCGCTTCCGAGAGCCGGCCTTCGCGGGCCAACCATCGCGCGCGGACCATGGCACGCTCCGAAGGGGCGTCAGGGAACAACTCGAATGACGCGGTGGTCCGCATTCGCGAGAATCTACCTCCAGCAGGGCCGCTGGCTAGTCGACTCGGCGCCTTCTAGTTTTCCGGAACCATGGACAACAACCGCCTCCTCGCCGAGCTCTCGGAATTCCTTCAAATTCCGTCGATTTCCACACTGCCGAAGCATGACCAGGACTGCCGCCGTGCCGCGGAATGGGTCGCGGCGGACCTGCGGCGTCTTGGCTGCAATGACGTTCAACTGCTGGCGAGTGAGACGCACCCGGTGGTTTGGGGTGTCGGTCCCGAAGTGCCTGGTGCGCCGACACTGGTGATTTACGGTCACTACGACGTGCAGCCGCCTGATCCGCTGAATGAGTGGGTCACGCCCCCGTTCGAACCGACGATTCGTGATGGAAAGCTCTACGCGCGCGGCAGCGCGGACGACAAGGGACAGGTGTTCTGTCTCCTGCGCGCCATCGAAGCCGCCGGTCACCCACTCGTCAATCTCCGGTTTCTGATCGAGGGGGAAGAGGAGCACGGGAGCCGGGTGCTCTTCGATCTGCTCAAGCGTGAGCCGCATCGCGTAAAGGCCGACGCCGTGCTCGTGGCGGACATGGCGTACGTCGCGCCGGGATGGCCCGCGGTCTACACGGCGCTCCGCGGTCTTTGCTACGCTGAGATTTCGGTCAGAACGTCGAAGACCGATTTGCACTCCGGTGAGTACGGCGGCGCGGCGCCCAACGCGCATGAGGAGCTCGCCCGTCTCCTCGGCAGACTCAAAGGGCCCGACGGGAAGATCAACGTCCCCGGGCTCTATCAGGCGGTGAAGCCGCCCACGAGACAGGAGCTCGCCGCGTGGCGGCGTCTCCCATTCAAGGAGAAGACCTTCCTCGCCAAGCAGGTCCAGGCCAAGGCTCTCACGGGGCTCAAGAAGTACTCGGTGCTCGAGCGCCTCTGGGCACTCCCGACCTTCGAGATT
>DATNDQ010000134.1:0-5558 GCA_035553475.1 Gemmatimonadales bacterium
GCCCTGAGCGTGGTCGCCAACACCGCGACGTCGACATCGGTCGCCGTGGGTTCCTCGGGCCTCATCTACTACACGCTGATCGGAGACTCGCGGGTGTACCGGCGGGTCCTGGCCACCGGTGTGGACAGCGTGATCCACGACTTCGGCGCCGCCGGGATCGCCCGTGACGTGAGCGTGGGGGGAGGCCGCCTGGCCGCGATCGTCGGCGGCACGGTCGTGACGGGAGTGGACCCGGTCAACGGAGCGTTCCAGGAAGATCATGGCGGCCTCATCCATGTGGTGACGCTCGCCACTGATGCCGACACCATTCTGCCGGACTCCGGTTTCGTCTTCCGGCACCCGGCTCTCTCCCCCACGGGTGACCGCCTCGAGACGGAAGCGTGGCAAGGGAAGTCCGTCGACCTCTGGTTCTTCAAACTCCCATGAATCGCACGTGCATGGTGCTGGCGCTGTTCGCGATCCCCGTCGGATCCGTTCGGGCGCAGGACGGGGGCGACATCACGGGCCGAGTGCGCGAAGCGGCGGGCCGGCGCATCGGCATCGAGGCTGCGCGCGTGTTCCTCGACTCGAGCGGCATCTCCACGAGGACCGATCTCAAGGGGACCTTCCGGTTTCACTCGGTGTTGCCGGGGCGTCATCGTCTGCGGGTGGAGGCAGCGGGGTACGCCCCGGGGGACGCTGACTCCGTTCCCGTGATGGCAGCCCTCACGACCACGCAGGACGTCCTCCTGTCGGACGCCGGCGGTAGTTCGCCGGCGGCACCTCCTCCGCAACTGCCCGTCGCAAGCGGGTTTCTCGTTACGCGCGGTGAGCTGAAGGACTTGCCGGTGTCGGACATGACGGACGTCGCCAGTCTGGTGCCCGGTATTTCCGGGACTAGCCATCAGGGCGGACGGCCGGGCGAGCAGGTCACCGTGATCGGTGGCGTCCCCCTTCGAAATGCGTACGACGCTTCGACGGCGCCCCTCGGACTGACCCTCCCGCTGGGTCTCGTCGAGGGCGTCGGCGAGCAAACGGACGCGGCCACGCTGGCGAGTCAGGGCGCCCTCTCGGGCCTCCTGCGCATCACGCCGATTGCCGGGGGAGACCACTGGACCGGCACGGGTCGGTACGAAGGGGATGGACTCTTCACTGGCGCTGCGGACCAGGGATATGACCGCTTGAGCCTGGGAGCGTCAGGGCCTCTGGGCAGGGCCCGGCTGGCGGTCGCCGCGGATGGCCTGGGACAGATTCAGAGCCAGGCCCACGGCGCACCTGCCGGAGACCCACTCGCCCCTCTCCCGTGGGAGCTTCCCCACAATAGCGGAAATCAGATCAACGCCGGACTGACCCTCACGTTGCCGTATGGCTCAGAGGGAACTTTGCAGGTGCTCGGCGTCCGGTCCATGGATCAAGAGGAGCTGTTCCAGCCCGCCTACAAGTACGGTGTAGGTCCGGGACCGGGTCGCCGCACCGGCGCGACGCTGATCGCGGCTGTCCTCCGTCACATGACCAATGCCCGGTTCTCGCAACTCGCATCACTGTCGGTCTTCGACCGTGACTTCGAGCAGGGATTGCTCGTGAGTGCTCCCACCCGCGGGCTCGGTGCCCTGTCACTGTCGAATTACCAATTTGCCGGCGACGCGTCCGCGCGCGCATTGGACACCGCGGCGGTCAAGGGCGGTCAGCCCGCGTATACGGACGCCTTCCAGTTCACCACGACGCCGTGGGGAGTGCCTGAATTCCAGGACGGCCATGATCCCCGTGGGGACCTGCTCTGGAACCACACGCGCGAGGTGCGGGGGCAGGTGGCGCTGAGTTACGCACCGTCCGCGAACACGACGATGTGGGGGGAAGCGGGCGCCGCAGTGACCCACGCGACCGGATTTCAGCGGGTGCTGGCGTATCTCTCGGCGGGAGATTCGGTCCCGGGCGCGACGACCGCGGACTTGTCACCGCTCACGGCGCACGTCGGCGGATGGATCCGGACTCCGGGGCCACTCGGTCTCCTGACGTTCGGGACGCGACTCGAGGGAACCGCGCCGGGGTCTGGGCGTGGTGGGATGAAGCTGGGGGTCAGTCCGTCAGTGTCTCTCCGCGCGCCACTCGGACCCTTGGTCCTCGAGCTGGGCGCCGCACAACTGGCTCAGTATCCAGATCTGCAGTTCCTGGCACCGGTGGCGTTCGATGACTCTCTGGCGGCGGGGCATTACCGCCGGGCGTCGCAGGGTCTCGGGTACGAGCTCTCCCGTCGAGTCTCCGTGGGTCTCGAGGCCGCCGGGGAGCGGGGGAGCGCTCGGATCGAATTCGTCGCGGCCGCGCTCGCCGACCTGGTGGCGGCGGACTCGAATTCCCTGGGCCCGGACTCCAGCCGGTTCGGGAATGCCGGAACAGGATCGGTCTTCGGCGTGGAGCTGGACCTCGAGCGCCGGATCACCCGCGATGTGGTGATCGACATCGGGTACCGGTACGAGACGACGTCCTACAATGCCGGGAGCGGTTTCCGGCAGCTCTCGGCGTCCTCGTCGGCGCTTGACCAGGATCGGACTCACCACCTCGTGGTTCGTGCGCGGGGTTCGCTGCCGGTCGGGATTCGTGGTGGCCTCGTGCTCCAATACGCCTCGGGAGCGGCCTTTGCGCCGGCTGGCGGTACGGAGAACACCCTCCGGGCGCCGAGTCAGATGACGGTGGATTTGTTGCTGCGGCGCGCGCTGGTGGTCGGGGGCCGGAGCGCCACTCTTTACGTGGACGTCCGCAACCTTCTGAATCGCGCCAATCTGACGAGCGTCCGCCGGGACGATCAGCAGGCGGGGATCTCGAGCGCGGAGGCGCAAGCACTGGCGGCGGCGGGGTATGCGGCGGACCCGAATCCCATTCCGTACGAGTCTCCGTATTACCATTCGTCAGAAGACCTGAATCACAACAACATGATCGACGGGGCGGCGGAGCTGATGCCGCTGTACCAGGCAGCCGCGCTCGACTTCGGGGCTCCGTTGGCCGCGTACGGGCCGGCCCGTCAGATCAGGCTCGGGCTCGAGCTGTCGTTCTAGCGGGCACCTGACTGGGCCGTCGTGGGGGTTCCGGCGGCGTGGCCCTTCCGGGTAAGTTGTTCCCCTGCCATCCCGGCCAGGTAGCTCAGATGGTAGAGCAGCGGACTGAAAATCCGCGTGTCGGCGGTTCGATTCCGCCCCTGGCCACTCGGTAAGTCCCACCGACATCCCGGAAAATGGAAGCGCCCCGCCAAGTCCCGGGGCGCTTCGTGCGTCAGGCTCCCGTCGAATGGCCCCGGCGCCGTCGCGATCGGACCGCCACGTCGAGCACGGCCGCTGGGTGCGCCTCGGCGACCCGGAGCAGCACCCGCGCCGGACCCTCGGGCCGACGGCGCCGCTGCTCCCAGTTCTGGAGCGTCTGGACGCTGATGCCCAGGAGCGCCGCGAACTTGGCCTGGCTCAGATGGAAGCGCGACCGCAGCCGGGCGACATCCATATCCCCCGACACGACAGCCTCGCGCCGAGTGACGCGAGACGGGCGAAGGCGACCCGCCTCAATCGCCTTCATTTCCCGGACGCTTTCTTCGAGCTGGGCGAACAAGTCCTTCCGCATTGTCAGTCTCCTTCCACCAGGCGCCGCAGCACTCGCAGCTCTCGCGGCGTCATATCACTCCGCACGTTCTTCGGATACAAGAACAGCAGATAGATCCGGTCGGGCGTGCGCCAGTAGTAGATCACTCGGGCGCCACCGCGCTTCCCCCGGCCCTGGAGCCGCCAGCGCACCTTCCTCAGTCCGCCCGAGCCCGGAATCACGGGTCCCAGGTCAGGCCGGGCGATCAAGGCCAACTGGAGCTCGCGGTAGTCCTCGGGTGGCAACTCCGCCGTGACCTGCCGGGTGAAAACGGACGTCTCGACCAGCTCCATGGGCCAATATACGCCATTGGCGTATAGCCAGCAACCCGAAACCCACTGTGGGACAGACTGTGGGACTCATTTCGAGTCTACTTGTGCCCGCTCGCGCAGGTCGCACCGGCTTGGCATACTAGAGCGCCAAGTTGACCGAACCGTACCGATCCGGCCCAAGCGGGTATGATATCGTGGCTTCCTGAAAATCCGCGTGTCGGCGGTTCGATTCCGCCCCTGGCCACTCGTACCACAACGACTTAGCTGCAGGGCCACCCAGGCAGTTCGGCTCATTGTCCCCCGATTGTCCCCCACAGTGGCTGGGCGTGGAGCTGCGCCAGCCGGCCCACACTATCCCGAAGGTCGCGCTCGTTCACCACGTTGAATCGATCGAACACGCTTCGCGTTTTGTGCTCGGTGAGCTGTGAGGAAACTGGGGATTTGTCGCATTTCCGGCGGGTTAGGGTCCCAAAAACGCCCTAACCCTTTGGGTGGATTTGGGGATAATCAGCTTCGTCGCGAAGGTCCCGACTTGAAGGATCGCTTGCTTCTTGCCGAGCCGCGTCGACGCTGTCCTCCGGCGGGAATTTGGCGCCCCAGTCGACGCCCCCCGGGATAGTTGTCGGTGGCAAGCCAACGCGCTGAGGTGGGCCGGCAGGGTTGGAGTCCGCGGGGTACAACGCATCCAACGGCTCTCGCCTCCAAGAGCCAAACTCATTCGGAGGGAGAAACTGTGATGAACCGTACGTTCCGTTCAGCCGTGACTATCGCATTGTTGGGGCTGTCCGCCCGAACCGCTATCGCTCAAACCACAACCACTTCGAAGACTCGCGCAGCCGGTGACAGCGAGGGTTTTCAGCTCTTACGAGGCCTCAACACATCCGGAATTCGATATCCTCTCAGAATCGCAATAAGCGACTCTGCTGCGCTTAAGCGATGGTGGCAGTTGGCGAGAATCCGCGCAAGCGATACGGTGTCCGCCCCGACTGTCGATTTCTCAAAGCATACGGTCGTCCTGATCGGGATCGGCGAGGTGTGGGGAATCGGCGTGCGAGTTGCGCGAGTCGATTCGATCGGAGGTGTTGTCTCGATTCACGTTGAGTTGAGCCAACCGGAGGCAGGTTGCACTCTCGCCGCGGAGATGTCGGCGCCTGTGCAGTTCATCCAGGTTACGAAGACGATCGGGACGATTGCATATGACGATCGAGTGACGCACTACCACTGCTCTGGAGGAACTCCTCGCTAGACCAAGTCGATCGCCACAAGCCCCGCAGTCCACCGAACAAACAAGAAGGAGGACCTCTGTGTTCAGCGCCCTGGCCAGTAGTCGCCTGACGTCAAGTCACTCAATGTTCAAGATCCTGCGGTTGGCCTGTGCAGGAATTCTTGTCAGCGTCTGGCTTGGCTGCGAGACCGACCGACCAGCCCATATTCGAGAATAGCGGGCGGGTCAGTGGTGAAAGAACAACATCAGACCGTCTTATCGCCGACCGCCGATACCTACATACGGGGGGGATCGCCGAACTCAAATCAAGGGTCAAGCCTAATCTTGCGACTCCAGCAGAGCGGACCGAATCGAGCACTCATTGCCTTCGACTCCGCTGCCCTGGTGCAGGCAGTTGGCTCGGACTCTGTGGCAAGTGCCACGCTGCAGCTGACGATCGCTTCGGCAGGAGACAACTGGGG
>DATNDQ010000135.1:0-2143 GCA_035553475.1 Gemmatimonadales bacterium
CGGCACCGGCCCCCTCGTGGTGGTGCTCCACGGCGGTCCGGGCGCGAGCCACGACTACCTCCTTCCTCAATACGACCTCCTGTCCAAGGGCCGGGAGCTCTTCTACTACGATCAGCGCGGCGGTGGCCAGTCCCCCGCGCCCCGCGAAGCACCCCTCGGCTGGGAAGCCCACGTCTCCGATCTCGAAGGAATCCGGATCGCGCTGGGCCAGGATCGGCTGACCATCTGCGGATACTCGTGGGGTGGGCTGCTCGGTCTCCTGTACACGTTGCGCCATCCCGAACGGGTCGAGCGCCTGGCCCTCGTGGCGCCGGCGGCCATCACCCGTGCGTGGCGAAACGATTTCGACACGGAGTTCAGCCGCCGCATGGCCGCCCCGGAACGACAGGCCGAGCGTGACGAGCTGCGTGCGTCGGGACTCCGGGAACGTGACCCCGACGCCTATCAGCGGCGGGCCTTCGAGCTGTCCGTCATGGGCTACTTCAAGAATCCGTCCGATGCCGTTCGGCTGACCCCGTTCCGCGTAGTGGCGAGAACGCAGAAGGCCGTCTGGGATTCGCTGGGCAATTGGGATCTGCGACCCGAGTTGGAGGCACTCGCTTCCCGCTTCCCGCTTCCCCCTTCCCGAATTGTGCATGGGACGTCGGATCCCATCCCGATCGCGTCCTCGCGCGAGATCTCGCGCATCACCGGTGCCGAGCTGATCCCCCTCGACTGCGGCCACTGCCCGCACGTCGAAGTCACGCCCGATTTCGTTCGCGCACTCGACGAATTCCTGCCCCGGGCCTAGCGGGTTAGCTTCCCGAACATGGACAAGCCGGCAGTGGGCCAGGTACTCGACGAGATCGCCCGCTTCCTGGAATTGAAGGGTGAGAACCCCTTTCGCGTCCGCGCGTTCGAGAACGCCGCGCGGGCGGTGGCCGGATTCCCGGGGGACCTGGGCGAGGGCGTGAAGTCGGGTGCGCTTGGCGAGGTCCACGGCATCGGCAAAGCCACTCTGCAAATCGTCTCCGAGCTCCTCGATACCGGCCGTTCCTCGGTCCTGGATGAGCTGCGTGAGCAAATTCCGCCGGGACTGGTCGAGATGACCCGGATCCCGGGGCTCGGCGTGACCAAGATCCGCCAGATCCACGACGCGCTCGACATCGACACCATTACCGACCTCGACGTCGCGGCCGCCGACGGCCGCCTCGCCGCCCTGCCGCGTTTCGGCGCCAAGACCGCCGAGAACGTACGGCGGGGGATCGCGCACCTGCGCCGCTCCACCGAGTTCCGGCTCTTTCATCACGCGGAAGCGGAATCGCGCTCCCTCCGGGAGAGTCTCGCCGCGTTGGAGGGTGTCGTCCGGGTCGAGGTGGCGGGGAGCGTGCGCCGGAGGCGGGAGATCATCCGGGACCTCGACTTCCTGATCGGCTACCGTGACCCCGGGGCCCGGGATTCGATTGTGAAGCGCCTGCGAACCACGCCGGGTGTCACCGAATCATCGGGAGCGGAGAATGCGGTCACGTTGCGTTTCGCGTCCGGCACGCTGGCCGACGTGTTCTTCGCGCCCGTGGAATCCTTCGGGCTCGCGTGGATCCGGGGCACCGGCAGTGCGGCGCACCTGACGCAGCTCGAGACCCGTGCCAGCGCCCGCAGCCTGTCTCTCGCGCACGGCGACTATCCGGAAGAGGCGGATGTGTATGGAGCCCTGGGGCTCGCCTGGATTCCCCCCGAGCTCAGAGAAGGAACCGGCGAGATCGAGGGGGCCGCATCCGGATCCCTGCCCCAGCTCGTCGAAGACCGGGACCTGCACGGGTTCCTCCATTGCCACAGCAACTACTCGGACGGCACCACCACCATTGCCGATTGGGCCGCGGCCTGTTCGGCCGCCGGCTATTCGTGGATGGGACTGACCGATCATGGCCAGGGGGCATTCGCGGGTGGCCTGAAGACCGAGGACATCGGGCGCCAGCACGACGAAATCGACGCCGTGAACCGTGCGAACCCGTCCTTCACGGTACTGAAGGGCATCGAAGCCGACATCCTCGAGGACGGAAAGCTCGACTACGACGCGGCGACGCTCGATCGCTTCGACTTCGTCATCGGATCGATCCACACCCGGTTCGGCATGACCGAGCAGCAGATGACGGACCGGGTGCTG
>DATNDQ010000136.1:0-32360 GCA_035553475.1 Gemmatimonadales bacterium
CGACGGGTCTTGCGTCGCATGAAGTCCATCAGGATGAACTGCCCCAGGGTCATCGTGTTGGTGAAATACGCCTTTCCGCGGCAGATGGCGCTCACCTGCTTCACGAATTCCACCAGGCTGCGGTCCCGCGCCAGCATGAACGTATTGATGAGAATCCCGTTCCGGCGGCAGAGTCCGACCTCGCGATAGGTCTCGCGGAGGATCTGCGGGTCGAGTCCCATGGAGTTGACGTAAATCCGGCCATCCGGAAGGGTGAGCGCCGACGGCTTTCCGTCGGTGATCATGATGATCTGCCGATAGTCCTTCCGCTGCCCCATCAGAATCCGGCGTGCCAGCTTCAACCCTTCGGCCGTGTTGGTGTGGTAGGGACCGACCTGGGCATGCGCCAGCTGGGCGATGGGGATCTCCTCCGCCGTGTCGTGGAAGAGGACCACCCGCAGGGTGTCGCCGGCGAACTGTGTCCGGATGAGATGGGTGAGCGCGAGGGCGACCTTCTTGGCCGGCGTGAACCGGTCCTCGCCGTACAGCACCATCGAATGCGAGCAGTCGAGCATCAGCACCGTCGCCGACGACGAACGGTATTCGGCCTGATGCACCATCAGGTCCCCATACTCGAGATTGATGGGAACGCCGAGGCCTTCGCGCTCGAGGGCCCGGGTCAGCGTGGCGTTCACGTCCAGATTCAGCGTGTCGCCGAACTCGTACGGCTTGCTGGCCGCCTCGGCCTCGATTCCTGTCGCCAAGTGCTCGGTCTCGTGGGACCCGAAGCTCGATTTGCCGATGGAGCCCAGGAGGTTGCGCAGGGTCTTGTAGCCGAGGAAGTCGATGCCCTTCTCGGTAAGGTTGAACTGGACCTGCTGCGCCGCTTCGCGCGCCATGCCCCCCGGTCCGAACATCGGCTGCTGGCCCGCGGGCATCTGCGGGGCTTCGCTGACGTTGAGATAGCCCTCCTCCATCAGACGCTGGACGATCTTGTCGAGGAGCTCGGAGAGCTGGCGTTCCAGGTCCGCGTCGCGATTGGCGTCGCCGGTTGATTCGCCGCGCAGCAGCTGCAGCATTTCCGGCGTCAGCTGACCCGAATCCATCAGTGCCTGGAGGATGGCCTGGCGGAGGCCGTCGAGGGAGCGGTCCGACTCGCCGTCGGAGAGGTCACCCCAGTAGGGGTGCTGCTGGCCTCCGGCGAAGCCGGATTGGAGGAGAAAATCCGCCAGCTGATCGAGCAGGCCTTGGAGGTTGATCGTATCGGCCAGCTCGGGCAGGTACTTCTGATAGGTCGTGTAGCGCATTGCCCTACCCCAAACTTGATGGGGTGGCGAGCTTTCCCGCAATGTCCGAAGGCGCACTGCGCTTCCGTCTCGGCGCTTTAGCCCACCGCAACTTCCAGCTGTTTTTCCTGGGGCAAGGGGTCTCCCTGGTGGGGACCTGGATGCAGTCCGTTGCCCTGGGGTGGCTGGTGCTCGAGCTCACCAACTCGCCCTTTCTGGTCGGCCTCAATTCCGCGCTGCGGTCCCTCGGCGTTCTGCTGTTCACGCTGTATGCCGGCATCGTGGTCGATCGGGTCGACAAGCGCCGCCTGATCGTGCTGACGCAGATCTTGCAGATGGTGGAAGGGCTGATCCTCGCCGTACTGGTGTGGACCCACTCGGTGGCCGTCTGGCAGGTCATGGTGCTGGCCACGTTCGTCGGTGTCGTGAACGCGTTCGACATCCCCGGCCGCCAGGCGTTCATGGTGGACCTCGTGGGGAAGGAGGACCTCGTCAACGCGATCGCCCTCAACTCGTCACTCTTCAACGCGACCCGCATCATCGGTCCGGCGATCGCGGGCGTGATCATCGGTTGGCGGGGCGTAGGTCTCTGCTTTTTCCTGAACGGCGTCAGCTACATCGCGGTGATCTGGGGGCTCTTGGCGATGCGGCTCCCCAAGTTCGTAGAAACGCCTTCGAGCGAATCGGAGTGGCAGCGCTTCCGAGGGGGGCTGCAGTTCATTCTGGGGGACCGGCGCATGTCCGCCCTCGTCCTGCAGGTCGCAATTCTCTCACTCTTCGGATTCCCGGTGCTCGTCATGATGCCGGTGTTCGCGCGTGACGTCCTACATACGCAGGCGGGCGGCTACGGAGCGCTGATGGCCGCCGTGGGGCTTGGGGCGATGCTCGGAGCGCTGGCGTTGGCGCTGGTCTCGGACCGCGTGCCCAAGGGACGGACGCTGTTGGGAGGCGGGGTCGCGTTCAGCATCTTCCTGGCATTTTTCGCACTCTCGCCGTGGTTCTCGGTCTCCCTGGTACTGCTCGCCCTGACCGGCTGCGCCATGATCGTGACGACGGCGCTGACGAACACGCTCATCCAGACGCTCGTTCCTGACCAGCTGCGCGGCCGGGTCATGGGGTTCTACGCGTTCATGTTCGTCGGGATGGCGCCGCTGGGTGCCTTTCAAGCGGGCTGGCTCTCGGAGCACATCGGTGCGCCGATTGCGACAGCGATCGGCGGAGTGGTGTGTCTGGCCGCGATGCTGATCTCGTGGTGGAGGGTGCCGGCGCTGCGGGAGACATACTAGACATCAGACGTCAGACATCAGACCTCAGTGATCTGCTGACGTCTGATGTCATTTCCACTGCTTCCGTCTCGCCTCTGCCACAATCACCTCACCCGCCCCACGGAATCCCAGTCGTGCCGTATTCAGCACCATGTCGTAGAGCGTGGCATCCTGCCGCGACCGCCCGTAGTGAGCCTTCACGTAGCGGTCCCGGTCCCGGTCGGTTTCGTCGAGCACCTTCTCGACGTCCTCGCGCGCGACGCCGAGATGCTCGACGGCCATCTCCATGCGCCACGATTTGGGGCCCACGAGATAGACGTGAAGCGCGTTCGGCCGCCGGGCGAGGACAGCCTGCGCTCCGCGCCCGACGAGCACCGCGCGCCCGTGCGTCGCCGCCTCGGTGATGACCCGCTCCGTGATCTTCACGATGGTCGCCTCTTCGGCCTCCGCCTCCGGCAGCGCGGTGGTCCCGGCCCTCGTGCCCGCCGAGATCTCGGGGGACGCCGCCGCGAGGTTGCGGGCGATCCGGGCCAGGAGCCCAGGCGCCCGCTCCTCCTTCTGCGCCACCTCGTCCGGCGGCAATCCCGCCCGCCGGGCGACCTCGTCGACGAACTCGTTGTCGATCACCGTCCACCCGAGCTCCGCCGCCACGTGCTTCGCGACTTCGGAGCCGCCGGCGGCGTACTGCCGGGTGATCGTGATGAGCGGCGGATTCTCGCTCAATGCCGGCCCAGGTTCTTTCTCAGATCCCCGAGGTTGAGCACCGGGAGTCCCCCCTCGGTCGGCACGATGATGATGAGGTTGTCGGAACCCTTCATGTCCCGAAGGACCTCGAGATACTGCTTGGTAAGCGCCTCGGGCGTCAGCGTCACGTTGAGCAGCCGGACCTGCTCGGCCTGCAGGCGCGCGACTTCGACGCGATGGCGCTCGGTTTCGACCTGCTGTTCCTGCGCGATCTTGGCGTTGATGGCCTGGACGACCGCCTGCGGCGGCTGGAGATCCCGGAGGAAGAACGCAGTGACGGTGGCGATGCGGAACGGACCGCTTCCCGAGCGGGGCTGCGTGATCAGCGCGGAATCGACGAGCGCTTCCATGGTCTGCGCGATCTGGGTGCGCTTGGCGATGTCGTTGATCGAGTATTGGACCATCCCGTCCCGAACGCCCTTCCGGATCGCGTTCAGGACGGCGCCCTGGATCTGGCGTTCATCGCCGATCTCCGTGTAGATGCGCGGCGCCTGCATCGGGTCGATCTGCCACCGGATGGAGACCTCGACATGCATGCCCATCTGCTCCGAAGAGAGCGCCTCGATCTCTTCGACCTGCTGGCCGGCGGGGGGCCACTGTTCCTCGCGGCTCGAGAATCTTTCGACTGACGCCCAAGGGGGAACGATGCGGATGCCCGGCATTAATGGGCTCGAGGACACGGTGCCGAACGCGTGCTGGACTCCGACCTGGCCCGGATCGATAACGACGTTCGCGGCGCCGACGACCACCAGGACCCCGACGATGGCCAGCCCGAGCGACGTGAGTTTGAGGATGCCCCCGACGGGGCGGCCGGCGCCGGAATCGGATTTGACGAGCGAGGCGCCGAGGCGGACGAAGAACGCGGCGAGGAGAAGCAGAAAACCCAGAATCATCGTGCCCATGACAGCTCCAGAAGGAGGGGAGGGCTGCTAGAAACGGGGATTCAGCAAGACTCACTGAAAGAGGTTTGGCCCTCCGCCACCGAGACCGCTCCCGCCGCCCTTGCCGAATGGGGGTTCCTTGGGAACCGGACGGGCGCGGACGTACCCGAGCTCCTCCGAGCGGGAGATGCGGCGGCCCGCGACGAGACCTTCGAGGACCAGCTCGCAGGCCGAGACGATCGTCCCGGGGTCCTTCTTGCCGGCCAGCCCGACGCGTTCGATGAGCTCGAGCAATCCCGGGACGACGCTGAAGCCCTTGAGACAGGTCTCCGAGCGCTCGTCGGTGGAGATCTTGAGGGCGCCTCCTTCGTCGAACCAGTGCACGATGTCGTCCACGTTGGCGCCCCCGACGCGCGCTTCGAACGTCGCGCCCGCGGCTTTGCGGATCAGCTCCTTGGCGATGGTCTCGGGACCCTGCAGCTCGCCTTCGTACTCGAGCTCGAGCTTGCCCGTGATCGCGGGCAGCGCGGCGTACACATCCGAGACTCTCGGCACGACCGTCTTCTCCTTGCACATGACGGCTCGCCGCTCGGCGGCGGAGACCACGTTCTCGAGGAGCGAGATGGGCAGCCGCTGCGAGACGCCGCTCTTCTTGTCGACCCGCTTGTCGGCGCGGGCCTCGAAGGCGACGCGCTCGACCAGCTCACTGAGGAAGTCGGGAATCCGCACACTGCGCCCGGCCCGGTTGGTCCAGGCCTCCTGGCCCGTGATGCCGACACCCAGCTCGACGGTGAGGGGATAGTGGGTGACGATCTCGGAGCCGATGCGGTCCTTGAGCGGCGTGATGATCTTGCCGCGCGCCGTGTAGTCCTCGGGGTTCGCCGTGAAGACGATCGCGACGTCGAGCTTGAGCCGGACCGGGTAGCCCTTCAGCTGGACATCCCCTTCCTGCATCACGTTGAACATCCCGACCTGGATCTTGCCGGCCAGGTCCGGGAGCTCGTTGATCGCGAAGATTCCGCGGTTGGCGCGGGGCAGGAGGCCGAAATGCATGGTGAGTTCGTCGGCGAGCAGGTGCCCGCCGCGGGCGGCCTTGATCGGATCCACGTCGCCGATCATGTCGGCGATGGTGACGTCCGGCGTGGCGAGCTTCTCGACGTACCGCAGCTCGCGTGGCAACCAGCTGACCGGCGCCGCGTCGCCTCGTTCGGCCACCAGCTCGCGGCCGTACTTCGAAATCGGGTCGAAGGGGTCGTCGTTCACTTCCGAGCCCGCCAGGACCGGGATCTCGTCATCCAGCAGCGTCACGAGCTGCCGGAGGATCCGGCTCTTGGCCTGCCCGCGGAGGCCGAGCAGGATGAAGTTGTGGCGCGACAGCAGAGCGTTCACGAGCTGCGGAACCACGGTTTCTTCGTAGCCGACGATGCCGGGGAAGAGCGGGGATCCGTTCTCGAGCAGGCAGATCAGGTTCTCCCGCAGCTCATCTTTCACGGTGCGGGAGCGACGGGCTTCGCTGGCCCATTCGGTCTGGCGCAGCTCACCCAAAGTGGCGGGTTTGGTGATCATGTCCGACGTTAACCGGTCGGCGCGCGCGGTGTAAAGAGCCGTGCGGCCGCCACTCCCCACGGTTTGAGGTCCACGGACACGCGATGATCTCCCCCGGTGGAGAGCGCGTCCCCGTTCATCTCCACGAGATTGACGGTCCGGGCCGCGGTGAACGCATAGGCGGCCGGCCAGACCCCTACGCTCCGTGAAGCTCCCGTGACATCCACAAGCTTGACCACCACGCCATCGAGGTCGTCCGCGCGTTTGACGCCGACCACCATCGTTCCCGTGTCTGGAATGAACAGGGCGGAGTCCCTCGGGATGAGAGAGCCGGGGGAGGGATGATCCACCGCAGGCCCGACGTACAACGGATCGCACGCAGCCCAGCCCCGCCGGACCGGCTCCGCCGGATCGTTGGCCGAAACCAGCGACACCCGGAACCGAAACGTGAACGGACCGTCCTGCCGGGCGGCGTAATTGGTGAACCAGTAGTTGTTCATCGCGTACGCGAAGAGCGTTCCGTCGGGCGCGATGCGGCGAGCCCAGGCGCCCCGGACGATGTCGTTCAGCGTGAACATCGGAGTGTCGGGACCACTCCACAGCACGCCATCAGTCCCTTCGTGGAGCCAGACCCAGTGTTGGTGGCAATACCAGTCGCGGCACGCACCCGGCTGCTGATCGCGCTCGGCGGTCATCCGGCCCAGCGGTACTTCCATTTCCACGGTGGGTTGGGTGAATGCGAACGGGAACGCCACGTAGAGCGCTTCTTTTCCGAACGCGGGGCTCTTCTCGACGCGGTTTTCGAAATCCACCCACGGGAGAGCATCGTAGAGGGTGACGGTCGACGTCACCGTCGGGAATCCCCTGAGGTGCCGCTCGGCGATCAGCCGCACGCCGATTCCGGGCAGCCGCTGCCGCCGCACGTTCGCCATCGTGGCTTGCGCGACGTCGAGGACGGGGGGGTTGGCGACCGTCCGGCGGTCTCCGGAAGTCCAGAGTGCCGACCGCTCTCCGCCGGTGACGTACACGAGCTGATTCAGTCCGGCCCACTGCGACGCCTTCACCCGCTCCTTGCCATCGGGTCCCACGAGGGACGCCACGGCGCCCGTCGCCTCGTCCAGCCGGACCTTGAAGCCGCCCGCCAGGGCGTCCGTCGCATTCCCGTCGTCGGCGGGCGGCCGTGGAGCGTGACCCGATTCCCGCAGGGCGACATAGCCAAGCGCGGGCACATTTTCCACGACTGCGAGAGCGTCCCCGTTCTCGAGGTCCACCGCGGCCACGTCGGCCCCACCGGCCGTCCATCCGGAGCCGGCGCCACCGGGAATCCGGACGACGTCGGTGCGGTTCCAGCTCCCGGCGTTCAGCACGACGCGCGTGCGTCCGCGATCCTGTCCCAGTGCCAGCCGGGTCAGACCGTCCGCGATCTGGGTGTCCGCGGTCGCGGCGGCACCCAGCACGAACCGGCGTTTGTAATCCCACTGCTCGACGGTCTGCCGGCTATCGGGTGCGTCGATGCTCTCCGCCGCGCCCCAGGTGTGCTCCCCGAACAGGAGGGCGTCCCGCCAGGCGGCCCGCCGCTCTGCCGCCCGCGCCGCGATCCGGCCGGGACGTCCGTCTTCCGGTTGATCTGACCTCTCGTCCCAGAGGGCCAGGAGGTCGGCGGCGCGGAGCCCAAGCTGAGCCCGCCGGAACAGCGCGAGCTCGGGCGCGGTCGATGCCGCGCCATCCTCCCAATACGTCCCCGTGTCTCCGCGGCGCACCGGAATCCGGGTCCCATAGCGGCTTTCGACGTCGCGGAAAAAGTCTTCGGCGCGCCCCGGGACGATCCGCGGGTACATGAAGCGCCGGTTGAAGTCCTCCATGTTCGAGATCATCCGCTCGTCCACCAACGCGTTGTCCCACTGCACTCCATAAAGGAGGGCGACGTCGTAGGGCCAATCGGGCGAGAGGAACACCGGGTTGGTCAGCAGCCAATCCGAGAGCCGGCGTCCCATCTCGAGCGCGCCGAGATTGAAGCCGTAGCGGAGTCCGTCCCCGTAGTGGTGGTTGCGCCAATGGAGCACCCGGGAGCCGTCGGGGCCTTCCCACCAGTACAGCTGGGGATAGGAGGTCCAGGGTCCGGTCAGCCCGTTGGGCGTGCCTTCCGATTCGGGCAAGAGCGGCACGGCTCGATCGGGGTTGGGGCCTGATGCGAGATACTTCACGCCGCTCGCGGCCAGGATCATGGGGAACGTCGGGACCTGACCGGGCACGTCGGTGATTTGTGCCGAGACGAAGCTGAGGCCGTTCTCGCGGGCGAAGACGCCGGCGGGCCAGACCATGCGCGCCGCGGTCTCGTGATCGAGAATGCCGGTGAGCATGTTCGCGAACAGTGCCTGGAACCCGATTTTCCCGTCCCGGAGTGCCTGGACCAGCGCCTGGGTCTGCTCCGGCGCGCGGTTCTCCGCATACGAAATGATCTGCAGCGCACACTCGGCACTCCAGCGGTAGTCCGGATCCCGGGTCAGACGCGCGAGCGCCGCGTCGAGGTTCTTGCGATGGATCTCGAGACACCGCTCCTGGAGGTCCGTGTATCCGACGTCCGTGTGATTCGTGGAAAGCCAGTAGAGGGTCCAGCGCTTTGGCGGCGACAGCCGGATACGGCGGTTCGCGCGACGGTCCTTTCCGACGACGACTTCGAACTGGTAATCGGTGGGTTCGGAGAGCGGGACGAACACTTCACCGGCGAGCGAGGCACCGTCTGACGTGGGCAACAGGCCCGCGGACCCCACGAGCTGACCGCGGCGGTCGGTGACCCGGGCGCGCGCGGCGGGGGCATCGAGCCCCGTGACGGTGACCCGGACAAGATTGTTGTGACCGTCGGGTTGGGCGTAGAGCGCCGTCGGGCGGGCCTCGATGACGGGCGCGGGTGATGGCGCCGGAAATCGGAGCCGATTTCGCAGCGCCGCCGCCACGCCTGCGACGGAGCCCATGAACGTTCGGCGATCTGTCATACATCGCATCCCGTGTGTGGTCTTGAATCCATCTTGAACGTGCGCGGCCTTGACGGGTATCTGGTCAATGCTAGCTTTTCCCCGCGCCGGATGAACCACTTGCCCCTATATCGGAGGAGTACGTAATGAAGCGTATCGCACTCGCCGTGGCCCTCGTGGTCCTCGGTGCCTGCGCGAAGGACAACGCGCAGAACGCCGGTGGCACCATGGCCGCCGACACGACGAAGCACATGGCGGCCGACACGACCAAGAAGATGGGTGACACGTCCGCGATGAAGATGGCCGACACCTCCAAGAAGATGATGGCCGATACGTCGAAGAAGATGATGGCGCCGGCCGCCAAGGCTCCGGCCAAGAAGCCGTAAGCTTCTCGCCGTCCCGTTGACGATCAAAGCCCGGGCCCTACATCCCGGGCTTTTCGTTTTCCTGAAGCCAGCTCACGGTACGCCTCACGGCCTCGCGTGGGGAGATGACCGGCCTCCAGCCCAGCTCCTGCCGCGCCCGCTCCGCGACAAAGGGATTCTCCTCCGCCAGGAAGCGCACGGCGGAGGCGCCCACACCGGGATACTTGCCGGGACTGCGGATCGTCAGCCAGCGAGCCCAGAGATCCACCGCGACGCGCGCCACGGGATAGGGGAGCCTCACGCGCCGCACGCGAATGCCGAGCGCATCCGCGAACGCATCGGTGAATCCCCGCTGGGTATGGCATTCGGGTCCGTCATCCGTGGTGTTGAACGCCCGTCCGCCCGCGGCGGGTGTCCGGAGTGCCAGGAGCGCGGCCGCCGCGACATTTCCTGCGTACACGCACGAGAGACGGTTGGTCCCCGACCCCACCTGTGGAACGATGCCGAGGCGGATGGCCGCGAGGACCCTCGGGGAAAAGAGGCGGTCTCCTTCGCCGTAGATGACGTTGGGCCGGAGGGCGACCGCATCCACGCCGGCGCCCACCGCATCCCACACCACCTGCTCTGACTCCCGCTTGCTGTGGGCGTAGTAGTCGTGGCCGTCGATCGGGCCAAAGCGAAACTGCTCGTCCACACCGCCGGCGCCGGCGGCATATGCGTTGCCGCGGCCATACACCGCAACCGAGGAGACATGGATCAGGCGCACCCGGGCGGCGCGCGCCGCGGCCACGGCCAGCCGGGTGCCACCGACGTTCACTCTGGAGAAGTCGTCCCAGGTACCACGCTGCGCAATGAGGGCGGCTGCATGAATGATCCCGGATACGCCCCTCGCCGCGCGCCGCCACGCCTGCTCATCCGTCACGTCGCCCTCGGCGACTTCGACGCCCGGTCCTTCGACGAGGTGCCGGCTCGCAGGACGGGTCAGGGCACGAACCGGGGTCCCCTCCTGGCGCAGGGACCGAATCACGTGACTCCCGACCAATCCGCTCCCGCCGGTGACGAGAACCGTCACGCCGGCTCGAACCGGGGCAAGGGAAGGGGAAGAAGCGTCACCCGGCCCTCGATCATGCCGATCCGGACGGTGGCCGCCGAGGGGACCTCCCGTCGCAGCACGGCGAGACCCATCCACACTCCGGATCCCGCGGGACCATCAGGGAACCACGCGACGCTGGTCAGGCGGCCCACGTCCTTGTCGCCAAGGAGGACCGGCTGTGGCGTGTGCCATTCGATGGGCGGTTCGCCGGTGAGGTGGATGCCCCGCAAGCCGCGATTCGGATGCCCGCGAAAGTGTACGCGAGAAACCGTCTCCTGCCCGGTGTAGCAGCCCTTCGTGTAGGAGACCCCACCGATCTCGTCGTACCGCACTTCCTGAGGGAGGGTCTTGTCGTCCACCTCGGCCGCGAGTGACGGCCACCCCGTGGCGATACGCGCGAGCTGCAAAGCGGCGGGCTCTCCCTCGACGGCGCCTGCCGTCGTCAGGCGCTTCTTCAGCAATTCGAGCGCACCGGGAACGCCGATCCATTGGACCGTGAAGGGCGCGCCCTCCGTCGCACGACTGATCTCGATTTCACCGTCCAGTTCGACGTGCCCGGGCGCGTGGGGAACGTGAAGACGCGCGGCTTCGGCGAGTGCCAGCGCGGCTGGACCGGCCAGTCGAAGCACGCGGAGCTCGGACGTTCGGTCGGCGATCCTCGCAAGCCGGGGCGGGATGGATCGCTGCAGGAGGTTGGCGGTGCGTTCCTGTCCCTCCGCAGAAGTCGTGAAGCGGACCAGCTCCCCCCGACGTCCGGCCCAGCCGTCGGAGACGATCATCCCCTTGGGCGTAAGGACGGCTCCATAAACGAGCGCGCCGTCTCCGGGTTTTTCGATGTCGTTGGTGAGCAATCCCTGCATGCAGGCGACCGCACCCGGCCCCGCGAGGTCGAACACGCCGGCGGGTGTGAGGGCGACGACCGCGCCGGCGCGGAGGGCTTGAGCCACCGCCGGCGTGACGGATGCCGGCCCGACCCGGGCCATGGTCGCCTGCAGCTCCGGGGCGTCCGTCACTGCAGCACGCTCTTGAGCCAAGACACGACCGGGGGTACGACCTCCGTAGCCGCACGGGGGTCGAGCACCAAACCGGGGTGATTCAGCGAGGGCGCGATGTGAAAGTCCTTCGTCGGAGATCCGATCCGCTCGACGATTTCCCGGCAGGCGTACGGCGGCGAGAACAGCAGGTCCCGCCCGCCCGCGACGCCCAGAAAGGGAGTGCGAGCCCGAGACAATGCCTCAAGGTAGTCGAACCCGTCCCGCGAGAGCCAGCGTCCCCGGAGGTTCCACGCCATCCATTGGCCGAACATCAGCGCGCCCTCGTCGTCCCCGCCGAAGCGCAGGGCCCGCGCGGGAAAGCGTCCGAGCGCGAGCGCCAGCGTGTGGAAACCCAGCGCACCGACGTACCGCTTGAGCCCCATGCGGTGCGGGCCCGGCGTTCCCAGGGTGACGAGCGCATCCCATTGCGGTCCTGCCCCCGCCCGGGCGAGCGCGCCGAGGCCGACGACACCACCCGCGGAATGTCCGATCACTCCCAGCCGGCGGGAGCCGATATGCGTACGAAGCCGCTCGAGCAGTGCCGGGGCGTCGCGCTCGATGAGGTCGTCGAACCACCAGGTCCTGGGTGCCGGCTCGCGGTCCGCGATACCATGGCCGCGGAAGTCGGTGAGCCAGATGTCGAACCCCTGTGTGGCGAGCTGTCCCGCGAAGCGCTTAAGCCAGATGGTGTGACCGGAGAACGCGCCGTGCAGGAGGAGCAGGACCGGTGCGGTAGGGGGCGCGACTGGCTCGAGATGATGGAGGCCCACGGTGACGCCGTCAGTGGTCCGGACCCGCTCCGTGATCACCCGTACCGTCCCGAAAATGCGTATGCCTCATCGAGCACTTCGACGGGGTGACGGACGGGTGTCGAGGCTCGCCGAGTGGCGAGCCCGGCGCCAATTTGCATGATGCAGCCTGGATTGCCAGTAACCACCAGGCCAGGCATGGCCTCGAGGAGGCCGTCCATCTTCATGACGAGGACGTCCTTCGAGAGCCCCGGCTCGGTCACGGTGTACATGCCGGCGCTCCCGCAGCACTTCTCGGCGTCCCGTGCGAGGATCACTTTCACCCCCGAGATCTGCCGAAGCACTTTCAGGGGCGCGTCGCTCACTCGCTGAGCGTGAATGAGGTGGCACGGAGGATCGTACGCAACTTCGAGCTCGGGATGGGTGGCCGGGACCGGCCCGGCATCCGCCAGCAACTCGGTCACGTCCTTGACGCGCGCCGCGAAACGAGCGGCTCTCGGGTCGTCCGGCAGCAGGTGTCCATAGTCCTTCAGCAGCGCGCCACAGCCGGCGCTGTTCACGACAATCGGTTCGTCCCCGTCGCCGAACGCTTCGATGTTCCGGCGAGCCAGGTCCCGGGCTTCCTCCACCAGCCCCGCGTGTGCGTGCAGGGCTCCGCAACAGACCTGCCCCGCGGGGACCGTGGTCCCGTAGTCGTTGACACCCAGTGTGCGGATGGTGGCGGCGTGGACGTGAGAGAACAGGCCGTCCATCACACAGCCGGAGAACAACAAAACCGGGGATGGGGGATGGGGGATTGGGGATTGGTTGGGGTGGCGCGAATCCCGAATCCCGAATCCCGAATCCCGCTTCTCCGTTGCGGCGAGCATGCCCATGCCGAACCCGATTCGTCCCGTGCCCGCGAGACGTCGAGGGAGACCAGTGCTCCGAAGCAGGCGGGCAGCCGCGTAGACGACCTTCGAAATACCGGGCGTAGTGAGCAGCCAGAGCGCGAGGCGCGCGATGAAGGGAACGGGCCGAGTCTCGGCGATGCGTTCTCGCGCGGCTTCGAGGCCCCGGCCGTAGCCGACTCCTGATGGGCATACGGGTTCACAGCCCCGGCAGCCGAGGCAACGGTCGAGGTGGTATTGGAGTCCCTCGTCATCGGGTGCGATGAGGCCGCGCTCGAGGGATCGCATCAGCTCGATGCGGCCGCGGGGCCCGTCGGCTTCGTCGCCGGTGACGAGAAACGTGGGGCAGGCTTGAAGGCAGAACCCGCAGTGGACGCACGGGTCCAATGCGGCGAAGCCCCCACGATCGGTTGCCGTCATTCCGTGGCTTCGGCGGCCTGCACCAGGACCCCGTTGGGGTCGAAGGTTTTGCGCAAACCCGCCACCAGGGGACCCACCCCCTCGCGGTAGGCGCCGAAGTGCCCCACGGTGGATCGCACGGACCACGGGGCCCGCTCGAGGGTGAGCGGCACTTCCCGGGCGGCGAGCGTGCGGCGGAGCTTGATCAGCCGGTCCGCGCTGGTGTCCCCCGCCCAACGCGCGGTGCCGGCAGTGGGACTCGCGAGCACCCAGTCATCTCCCACTTGATGCTGGAGCAGGTCCAGCAAGCCATCCGAGCCATCCGGGAGGCCGCCGACGCGGAACACCACCGGCTTCGTCGCGAATCCCTCGGCGGCGTGCTGCCAGACTCGCTGGGCTTCTTCGCCGCGGAGGGGCGCGAGCCGGCCGCCGCCTGCGATCCGCAGCTCCTGCTCGGCGGCGGCAACGTGCGGCGGGGAGCCCACGAGGCGCACCGCCAGCATCCACCGCTCGCGACGAGCCGGTGCGGGGGAGAGCAGCTCGAGAGCGGCCGGCTCCAGGACCGCTGCGTGGATGTCATCTACGGCGTCGGTGAGGTCCTCGCGCGAGCCTTCCAGGACCCAGGTGACGTCGGCCCTCGGCAGGGTGCGCAGGCGGAGGTGGGCCAGGACGATGACCCCGAACGCGCCGAAGGCCCCGGTCTCGAGTCGAGTCAGGTCGTATCCGGCGACGTTCTTCATCACCTTGCCGCCACTCTGAATCATCCGGCCGTCCCCGGTCACGAACGCGAGGCCGAGGAGGTGGTCGCGGACACTGCCGTAGCCGAGGCGGAGGGGACCGGCGCTGGCGGTGGCCACGACGGAGCCCAAGGTCCTGCCGGCCAGCCCGGGCGGATCGAGGGCGAGCCAGGCGCCGCGGTCGGCGAGCTCGCGGCGCAAGACGTCCAGCCCGACTCCCGCCTCCGCGGTGACGGTGAGGTCCTGGCTCTCGAGCGCCGGGATCTTGTCGAGCCGTCGGGTGGTGAGAATGAGGTCGGCGGGGGCATCCCCCGGCATCCAGGTGCCGGCTCCCTCCACCCGGACCTTCCATCCTTCGGCGTTTGCGGTGGAGAGCAGCAGTGCGACGGCATCGGGGGCCGCCGGTGCGACCCGGGGCGGCTCATCTCCCGAGCGGCGCTCGAGCACGGCGTCCTGACCCAGCAGGGTCGTGATCTTCTCTATGAGGCTCACGCGGCGCTCCATTCCCGGCAGGCGTGCAGGGGCACGACTTTCCCGGGATTCACCCGCTCGTGGGGGTCGAACACCCGGCGGACCGCATGCATTGCCGCCAGCGATTCACCATCGAAGATGGCGGGCATGTACCGGAGCTTGTCCACCCCCACGCCGTGCTCACCGGTAATGGTGCCCCCCGACGCGATGCACGCGCTCATGATCTCGGCCGACGCTTTTTGAACCCGATCGTGCTCGTCGGGATTGGTGGCGTCGAACGAAATGTTGGGGTGGAGGTTCCCGTCTCCCGCGTGAAATACGTTGCTCACGCGCAGCCGGTACCGGGCCGCGATGGCGCCGATCGCTTCGAGAACGTCCGGCAATGCGGTCCGGGGGACCACGGCGTCCTGCACCACCAGGTCGCGGGAGAGTCGGCCCATGGCTCCGAACGCCTTCTTTCGGCCCTGCCAGAGCCGCTCGCGCTCGGCGGGGTCCGCGGCCGTCTTCACGCTCCTCGCGCCGTGGGAGGTGAGGAGGCGGGCCACCGCCTCGGTATCCGCGACTACGGCCGACTCGAATCGCCCGTCCAACTCGACCAGGAGTACCGCGGCCGCATCGCGCGGATAGCCCGCGGCGTAGACGGAGTCCTCGACTGCGCCGATGCACGACTGATCCATCATCTCGAGCGCGGCGGGTACGACGCCGCTCGCGATGATTCGCGAGACGGCTTCCCCGGCGGCGCGGAGTGAGAGGAAGTCGGCCAACAGCGTGCGGACCGTGCGGGGCAGGGGCGTGAGTCTGACGGTGATGCGGGTGGCCACGCCGAAATTGCCTTCGGAGCCCACGAATCCCCCGACGAGATCAGGGCCCCAGGCGTCACCGGCCGGAGACCCCAGCTCCACGACGGACCCGTCAGCGAGGACGACTTCCAGGGCCAGGATATGGTTGGTCGTGACCCCGTACTTGAGACAATGCGGGCCTCCGGCGTTCTCCGCGACGTTTCCGCCAACCGTGCAAGCTGACTGGCTGGAAGGGTCGGGGGCGTAGTGGAGTCCCATGGGGAGGACGGCGGCCGAGAGCTTGAGGTTGACGACGCCTGGCTCGACGATGGCGCGGCGGTTTTTGGGCTCCACCGACACGATCCGGTTGAGCCGGGTGAGCACCAGCAGAACGGCGTCTTCCGAGGCGAGCGCTCCACCGGAGAGCCCGGTGCCCGCTCCTCTCGGCACGAAGGGGACATTTCGGGTGGCCAGGAGCCTGACGACGGCGATGAGCTCTTCGCGGGTCCCGGGGAGCACCACGATGCCGGGAACGGTGCGGTGGGTGGGGAGGCCGTCGGCGGCGTAGGTCAGGCGTTCGGCCCGCGAGGTCCGCACGTGGCGGTCGCCAACGATGGCGGCGAGTTCTTCGGCCAGTTCGGGCTGCACAACCCAAGTATAGGACAGGCACAACTAGACGCACAGACGCGCAGCGGATAACCGGAAGTAAGGAAAGCAAAGGGGGCCAGGATTCCGCCCTGGCCCCCGGTGATCCGTCAAACCGTGTGAGCTAAGCTGCGCGCCAGAACCCCTTCAGGGCCCTGCCGTCAGGCGACTCGCGCAACTTTTCAAACGCCCGCTCGCGGATTTGGCGGATTCTCTCACGGGTCACTCCCATGAGCGCGCCGATCTTCTCGAGGGTCATCGCCTCCGAGCCTTCCTCGAGTCCATAGTAGAGATAGAGAATCTTGCGTTCGCGGGGAGCCAGGTACTTCTGGAAGATGCGGTCGATGAACTCCCGCATCAGCTTCCCGTCGGTGGTGTCTTCGATCTCGCCGCCTTCGATGCCGGCGAACCGCTCACCCAACGTCGCCGCGTCCTTGTCACTGCGGTCGACCGGGGCGTCGAGCGACAGCTCGGCGGCGGTCATGCGGCGCGCGGTCCGGACGTTCTCGACGGTGTCTTCGAGCGCCGTGGCGATTTCGTTATCGGTGGGCTCGCGGCCGAGCTCCTGTGACAGGAAGGTCTCAGTGCGGCTCATGCGGATGAGCTGAGAATTCTGATTCAGGGGAATCCGAACGCTGCGGGTCTGCTCGGCGAGAGCCTTCAGCACGGCTTGCCGGACCCACCACACCGCGTAGGAAATGAACTTCACGCCCTGATCGGGATCGAATTTCTTGACGGCCTTGAGGAGTCCCTCATTGCCGATGGCTACGAGCTCGGAGAGATCGAGTCCGTGTCCCTGGTACTTCTTCACGTAAGAGATGACGAACCGGAGGTTGGCCGTGACCAGCCGCTCGGCGGCGCGCTCATCGCCCTTTTGCACGCGTCGGGCCAGCCGGCGCTCTTCTTCGGGGTCTTTGATCAACGGGAGTTTCTGAATGTCCTGCAGATACTGGTCGAAGGCGCCAGACGGAGTAGAGCGGAAGAACGCCTTTGCCTTGCCTGTGGACGACCGGGCCATGCACGGCACTCCCATCTTCGGCTGTGACGTTTTTGAGGGGGACGGTGCACCAAACACTCGTCCGGAGCCTTCTGGAAACGCTGGCCAATATAGGACTTGACCCAGAATGGTGCAAATTCCCGCAGTTTTCCACACTACAAGTTGTTGCTTCTACGGTTCACTGCGATGTTTGTCCACTATCAACAAGTGCTGTGGAGAAAGCATTTGAATGCGCCGGAAGTGGCTGTGTGGAGAGGTGGAAAGCGTGTGGGAAGTGGTTGAGGGATATGTGATTACTGTTTGACCGCCAGGAGGTCACGGATCACGCTCTCCTGGCTCGCCACAGTCCACCCACTCGCAACACCGCCATGCATCGCGCCGATCGAACGCGGCAACGAAAAACGCAAATCTCCGGATCGTGACTTCTTGTCATTCCGCATTTTCGAAATCAGTTGATCCACTGACGCGGCGGCGGGCCGGGTGACGGGCAGGCGGTAGGTCACGAGCACGCGGGCGAGCCGTTCGGCTGTTCCCGGCTCCGCGATGCCGAGGGTTTCCGCGAGTCGCGACTCGTACGCCATGCCGATGGCGACCGCTTCACCGTGTAGCAGCGAGTAACCACTCGCCGCCTCCACCGCATGACCCACGGTATGACCGAAATTCAACGCGGCGCGGATCCCGGCTTCCCGCTCGTCGGCGGCTACGATGCCGGCCTTGATCTCAACGGAGCGCGCGACCAGGCGCTCGAGCGCCCCATCCTTCCGAGCCGCTACTGCGTCGCTGTCCCGCTCGAGAAATGCGAAATAGTCAGCATCGGCGATCACCCCGTGCTTCACCGCTTCCGCCAATCCTGCGGCGTATTGTGCCGCCGGCAATGAATCGAGGGTGTCGAGGTCGGCGAGGACCAGCTTCGGCTGATGAAAGGCCCCGACCAGATTCTTCCCCGCCGTCGTGTTGACGCCGGTCTTCCCGCCGATCGACGCGTCGATCATCGCCAGGAGGGTCGTGGGTACCTGAACGAATGGGATGCCCCGCAGGTACGTCGCCGCGACGAAGCCGGCAACGTCACCAACTACGCCGCCACCTACCGCGACGATGCAGGCGTCCCGCCCGACATGATGAGCCAGGAGCCGGTCGGTCAGATCCGCCCAGGTTTCCCTGGTTTTCCGGCCCTCACCGGCGGGGAAACTGAGCAGTGGGGCACTGAGATCGTTCGCCACTTTGCGCGCATACGTGCGCTCGATCTGGTCGTCGGTGATGACCACATAGCGGGACGCAGGCGCGTGTCGGGACATCAGGGTCGTGAGATCCTTCAGAAGGCCCCGGCCCACGAGCACATCGTAGGACGCATTGCGTTCCCCGCCGCTCTCGGCGGAGAGGGCTACACGGACGGTTACCACTGGAGTTCGGGGTGTCCTGCGGCCTGATTGGCGGAACGTGCCAGGACGAACAGGAGGTCGGAGAGGCGGTTCAGGTAGATGAGGACCTCCTTCGGAACCGTCTCGCTCCGGGCCAGGCTGACCACCGCTCGCTCCGCCCGGCGGCAGGTCGTCCGGGCGACGTGGAACGCCGCTCCCTTGGGTCCACCGCCGGGAAGAATGAAACGATCGAGGGGTGGGAGCCCTTGCTCCAGCCGGTCGATTGCCTGCTCCAGGGCGGTGATCCGCTCCGCCGTGATCGGCGCCGGCGGGGTTTTCGGCTTCCTGGGGTCGGGGGTCGCCAGGATGGCGCCCGCGGTAAAGAGGTCCCGCTGAATCCCTTCCAGGAGCGCGCCTTCCCAGGTGGCCGGCTCCAGGGACGTGGCGAATCCGACGGCGGCGTTCAGGGAGTCGACCTCGCCATAGGCCGCGACGCGCGGGTGGTCCTTGGGTACTCGACCCCCTCCGAACAGGCCCGTATCGCCCGCGTCTCCGGTCTTCGTGTAGATCTTCACGAGGTGGAACCTATTGAGTCCACAGGTCCTGCGCGAGAAGCCGGCGTGACGGCCCGTCTTGCTCGCCTGACGACTCTCCCGTTACCGTTGGGCCCATGCAAGAAACCGTGGACATCACGATCATCGGCGCCGGCCCCACCGGCCTCTTCGGTGCGTTCTACGCGGGGATGCGCGGTGCCACCTGCCGGATCATCGACAACCTGGACCAGGTGGGTGGTCAGCTGGCCGCCCTCTATCCTGAGAAATACATCTTCGACGTCGCGGGCTTCCCGAAAATCCTCGCCAAGGACCTGGTCAAGGGCTTGGCCGAGCAGGCGGCGCAGTTCCGGGCTCCCGTGCATCTGGGGCAGAGGGTCGTCGGTCTGAAGAAAGAGGATGACGGCCGGCCTCTCTTCGTCATTACGACGGACCAGGACCAGTTTCCTTCGCGCACCGTGATCATCGCCGGTGGGATCGGCGCGTTCACGCCCCGCAAGCTTCCTCTCAAGGATGCGGATCAGTGGCTGGGGAAGGGTCTGCACGACCGCGTGCTCGACCCCAAGGTCTTCCATGGCAAGCGGGTGCTGATCGTGGGCGGGGGCGACTCGGCGTTCGACTGGACCGTGAACCTGCATCCGATCGCCAAGTCGATCGTGATGATTCATCGCCGGGACGGGTTCCGGGCCCATCAGGCGACCGTCGATCAGGTGCAGAAGATGCACGCGTCGAAACAAGTCGAGCTGCGCACGTTCTGGGAGTTGAAGGCCATTCAGGGGGGCGGGCGCATCGAGTCGGTGGTCATCCACAACAACCAGACCAAGACGGAAGAGACGCTGCCGATCGACTGCGTCCTGCCGCAGCTGGGCTTCGTCTCGTCCCTCGGCGCGATTGCCGAGTGGGGTCTGGAGATCGAGAAGCACGAGATCAAGGTGAGCCAGACGATGTCCACCAACATTCCCGGCATCTACGCCGCCGGTGACATGGCCACCTATCCCGGCAAGCTGAAGCTCATCGCGACCGGAGTCGCGGAGGCCTCGATCGCCGTCAACCACGCGGTGCACTTCATCAATCCGTCGGCGAAGTTCGAGCCGGGGCACTCCTCGAACATGGCGATATTCGGACAGAAGGACGATTAACTACAAAAACGTCTAGGAAAAACGTCGAGGACAATCGTCGAGGGAAGGCGTTTACGTCCTTCCTTGACGACTGTCCTTGACGCCTCTCCTCGACGTTTTTTTGTTACTTGGTCTTCCCAATCTCCACGACCACCGAGTCTATCTGAGCCAGAATCAGTCGCCCTGAGACGTTGTGCGTGTTGGCCTGAATACTGAAGGTCCAGGTTTTCCCGTCCCGCTTTTCGATGTATCCCGAGAGCGAATTGACCCGATCGATGCTGCCGGTCTTGGCTACCACCAGGCTGTCCACCGGGGTGCCCACGAAACGCCGCAGGAGCGAGCCGGGACGGGCGGCGTGGGGGAGACCCGCGATGAAGGGAGCCCGCTTGGGGTGCCGGTGCATATAGGCCAGGAGCTGCACGAACGCGTGCGGCGTGATCAGGTTGCCCGCCGAAAGTCCCGAACCGTCCTCGATCGAAAACGCCGTCGAGTCGATCCCCACTGAATCGATCAGGAACCGCCGCTCCACGTCCAGCCCGGCATCCCACGATCCCACGCCCCGGAACTCGTGCCCCACGATCTTCAGGAGCATCTCGGCAAACCAGTTCTGGCTGGTATTGAGGATGGGGAAAATGATGTCGGGGAGGGGGCGACCCAAATAGTCCACGAGTGCCGGGTTCGCTCGGACACTCTTGTACGCCATCGAATCCGTCGTGCTGACCGCGCCTCCCAGTACCGAAATTCCGCGGCGCTCCAGGGCAATCTCGAGGGCCCGGGCCGAATAGAGATTCGGGTCGGGAAGCGCGAAGCTCTCGATCCAGGGCTTCCGGTCCAACGCCACGGTGCCGTTCGCCCAGATGTTCAGGGTCCCCGGTGTCCGGTAGAACTCGTCTCCAATGGATGATCCCGAGTCCGCCGGCACGGTGCGCGCGCGATTCTCGAATGTGATCAATCCCACATCGGGTGACCACGTAACGGTCGGCGGGGCATCGATGGCCGCGCCCGGTGCGATGTGAAAGTCCACGCTGTTGTCGTGGAATCCGAGCCCCGACACCGGTGCCGCGTACCACCAGTTCAGGTCCCAGGCGTTCCAGCCGGGCGCCGTCAGCGTCGGCTCGAAGTACGATCCGTCTCCCACCAGCTTGCCGTTGATCCGTCGCACGCCTTTTGCCCACAGCGATTCAGCGATCGCGTTCATCGCGGTGAAGGCGGAGTCGCAGGCGCCGGGGGCGAGGGTGTCGATGCCGAAGCAGCGCTCGGAAAACGTCGGGTCCCCCCGGCCGTAGAGCACGAGATCGCCGGACAGGACGCCGCCCGTGAGGGTGCCATTGGTGTACAGACTGGTACGGACCCGGTAGTCAGGAGGAAGGAGCACCGTCGCCGTCGACGTGACGACGAGCTTGGTGTTGCTCGCGGGCACCCGATACCGGTCGCCGTCCCGTTGGTACCGAACCTTCCCCTGGTCGTCGATGACGTAGACGCCCCATTGCGCGCGGTTGAATGGGGCTTCGTCGAGGAGCGTGTTGATCCGTCGCTCGAGCGATCCGCGGAGTGGCTTGGTGCGCGGCGCCGGGGATTGGGAAGCCAGGCTCGACCAAGGGAACGAGAGGGCGAACAGGAGGGTCTGAAGGCGCATGTGGTGGTGTCGAAAAGGTTGACAGTACGACGGAAGTTGCCCAACATACAGGACTTATACAGTCACGTCAATTGCGCTTAGGTACGATGGCTCTGTTCGCCGCAGTGACCCTCGCGGCCCCTCTCATTCCCCTCGCTGCTCAGAACGACCAGCGGGTTGTCCGCGGGCTGTCCTTCGAAGGCAATAAATCGATCGACAGCTACACGCTCAGCTCGGCCATCGCCACGACGCCATCCGCCTGGCTGGCCAGGGCCTGGTGGGTGCGCTGGCTCGGGTTGGGAGAGAAGCGGTACCTCGACGAGATCGAATTCCGGCGGGATGTCGTTCGTTTGCTGCTCCTGTACCGCCAGAGCGGATACATGCGGGTGCAGATCGACACCGTGGTGAAGCGCACCCCTGACGCTGCGTGGATCGACATCCGCATCACCGAGGGTCCTCCGGTGCGCGTTACCCGGCTGACCCTCAACGGCACCGAGGGCATTCTGGACACGACAGCCCTCCGGAAGGACCTGCCGCTCAAGGTGGGTGCGCCATTCAATCGGTTCCTGTTCCAGGCGTCGGCCGATACCATCGTCGCGCGACTCCAGAACATGGGACACCCGGCTGCGGAAGTACTCCGGAACTTCGACTCCAACGCCGACTCCCTGACCGCAACCGTGGAGCTCGATGTCGAGCCGGGCGCCTTCGCGCACATCGGCAGCGTGCAAGTCCGCGGCCTCCGGCGGGTGGACACCAGCACCGTCCTCCACGCTCTTCCGTTCCGCACCACAGACATGTACCGGCAGGACCAGCTCTACGAGAGCCAGCGGAATCTCTATAGCCTTGGTCTGTTCAATTCGGTCACCGTCGGCCCCGCCGATTCGCTCGATTCCGACGACAGCACCGTGAACGTCGCGGTCCAGGTAGCCGAGGGGCCGCGGCATGCGATTCGGGGCGGCGTCGGCTACGGGTCGGTGGATTGCTTCCGTGCGCAGGCCGGGTGGTCGGCGCTCGATTTCTTCGGTGGGGGCCGGTCCCTCGATCTCACTGGGAGTGTGTCGAAGATCGGCGTGGGATATCCCACGAACGCCGGGTTTGACAAGAACGTTTGTGGGTATCTGAAGAGCGATTCGACGAACTCTGATACTCTGAACTATTCGCTCTCGGCGACACTGTCGCAGCCCTCATTCCTGTCGCCCCGGCACACCGCGTCGTTGACGGTGCTCGGCGAGCGGCGATCCGAGTACAAGGTCTACACGCGCCAGGACGTGGGCGCGAACGTCGGGGTCGTCTTCAACGCGCATCGGGACGTGCCATTCTCGCTGGGGTACGGGGTTTCGGTCGGCCGTACCCTGGCCAGCAGCGGCCTGCTTTGCGCGCTCTTCCGTGCCTGCGATGCGTCGGACCAGGCGCAACTGGTGAACACCCGGCGCTTTGCGGCGGTCACCGCCAGCGCTGTGCGCGACCAGGTCAACTCGGTGCTCGATCCGACGAATGGGAGCCGGCTCACCATCACCTTCAGCCACTCCTCCCGGTTCGTCGGTGCCGATCCTTTCTATGATTTCAACCGTGGAGAGCTCGAGTACTCCCAGTACTTCCCCCTCGGGCGCACCGGGGTGTTCGCGTGGCGGATGCGGGGCGGTCTCATCCTGGGCGGTACCTCGCCACTCTCCGGACAGAGCACGAAGTTCGTCCCCCTCGAGCAGCGGTTTTACGCCGGCGGTCCGAACTCGGTTCGCGGGTATGGCCGAAACGAGCTCGGTCCCACCGGATACTTCATCACCGACTCCACGTCCAAGGGCTATCACCTGCAGGGGCAGGACACCGTCTGGAACACCGGCAACCTCGTGACCGCCCCCCTCGGCGGCAACGCCGTCGTCGTGATGAACGCCGAGCTTCGGTTCGCGACCCCCATTCTGCCGGACCGGATGCGGGTTGCCCTCTTCGTCGACGTCGGGCAGGTCTGGGAGCGAGGGGACTCCTTGAACCCGGTCTCGGGGCTCCGGGTCACGCCGGGCGCTGGGCTCCGGTTTTCGACCCCACTCGGTCCCGTCCGTCTGGACGCGGCGTACAAGAATCAAGGGACCGAAACGGGCGTCTTGTATTACATCGACAAGAACACGCATGTGCTGTCGGTGCGTGACGCCAAGTATCAGCCTCCAGTCCCTTCATCCTTCTGGCAGCGCCTGTACTTCCAGTTCGCCGTGGGGCAGGCCTTCTAGTGCGGCGCTCGCTCGCGGTCCTGCTCTGGATCATCGCCGGGCTCCTGGCCTGTTTCCTTGGCACCCTCTCGGCACTGGTGAACACGTCTGCCGGCCGGGCGCTCCTCGGCGCCGTGGCGCGCGCCACCGCGGCCAACGCGGTCGGGGGCCGGATCGAGATCGGTGGGGTGCACGGGACGCTGCTCACGGATCTTCAACTCACCGAGGTCCGGCTGTACGACCCGGACTCGACGCTGGTGGCGGAGCTGCCCCAGGTCGGTCTCTCGTACCGGCTCCTCGACCTGCTGGCGGGACGCGTGGTGCTGCGAGACGTGACGCTGGAGCACCCCTACGTGAACCTGCTGCAGCACAAGAGCGGGCGCCTCAACATCGAAGAGCTGTTGCACCTGGGGGAGCATCAGGACTCCGGCAAGACCCGCGGGCCCGCGGCGCTGGTGCTGCTGCGGAATGTCCGGATCGAAGACGGCACCGTGTTGCTCCGGCTGCAGGCGCGCCCTTCTCCCTCCGACTCGAACGCCGAGATCGAGAACGCGGGGGCTGACGGTCGGCGGCGGGTCCGGCGCTTCGAAAATGTGAACGCGTCGGTGCGCACCCTGCGGATTTCGTCTCCGTCCCCCGCGGAGCGGGGCATCCGGATCGACGTCGATTCGCTCTCGACGCTGGTGACCGATCCGCGGGTCACCGTGCGGCACCTCACGGGCCGCGCGATCATCGCGGGCGACTCGCTCGACGCGAACTTCCCGCTGGTCGGCCTCCCCGGCACCAAGGCGAGCCTGAAGGGGATGTTCCGCTGGCCGCACGGACCGGTGCTGTACGACCTGGCCGTCCGGGCGGACAGCGCGACGCTGACCGATATCAGGTTCATCGTACCGGGATTCCCGGCCGGAGCCGTCTATCACGGCGACGCGCAAGTCCGCTCACATGGGCCCGATCTCCTCGAGGTCCGTCTCGACCCGCTCGACCTGACCTATCACGGCGGCCGGCTCACCGGCCACGTGACGGCGCTCTCGCGGGCCGGCGTCGGCCTCGCCGCGCTCAATGCGGGGGATCTCACGGCTCAGAACTTCGATCTGTCCTTCGCCGAGCCCTTCATTGATTCATTGCCGTTCATGGGCCGCCTCGACGGGCACACCACGGTGAACGGGGACATCGACGCGATGGCGTTGGACGCCGACTGGACCTTCCGGGACTCGCTGGTTCCGGGTTGGCCGGTATCCCGGATCAAGGGGAGCGGAACCGTGGGTGCCGGGGCGCCGCTCGGACTGCGGTTCTCGCCTTTCAACGTCCAATCGGCGGACATCGATCTGGCGACGGCGCGCCGAGTGATCCCTGGCTTGCCGCTCAAAGGCACCCTCGACGCCTCCGGGACGCTCAACGGACGCATTCGAAACGTTCACTTCGCGGGCGCACTCCGGCAGCATGATGGGCCCGCGCCGGCGACGGTTGCCTCCGGCTCGCTCGCGTTTGACTCGCGGACCGACACGTTGGGCGTCAACGCCGACCTCACGGCTGATACGCTGTCGTTCGACGGCCTCCAGTCGAGCTTCCCGGGACTGGCGGTGCGCGGCTCAGTGGCGGGCACCCTCCGGGCCACCGGCACGCCCGGGGCCCTTTCGACGCACGTCGATCTCACCGGGCTGTCGGGTGACGGCCACGTGAAGGCCGACGGCACCATCGACCTGGCTCATGCCGGTCACTTCGGCACCCGTGACGCCCAGGTGTCGTGGACCGACTTCGATCCGCAGACCTGGATCGCCGGGGCGCCACCAGCTCGCCTGGCCGGGCGCGCGAGCGGCAGTATCGAGGCGGACAGCGGCCGCGCCCCGACCGGATCCTTCCAGGCCACGTTCGACCCCTCGATGATCGCCGGGGCGGCGCTCGACGGTGGGTATGTCGGGGCCCGGTTTGCCGACAACCACCTTTATCTCGATTCCTTGCTCCTGCACCAACCGGGCGTCCGCGTCACCGGGCTCGGGGATATCGGATGGCGCCGGCCCGCCAGCGGCTCATTGATTCTCGACGTCGAGGCGGATTCGGTAGACGGTCTCGACTCCCTGCTCACGTGGGTCACCGGCCGCGCCCGCGCTCCGGACGGAACGGTTGCTCCCCTCATCGGCGATGCGCGCGCGAGCGTGACGCTGGACGGGGCCCTCGATTCTCTGACCGTGACGGTGCGGGGATCATTCGACCGGCTGCGCGCCCGTGGGTTGTACTTCTCCGGAGCGCTGACCCACTTCCAGATGTTGCCCGGCGCGGTGCCGCGTGTCACGGCCGATGTGGCTTTCGATTCGGCGCGCGGACTTGGTGCACGGCTCGAGGCGACCCGCGCTGCGGCTCGAGGAACGGCCGACTCGCTGACCTGGAATCTCGAGACCGGGCTCGGAGACCTCGCGTCGGTGGCCGGGGGCGGACGTCTGCATCGCGGTCCGGGCACGACCTCGGTGGGCATCGACTCACTGGGAGTGACGGCTCCCGGCGGGGTCTGGACCCTGGACGCGCCGGTGGACATCACGGTCAACGACACCGCGATTCGCGTCGGTCAAATCTCGCTCTCGCAGAAGGGCGGTCAGGGCAAGGTGTCCGGCCAGGCCGACTTGCATCAGAATGGTCCGGGCCAGGCCAACCTGCAGGTGGTCGGGGTTCCGATCGCCGGGATCTACGCCTTGCTGGAGCGCGATACGGCCGGCGTCGGCGGGACCATGACCGCGACGCTCGGCATCGCCGGCACCCGGTCGCGGCCGACGTACACGGGGTCATTCGCCATGTCCGGGGCGTCGTTCGGGGATTTCAGCACGCCATATGTCGATGGGACCATCGGATACCAGGACCAACGTCTCGACGGCACCATGCACGTCTGGCGGTCGGGCCAGCGGGTGCTCAACCTGACGGCCCACCTCCCGCTCGACCTGGCACTCGAACGAGTGGACCGGCGTCAGCTTCCCGACACGCTCGTCGTGCGCGCGGTGGCCGATTCCGTCGACCTCTCCGTCCTTGAGGCTGTCACGCCGGTCCTGAAGCGAGTGTCCGGCTACCTCTCGGCGGACGCCGGCATCCGGGGCACCTGGGACCCCCTCCGTCTCGACGGCACGGTCGCGATCGACTCGGCCGCGGCGACGATACCGTCCATCGGGGCACGCTACGAGCAGTTGCGGGGCCGGTTCCGTCTTTCGGGTGACACGATCGGGGTGGAATCCGTCACTGCGCACAGCGATCGAGGCACGGCCACCATAACGGGCATCGTTCGCCTCGATGAATTGTCGAGACCGGTACTCGCCCTGCACGTCTCGGCGGACCGGTTCAAGGCGCTGGACATCAGGAATTCTCTGGCGGTCACGGCGACCGCGGAGCTGGATCTGACGGGTCCCGTATTCGGGGCGACGGTGCGAGGCCGCGGCACCGTCACGAGCGGCGTGCTCTACTTCGCCGATCTCGTGAACAAGCGCGTGATCAACCTGGATTCGCCCGATCCGTGGATCGCGTCGCTGATCGATACGTCCCTGGCCGACTTGATCAAGCGGGAGCGGCTGGGTCCGGCGTTCCAGAGTGTATTCCTGGACAGCCTGCGGGTCGATGGGCTGCACCTGACCATGGGAAACGACGTGTGGCTCCGGTCCAACGAGGCGAACATTCAGCTCGCCGGCGCCGTGGACATGAACAAGCGGCTGAAGAACTACCTGATCTCAGGCACCCTGCAGACGCCCCGGGGCACCTACCGCCTGACCCTGAAGCCCGTCACGAAGGACTTCACGGTCACGCAGGGGACGGTGACGTTTTTCGGGACCCCCGATCTCGACGCCGGCTTGAACATTCGCGCGACGCACGTCGTGCACACCAACACGCCGGGGGGATTGAGCACCGGACCCGAGAACATCACGGTGATCGCCAACATCGGCGGTTCTCTGCTCGTGCCGAAGCTGACGCTGTCGGCCGACCAGCCCAACATGTCACAGACCGAGATCATTTCGTATTTGCTGTTCGGCCAGCCGTCGGCACCGATCGGCGGGGAGCAAGGATCCGTCGCGAGCCGCAGTGCGATGGTGACGTCAGCGGTCGCCAACCTGGTGTCGGGTCAGCTGGAGCAGAGCGTGGTTTCCGATCTCGGGATCCCCATCGACTATTTCGAGCTGCATCCGGAGAGTGGCACGGGAACGGGACTCTCCGGTGCACAACTCGCGGCGGGGTGGCAGATCGGTCGGAAGACCTTCCTGGTGCTGAACGCGGGCTACTGCGGGAGCAACAGCGGAAGCAATAACGGCTCGTTCGATTTGAGCAGCACGCTCGGCGCGAGTCTCCAATTCCGGATCAGTCCGGAGTGGCGGACGGAGGCGAGCTTCGAGCCCGTCACCACCTGCAATCAGACGTTCCTGAACGGATTGGCCGGCTTGGGGGCCACGCGACAGATCGGTCTCGATCTGTTCTGGGAACGGCGCTACTAGTGCCCCGCGTCCTGCTCATCACCAATCCGGCCGCGGCGCGGACCGACGCCCGCGCGGTGCTCTCGGTGCGGGACACGCTCCGGAGCGCGGGGTGGCGCGTCGAAGTGCTGGCGACGGCGGCCCCCGGCGATGCGCGGCGCTTCGCCACCGAAGCGGCCACCGAGCGACATGGCGGGTTCGATGCGTTGTTGTCGGTGGGTGGCGATGGGACGGCCATGCAGGTGGCCGCCGGCCTGGTGGGGAGTGGAATCCCGCTGGGGCTCGTCGCCGGAGGCACCGGCAACATCCTCGCGCGGAACCTCCGGCTGCCGACCGATCCGGTGCGGGCCGCCCGGGCGATTCTGAAGGGCGCTCCCTACGCCATGGATCTGGGGCGGGTGAGCCGCGCCGACGGCGAGCATTTCTTCGCGGTCTGCGCGGGCGCCGGCTATGACGCGCAAATCATGGCCGCCACGGACACCATGTTCAAACGGCGCTGGAAAATCGGGGCCTACTTCATCAAGGCCCTCACCACGCTGCCCCAGGTCACGTCGGTCACGCACCGGGTCACCGTGGACGGGGTCGAGCACGTGGTGGACGCGTCCATGGTACTGATCGCTAACTGCCGCGAGCTGGTCCCCGGCGTCGTAAAGGTGTCTCCCGCCGTGTGGCCCAACGACGGCGTCTTCGACGTTCTCGCCCTGCGTGCGGACGGGGCGTTCGACAGCGTCGTGTCGTTCCTGACGTTCCTCCGGACCCGCGGCGCGACCGACGCCTCGGGACGGATCTGGAGTGCCCGGGGCCGCTCCATCACAGTCGAGGTTCCGGAGGGTGCGCCGCGTCCTGTTCAGCTCGACGGCGAGCTGGCGGGGGGGACGCCCTTCGACGTTGAAGTCGTGCCGGGTGCGCTGACCATTCTCGTGGATCCGGCCACCGTCCCCGGAGGCATGGGGAAAAGGAGCTCGAATGGCCGATAGCATTCTGCTCATCGACGATGACGAAGGGGTCCTTCGCTCCATCGGGGCGTACTTCGAGCGGCTGGGCGCCGAGGTCTATCGCGAGGGGACGGTGAAGGAGGGGCTGGATACCTTCGACCGCATGCGGCCCGATGTCGTGGTCCTCGACCTCCACTTGCCCGACGCCGACGGCCTGACGGGGCTCGAGCAGCTGCGCGCCAAGAACGCGGCCGTCGTGCTCCTCACCGGACATGGCGACATCCAGACGGCCGTGCAGGCCATGCAGCTGGGTGCGGAGAACTTTCTGACCAAGCCGGTGGACATGCCGCACCTGGCCGCCGCGGTTGCGCGAATCTCGGAGAAGGTACGCCTGCGCCGCCAGAACGAACGGCTCGCCGCTGGTGTCGCCGGGGACGGCCTCGACGGGCTCGGTGTGTCTTCGACGATGCAGGAGCTGGCCCGGCAGGTGAAACTCCTGGCCTCGAGCGAGCGCACGACGGCGCTCCTCACGGGAGAGAGCGGGACGGGCAAGGGTTGGGCCGCGCGCCTGGTGCATCGCCTGAGCCCCCGATCGGCCGGTCCCTTCATCGAAGTGAACTGCGCCGGATTGTCGGCCACGTTTCTGGACTCGGAGCTCTTCGGGCATGAGCGTGGGGCGTTCACGGACGCGAAGGAGAGGAAGCAGGGACTCTTCGAGCTGGCGGATGGCGGGACGTTGTTTCTGGACGAGATCGGGGATCTGGCGGGCGAGCTGCAGCCGAAGCTGCTGAAAGTGCTCGAGACCAAGACGTTCCGGCGCCTCGGAGGCACGCGGGAGCTGACGGTGGACGTCCGGCTGATCGCGGCGACCAACCGGGATCTGGTCAGCGACGTGAACGCCGGGCGGTTCCGTGAGGATCTCTACTACCGGCTCTCCGTGATGCCGCTCCGGCTGCCGGCCGTCCGGGACCGCTCGCGCGAAGACCGGATCGCCCTGCTGACCAAGATCATGGGGGACCTGCAGCGGCAACTTCCGGGCTCCCCCTCGGAATGCTCGACCGAGGCCCTCGACCGGCTCCTCTCGGCACCCTGGCCCGGGAACGTCCGGGAGATGCGCAACGTTCTGGAGCGGGCCATGATTCTGGCGCGGGGGCAGCCGCAGATCGCGCTCGAGCATCTGCCCGCGGAGCTCCGGCGGCCGACCGCGGGATCGCGGCATCAACCGCAGAGTCTGGCGGACGTCGAAAAAGCGCAGATCGAGCGGGCGTTGCGGCATCATGGCGGCAACCGCACGCGGGCCGCCAAGGAGCTCGGCATTTCGCGCGCGACGTTGATCAACAAGATTAAGGCGTACTCACTGGATCTCTGAGGTTCGCATGGCGGAGAAAGAAAAACTCAAAGAGCACGACGGGATGCGCTGTCGCGCGTGCGGAAACGAAGAGCGGGCGTCCGAGGGGTATCCGTGCCAGGACTGCGGGACCTTCATCTGCCTGATCTGCACCTTCCGGGGTGTCACGCGGTGCAAGGCCTGCCAGGAAAAGGCGGGCGCGGCGAACTAGAGGCCGCGCACCCGGATTTCCTTCCGCACCTCGTCCTCCGTCATCCCCAGTTCCTTCGCGAGGGTCTTGATCGCCGCCTCGGCCCCCGGCCAGTCCCGGGCCGCGGCCAGCGCGCCAAAGACGACCTCTTCCAGCGCCGCCGTCCGCTCCTCGAGCTCCTTGGTGCGGACCTGTACTTCGCTCGTCAGCCACCGCTCCAGCTCCCGGCGCTCCATCTCCAGCTGCCGCCGGCGCAGGGCTCTCCGCATCGCCAGCTCCAGCTCATCCAGGTCGACCGGTTTGATGAGGTAGTCGTAGGCGCCGAGCTTCAGACATTCCACGGCGGTGCGGGGCTCGTCGACCGCGGTGAGCATCAGGATCGCGACGTCGGGATCGCGCTCCAGCACCCGGGGCACGAGCTCCACGCCGCTCACGCCGGGCATGCGGACGTCGCACAACATCAGCTCGAAGCGATTCTGCGCCACCCGCTCGAGCGCGGTGACGCCGTCTCGTGCCATCACGGCGCGGTACCCGAGGCGCGTTACAAAACGCTCCAGGGCTTGGCGGATGGAGTCCTCGTCGTCGACGACCAGGACGCTGGTGGGAGTCGCGGCGGCGGTCATGTGGCCACGAAGGTATTCAGCGCTATCTTCGGACGCAAATGAAATCCCCATTTCTTCCAGCCCTGACGGCGGTTTCCGGGATCACCGTGGGCCATTGGACCCACCCGTCCGGGGGAACCGGGTGCACGGTCATCCTCTCCCCCAAGGGGGGGATGCGGGCAGCGGCCGCCATCCGGGGACGCGCGACGGGCACCCGCGAGTTCGACGCCCTGGCGCCCCGGCACCTGGTCCCGCACATCGACGCCGTCCTCCTGACCGGTGGCTCGGCCTATGGTCTGGGGGCAGCCGATGGCGTGATGCGGTGGTTGCGGGAGAAGGGACGAGGGCTTCCGGTGTCGCCGACGCAGGTGGTCCCGATCGTTCCGGCAGCCGTGATCTTCGATCTCCCCGCCGACGGTGCGGCCCGGTGGCCCAGGGCCGATGATGCCTTCGCGGCGTGCGAGGCCGCGGGAACGACGGTCGCCGAGGGATCGGTTGGCGCAGGCGCGGGAGCCACCGTCGGGAAGGTCACGGGCCCCGAGCACGCGATGAAGGGCGGTCTGGGCACCTGGGCGGTAGAAGTGGGGGACGTGGTGGTGGCCGCGCTGGTCGTCGTGAACGCCCTGGGCGACGTGCGTGGACCCGATGGGCGAATCCTCGCGGGCGCGCGCGGAGCCGATGGGAAACCGCGGGACGGGCAGGCATACCTGGCCGCGGGTGGCGCCCTCTTCGGACGGATGGCGCAGGCGGTGTCGAACACGACGCTGGCGGTCGTCGCGACCAACGTGGAGATGGATCGCGTGGGACTCGAGGAACTCGGCCGCGTGGGGTGTGACGCGTTGGCCCGCCGGATTACGCCTTATGGTACCCTGTTCGACGGAGACATTTGCTTCGGGTTGAGTACCGCCGAAGTCCAGGCCAAGTCTCCTCTGCAGGTGGAATCCCTGGTGGCGGACGTCATGGCGACGGCACTCGAGCGTGCCGTCCGGATGGCGCGCGGTACCGCCGACGTTCCGGGGCTCGCGGATCGAGCGCAGGCATGAGTCCCGACCGCTGGCAGCGTGACGTCGATGATCTCCGGCGCCGCCTGGTGCCGGACCATCGGCTGGGCGTGTTCGAGGTCGCGGTGGTGTCGGGGGCACTACGGGGCGCGACCACCCATCCTGACGCGCTTG